>DATIEJ010000448.1:0-10129 GCA_035455825.1 Rhodanobacteraceae bacterium | reverse complement strand
ACCGGGCAGATTCCGATGTATTCCTCACCCGTCCGCCACTCGTCAGCACCCTTGCGGGCCTGTTACCGTTCGACTTGCATGTGTTAGGCATGCCGCCAGCGTTCACTCTGAGCCAGGATCAAACTCTTCAGTTGAACTTGCAGGCTTCCGGAAACTTGCGTTTCCTTCCACCAAAACTTTAGAGAGTGACCTAAGCTACTTTGATTACTCAAATTACGATTCCAAGATCCGGTTAGGACCCAGGTTTCGAGGCTTGGGACGCTCTTGATTCGATGGACTTGCATCCATCCCAAGGCGCCCACACAAGTCACCTGCGCACACTGTCAAAGATCCGATTCGCACCAGATTGGCATCCGGTAGCCCACGAGCGTTTCGCCCGAGGGAGCCGCGTATTATACATCTCGGTCCGGGTTCGTCAACGACATTTGCGAACCGGTTTTAGAGCGTTCGCTCAGCCTGAAATCAGACGCACTCGAGCGTAGCCGCGCTTGCCGAGTTGCAACAGAAGCTCGGCGCCGACCTGCAACGTCAATTCGCGGTCGTCGACGACGTTGCCGTCGACGCGCACGGCCCGCTCGTTGAGCTTGCGTAGCGCTTCGGACGTACTGGACGCCAGGCCTGCCGCCTTCAAGAGCGCGCCGATGCGGATTCCGCCGGTCGGCACCGCGACATCGATAACCGGTATGTCCCGCGGAACGCCCCCACCCTGAACGACTTCGTTCCAGTGCGCGACCGCCGCCTGGGCGGCCGGTTCGCCGTGGAAGCGCGCGGTCAGTTCGCTGGCCAGTTCCATCTTGTAGTCGCGCGGATTCCTGCCCGCCAGCACGGCCTGACGCATCTGCTTCAGGTCCTCCAGGGACTTCGAGAAGGAAAGCAGCTCGTAATAACGCCACATCAGGTCGTCCGACAGGCGCATGACCTTGCCGAAGATCTCGTTCGGCGGCTCGTTGATGCCGATGTAGTTGCCGAGCGACTTCGACATCTTGTTGACGCCGTCGGTGCCCTCGAGCAGCGGCATCGTCAGAACGATCTGCGGCGGCTGGCCGACGTCCTCCTGCAGTTGCCGGCCGACCAGCAGGTTGAACTTCTGGTCGGTGCCGCCGAGCTCGACGTCGGCCTTCAGCGCGACCGAGTCGTAGCCCTGCACGAGCGGATACAGGAATTCGTGGATGGCGATCGGCTGTCCGCTTTTATAGCGCTTGTCGAAATCGTCGCGCTCGAGCATGCGCGCGACCGTGTGCTTCGCCGCCAGCTTGATCATGTCGGCAGCGCTCATCGCGCCGAACCATTCGGAGTTGAAGCGCAATTCCGTGCGTTCGCGATCGAGCACCTTGTAGACCTGCGCCGCGTAGGTCTCGGCATTGGCCTGCACGTCTTCGCGCGTGAGCGGCTTGCGTGTTGCATTCTTGCCGCTCGGGTCGCCGATCATGCCGGTGAAATCGCCGATCAGGAAAATCACCTGATGTCCCAGATCCTGGAACTGGCGCATCTTGTTGAGCAAGACGGTGTGGCCCAGATGCAGGTCCGGCGCGGTCGGATCGAAGCCGGCCTTGACCCGCAGCGGGCGGCCGAGCTTTAGCCGCGCGAGCAGATCTTCGCGCTTGATGATTTCTTCCGCGCCGCGACCAATCACGTCGAGCGCCTTGTCGATGTCGTTCATTCCTACCTCTGGATTTACCTGCGCGCCGCGCGCCGGAGTCGTGCGGATTAACCACTTGCCGTTAATTATTCGTTAGATGTTTGACGTGCCGCAAACCTTGCTGCAATCAGCGTTGACGGGCCTGTGGGGAGCCGATATGTTACGCCGCGTTTTGTGGGAATTCCCTTGTGACCAGAAACAGCGATTCGTCATCCCCGGTCATTCGCGCCGCGCTGCGTGCGTGGCGAGGCGCACAACGCGTCTATATCCACATCTATACAAATAACATAAGCCGCCGCCTGCAGCACGCCGTTGCCGCGCCGGCCTCGTGGCGGCGCGAGCACTGGGTGCTTGCCGGGATCGCCTGCGCGGCGGTCATTGTCGTTGGCGCAATCGTTCCCAGTGGCGCCAGCGCGACGCGCTCCCCCGACACGCCGGTGACGACGCTCGATCTGCCGGTTCCCACGCTGACGCAGGATCCGGCGGCGACGGCCCTGGAGGATACCGCAACGGCAACGCTCGATGCCGTCGATGATACCGGCTCGTGGAGCGTGGTAAGCGTTCGCTCCGGCCAGACGGTCGGCGACATTTTCCATCAGAACGGCGTGAATCCGGGAATTCTTCAGCAACTGCTCGGCAACGGCGCCAATGCTTCCGCGCTGAAGAACGTGCATCCGGGCGACGAATTCGCTTTCTTGCGCGCGGCCGACGGCGCGCTGCGCGGACTGCGTTTCGACCGGGACGATCACACCCGTATCGTCGTTTCGTTCGATGCGGACGGCATGCATCAGCGCACCGTCGATCGCCTGATCGAGCGGCGCACGCACGTTGCACACGGAATCGTCGAGCACTCGCTGTTCGATGCCGGAGCCCAGGCCGGCATGAGCGATTCGATGGTGCTCAAGCTCGCCAACGCTTTCGGCTACGACATCGACTTCGCCCAGGACCTGCGCCAGGGCGACAGCTTCACCGTGATCTACGACGAGGTCTACCGCGAAGGCGAACGCCTGCGCGACGGCGAGATCGTCGGCGCGACGTTCATCAACCGCGGCAAGCGTTACAGCGCGTTCCGCTACACCGATAGCGCCGGCAACACGATGTTCTACAGCGACGACGGCCGCCCGCTGCGCAAGGCGTTTTTGCGCACGCCGGTCGAATTCACGCGGATTTCGTCGATGTTCACGGCCGGGCGCATGCACCCGATCCTCGGCACGATGCGCGCGCATCGCGGCGTCGACTATGCCGCGGCGAGCGGCACGCCGATTCACGCCGCCGGCGACGGCAAGATCACGTTCCGCGGCTGGCAGAACGGCTACGGCAACGTCGTGATACTGCAGCATGGCGGTCACTACAGCACGCTGTACGGCCACATGTCGCGGTTCGCGTCGATCCGCGACGGCCAGCATGTCAGCCAGGGCCAGACGATCGGCTACGTCGGCATGACCGGCATGGCGACCGGCCCCCATCTGCACTATGAATTCCGCATCGACGGCACGCATCGCGACCCGCTCAGCGTGACGCTGCCGAAGGCCGAACCGCTGCCGCAGGTCGAACTGGCGCGTTTCCACGGTCAGACCCAGCCAATGCTGGCCAAGCTCAAGACGCTCGAGGCCACGCAAGTCGCGCTGGCGAAGTAAGAGTGGCCGGCGCACCCGAGCTTTACCTCGGACTGATCTCCGGAACCAGCGCCGACGGCATCGACGTCGCGCTGGCCAGTTTCGCGCCCGCGCCGCGGCTGCACGCAAGCGCGACCTGCGCCTACCCTGATGACCTGCGCCAACGCATCCTTGGCCTGGCTCAGGGCGATGGCCGTATCGCGCTCGACGAGCTCGGCGCGCTCGACGTCGAAATCGCGCGCGCATTCGCCGCCGCCGCACTGCGCGTGCTGGCTGGCCATGGCGTTACCCCCGGTGACGTGCACGCGCTCGGCTCGCATGGGCAAACCGTACGCCATCGTCCGGCCACGACCGTTCCCTACACGTTGCAGCTCGGCGATCCGAGCGTCATCGCCGAGGCGACCGGCATCGTCACCGTCGCCGATTTCCGCCGACGCGACATGGCTGCCGGCGGACAGGGCGCTCCGCTGGCGCCGGCGTTCCATGCGGCGATGCTCGGCTCGGACGGCGCTTCGCACGTCGTGCTCAATCTCGGCGGCATCGCCAACATCACGCTGTTGCCGGAACGCTCCGCGGCGCCGATCCTCGGCTTCGACACCGGCCCGGCCAGCTGCCTGCTTGACGCATGGGCGCAGCGCCATCGTGGTGTCGGATTCGATGCCGACGGCAGATTCGCGGCGTCCGGACGAACCAACCAGGCGCTGCTGGCACGCCTGCTGGCCGATCCGTACTTTCAGGCGCCGCCGCCGAAGAGCACCGGGCGCGAGATATTCCACCTGCGCTGGCTGGAGCAGCACCTGGATGGCGGCGACATTGCGCCGGCCGATGTGCAGGCGACGCTGCTCGAGCTCACCGTGCGCACGGTCGCCGATGCGATCCGGACCCACGCTCCGGGCGCGAGCGAAGTGCTCGTGTGCGGCGGCGGCGTCCACAATGGCGCGCTGATGAACGCTTTGGCCGGCGCGCTCGCGCCGCTGCCGGTGCGCAGCACCGCGGTGCGCGGGATCGATCCGGATTTCGTCGAAGCAATGCTGTTCGCGTGGCTCGCGCGCGAGCGCATGCTCGGGCGTTCCGCCCCGGGCGTTTCCAGCGTGACCGGCGCACGCGGTCCGCGCGTGCTCGGCGGAATCTACTTCGGCGCCTGATCGTCCGGTTTCTTTTCGCTCGGACCCGATTCGAACAGCGGCTGACCGTCGATCTTCTCGAAGGCCTCGACGGCGCTGCGAAACGCCTTGGTCTCGCGCGAATCCCAGGTGCCGCCGATCACGGCGATGTCGTGCATCTCGCGGCGAAAGATGTCGTCGTCGGCCAGACCCAGGCTCTGGCGCAGCAGATGGACGATCACGTCGTTGATCGACCACTCACGCTCGCGCGCGATCGCCTTGATGCGCTCGGCGATGGCGTCGTCGATGTTCCGAACGAGTATGTCGGGCACGTGATCCGCTCGGTTGCCTGTGCGAATCAATTCTGGCAGCAAACGGCGACGAATTCACGCGGCCGCCGCCCCGGCCGCTAGACCGGCGTCGCCGCGGCAACCGGCAACCGGTCGAACCTGGCGAACTGTGGACGCAAAAGCACCAGCATGAACAGTCCCGGCAACGCGCAGGCCAGGCTCAGGACAAAGTAGGTCGGCCAGCCGTAATCCGCGGCGACAAACCCGGCCAGGGGGCCAATGAAGACGCGTCCGGCGGAATCCAGTGCGCTGAAAACGGCGTACTGGGTCGCGCTGAAGCGCCGGTCGCACAATGCCATCAGCAGGGCGACGAAGGCACCTGTGCCGAGTCCCGACGTCAGATTCTCTGCGCCGACCGCGACGATCAGCGCGGCGAAGCCGTGCCACCCGAGCGCGATCGCGAGAAAGCCCAGTGCGCCGAGGCCCTGGAGTGCGCCGAACACGAGCAATGCGCGCCACAGCGACCAGCGTTCGAGCAACAATCCGCCGGCGAACGCACCGATCAGGGTCGCGCCCAATCCGAAAACCTTGTTGACCCAGCCGACATCGCTCAGCGCGTAGCCGGCGCCGCGCAGCAGGAAAGTGCTCGACAAGCTCAACGCAAACGCGTTGCCGAGTTTGTATACAAGTATCAGGACCAGCCAGTGCCAGATTTGCGTCCGGCCCAGCAATTCGCGCACCGCTTGCAGATAGGTATCCAGCAGGCTCTTGCCGGCCGGCGGCGTGATCTGCTCCGGCGCGATCGCCGTACCGATCAGACCGATGCCCATCAGGACCGCCATCGCCAGGTAGGCGAAGCGGAAGCCGGCGTAGTCGGCAAGGATCAGTGCCAGGCCTCCCGACACGACCATGGCTGCGCGGTACCCGGCAACGCCGAAGGCGGCGCCCAGGCCGCGATCCTGCGGCAGCAACTGATCGGCGCGATAGGCGTCGACTGCTATGTCCTGCGTGGCCGAAAACGCCGCAAGCAACATCGCCAGGAAAGCGATTGCCAGCAGCGATGTCGAGGGAGAAAGGCCGGCGATTCCGACGAGTGCGGCGATGATCGCGACCTGCATCGCGAACATCCAGCTGCGGCGGCGGCCGACGCCAGGCAGCGTGTAGCGGTCGACGAGCGCGGCCCAGAGAAACTTGAACACATAGGCGAACGCGACCAGCTTCAGCACGCCGATCGTCTTGAGACTGAGCCCGCTGACGGCACACCAGGCTTCGAGCGTCGATGCCGACAGCGCCAGCGGCAGGCCGGAAGAAAAGCCCAGCAGTGTGATCGCCGTCAGCGTGCGCGCGCGCTGCTTGCCGTCCGGAGTGAACATCAGCCAGTCGAGATCATGCTCGTCAGCGCCGCCTCGCGGGCGCTTGCGCCGGCAATTCATCGGCGTAGTCGACCGCATACGGCGCGTGATCGGAAAACCGCGGCGACGGCGTGATCGTGCAGCCCTTGAGCCGCGCACGCAGCGCGGGCGAGACGATCTGGTAGTCGATGCGCCAGCCAACGTTGTTGGCGCGTGCAGCGCCGCGGTTCGACCACCAGGTATATTCGACCGCGTCGGGTTTCAGCGCGCGGAAGCTGTCGACCCAGCCGCTCTCGAACAGGCTGCCGAGCCAGGCGCGTTCCTCGGGCAGGCAGCCGGAGTTCTTCTGGTTCGACGTCCAGTTCTTGATGTCGTTGCGCGTGTGGACGATGTTCCAGTCACCGCAAATCACGTAATCGCGGCCGCTCGCCAGCCACTCGGCGAAGATCGGCGCGATCCAGTCCATGACCTTGAACTTGAACTTCTGGCGTTCCTCGCCGGAAGAGCCCGACGGCACGTACAGCGATACGACGCTCAGGTTGCCGTAGCGCGCTTCCAGATAGCGCCCTTCATCGTCGAACGGCGCCCATCCGAGTTTCGTGCGCACCTCGTCGGGCTCGCGCCTGGAGTAAATCGCGACGCCGCTATAGCCCTTCTTCGTCGTCGCGTCGCGGTAGAAACAGTGGTGGCCGTCGGGCCGGAACGCCGGATCGGACAGCTGATCCTCCTGCGCCTTGGTTTCCTGCAGGCAAACGACGTCGGCCTTCTGTTTCCTCAGCCAGGCGAAGAAATCCTTGTTGGCCGCGGAGCGGATGCCGTTGGCGTTGAAACTGATGATGCGCATCGAGGGCTGAGGGCTGAGGGCTGAGGGCTGAGGGCTGAAGCCTAGCCGATTTTGGCGCGAATCCGCTCGTCCGGCGATTCGACATTGCGCGCGGCGCAGGGATTGGGGCAACCTAGCCCTCAGCCCTCAGCCCTCAGCCACGCGCATGCAACCCTATCAACGCGACTTCCTCGAACTCGCCCTGCAGCGCAAGGCCTTGCGCTTTGGCGAATTTACGCTGAAGTCGGGACGGGTCAGTCCGTACTTCTTCAACGCCGGGCTATTCGATTCGGGCAGCGCGCTGGCCCGGGTCGGCCGAGCCTATGCGCACGCTGCGATCAGTTCGGGGATCGCGTTCGACATGCTGTTCGGCCCGGCCTACAAGGGCATCGCGCTGGCAGCCACGGCGGCTATTGCACTGGCCGAAACACACGCTCGCGATGTGCCATTCGCGTTCGACCGCAAGGAAGCCAAGACGCACGGCGAAGGCGGGTTGCTGATCGGCGCTCCGCTGCAGGGCAATGTCCTGATTGTCGACGACGTCATCACGGCCGGTACGGCGATCCGGCAATCCCTGGCGCTGATCCGTTCGCAAGGGGCCACGGCAGCCGGCGTGCTGATTGCGCTGGATCGCCAGGAACGCGGCCAGGGCTCGTTGTCCGCCGCGCAGGAAGTGCAGGCGGAATTCGGCATTCCGGTCATCGCCGTGGCGCGACTGGAGGAGCTGCTGGTCCTCGTCGACGAGATGGCCGAACTGCAGGCTCATCGCGCCGCATTGCAGGCCTACCGCATCCGCTATGGGGTTGCCGCATGAGCTCCTGCGCCTGCAACCATCACGGCCGTCGCATATACTGGACAGCGAACTCGTCGAGGTAACGGTATGCGCTCGATCACCGCGAATTTGGCCGCACTGTTGCTGGCGTTGGCCACGGGCTCGGCCTGCTTCGCCGATCCGTCCGGGCACAAACAGTACCGTTGGCATGATGCGTCGGGGGATGTGCACTACTCCGACACGTTGACGAGCGATGCCATACAGGCCGGTTATGACATCGTCAACGACAAAGGCCTCGTACTCAGGCACATCGATCGGGCAAGGACCGATGCCGAGCGTGCTGATGCCGACGCGGCGGCCGCCGCAGCAGCCGCCGCGAAACTCGAGGCCGACCGGCAGGCTGAAGCCGATCGCCGGCTGTTGGCAGCTTTCCCGACGGAAAAAGACCTGGTCCGGGCGCGTCAGGCACAGGTCGACAGCCTCGAACAAGCGATTGTCGCCGCGACAAACAGCTTGAACGGTCAGGAACGAGCGCTCAGCGACAATCTCGGACATGCGGCCACAATCGAACGCAATGGCAAGGCCGTTCCGGCGGACCTGACCAAGCAGATCGAGACGCTGCGCAAGAGCGCCGAAACACTCCGTCACTACATCGAGCGCCGCCAGAAAGAAAAAGTCGATGCGGCGAAGAAGCTCGAAACCGACGTCGCGCATTATCGCGAGGCTCGCGAGCGCAGGGACTCCGGTCAGCTCTGAACGGTCCGTCCTAGAACGGCAGCTTCAGGTTCGGATCCAAAGCCAGCAACTGGGCCCGGAAGGCCGCCTGGATGCGTAATAGCGCATCGTCGTTGTCCGCGTCGAAGCGCAACACCAGAACCGGCGTGGTGTTCGACGCACGCACGAGCCCCCAGCCATCCTGCCAGTCGGCCCGCACGCCATCGATCGTCGTGATGCGCGCGCCTTCGAACTTCGATTTCTGCTGGAATGTCTCGACGAAGCGGTAGTGTTCGCCTTCCTGCATATCGATCTTCAGTTCCGGCGTACTGATGCCCTTCGGCAGATCGTCGAATACATCCTGCGGCGTCCGCCCCTCGACGTCGCTCGCGACGATTTCCAGCAGCCGCGCCGCTGCGTAGATGCCGTCGTCGAAGCCATACCAGCGTTCCTTGAAGAAGAAATGGCCGCTCATTTCGCCGGCCAGTTCGGCACCGGTCTGGCGCATCTTCGACTTGATCAGGGAATGTCCGGTCTTCCACATGATCGGACTACCGCCGGCCTCCAGGATCAGCGGCTGCAGTTTGCCGGTGCACTTGACGTCATAGATGATGGCCGCCCCGGGATTGCGCGAGAGCACGTCGCGCGCGAACAGCATCAGCAGGCGATCCGGGTAGATGATCTCGCCGGACGGCGTCACCACGCCGAGGCGGTCGCCGTCGCCATCGAACGCAACGCCAACATCGGCCTTGAGCTGCTTCACCGACAGGATCAGGTCCTGCATGTTGCCGGCGTCGGACGGATCCGGGTGGTGATTCGGAAACTTGCCGTCGACCTCGCAGAACAGCGGCGTGACCTCGCAGCCGATCGCCTCGAGCACGGCCGGCGCGATCGCGCCGGCGATACCGTTGCCGCAGTCCACGACAACCTTGAGCTTGCGTTCGACCTGAACGTCCCCGGCGATGCGTTCGAGGTATTCGTGTTGCACATTCATGCTCTGCAAGCCGCCGCTGCCGGTTTCGAACCTGCTTTCGCTGATGCGCGCGTACAGATTCTGGATCGCGTCCTCGGACAGCGTTTCGCCGCCGAGCACGATCTTGAAACCGTTGTAGTCCGGCGGATTGTGGCTACCAGTGACCATGACGCCGGAGCCGGTATTCAACTGGAACGTCGCGAAATACAGAACCGGAGTCGGCGCGGCGCCGATGTCGATGACGTCGCAGCCAGTGCTGCGCAGTCCTTCGATCAGCGCAGCGACGAGATCCGGACCGGATAGCCGGCCGTCGCGTGCGACGGCGATCTCCTGAAGCCCGCGCGCGCGCGCTTCACTGCCGATCGCGCGGCCGATCAGGCGCGCGACGCCCTTGGTCAACGTCTTGCCGACCACGCCGCGGATGTCGTAGGCGCGGAATATGCTTCGATCGACAAAAGTATCGTGGTCCGCGGCGTCCTTGCCCGGCACTGCCGCCTTCGCCTGAACCGCCGCAACCTTGGCGGCCACCGACGGCGCATGCGCCGGTACCTGTGCCAGCACTGGCGCTGGCGTGATCTTGCGCACGACAAAAAATCGACGCACACGATCCCAGCCTGCTTTGCGTGCGTACCAGAGCAGAAGGGCGATGGCGAGGGAGCCGATCGCCAGGGTCAAGACCAACCACAGGTGACGGCTTACAATGATAGGCAATTCGACCTGCGCGCTGGCGATACGGAACGCGCTGTCGGCGATTGGATCGCCCGGATAGTTGAGCGTGCTGACGGTGTTGCTGCCGATGCTGTCCAGCAACAAGTCGCCGCGGCCGTCACCCTGACGCAGATCGATG
>DATIEJ010000447.1:0-8714 GCA_035455825.1 Rhodanobacteraceae bacterium | reverse complement strand
CGCTGCAATGTGCAACGAACGACGGGAATGTGAACATTGTTCGGTGTCCCTTCACTGAGTGCTGCAGCCTCCGATCTTGGTCAGGTTACTGGAGCCGACCAGACCGGCGAATGCGTGCGCGATTTCGATGGTATCGAACTGGTAGTCGAGTTGCGCCCTGTCGCACGCCAGCAGCGTCAGTATCGCATGGCCGACCTGTGCGAAGTCCTGCGTCGGCGCGCCATCGAACGATCCACCGATGATGCGGTAGATCGGCAGCGCGACCTTGCCGTTTGTTGCACTCGCAAGATCGCCCTGCAGCGTGAACCAGTGCTGGTGGATCGGGTCGTCGGACTGGCCGGCCGGATCGAAGGTGAACCAAGCTGCGAACACGACTCCACTCGAGCCGTCGCCGGCCGGGATGATCGTCATCTCGAGTCCCTGGCCCGACGTCGCCGCGTCGTACCACGAGCCGCTCTGGCGCGCGTCGAATCCTGCGGCAGGCGCATTTGCGTTCTGTGCGGGTGCGGTGCTGCCATCGGCGAGTACGCACGGGCTGGTCGACGGCGTCAGGCGCGTCAGCGTGATCAGGCCGCCGGCGCCACCGTTCGTGCCGGCGTCGAATTGATAGAACAGCGTCGCGTTGTCGCAGTCGGTGAAGGTCAGATGGGCGTTGCCGACTGTCACTGGCCCGACCGTACCGCTGTTGAACACACCCGGTTCAGTGCGCGCGATGACGAGATCGACTGCACTGGCACCGCTCGTCGTGTTCCCTTGCAAGACGAACCAGGCAAGGCCGGCCGGATCGAGCAAGCCATCCGGCGTGAACGCGAACCACGGCATGAACAGCGTGTTCGCGCTGGCTATGTAGTCGAGCGTGACGCCCTGGCCGGCGGAGTACATCGCAAACCATGCGCCGGCGATGCCGGCTTGGTCGACGCGCACATGCGGCGCAGCCCGTGTCGCATCGTGCATGCCGAAGAGCGAGTTGCTTGCCGAGTCTGCCGGCGCGAGCACGCGCAGGGTGTCGTCGGCCGAAATGCCGGCATCGACCACCAAACAAAAATCGGTGTAAGTGCCGGCGCTGCAGCTCTCGTAGTTCTGTTTGCGTACGGCGCCGGTCGTGCCGTCGATTGCCAGCAGCCGGATTTTTTCCGCACCTGGAAGCACGAGCACGAGATCGCCGGTCGCCGGATTTGCGCTCAGCCGCGCGTCGAACACGTCGCCGGCGATATTGGCGTGTTCCCATAGAAGTTGTCCGGTTGCGCCCGCGCGCGCCTGCAGCGTAGCCGGCCCGCCGACGTCACTTGTCGCGAAATACAGCACGTCGCCGATGCCGGCGGCAAACAGGCTCGCGGAGCGATAGCCGTGTGTCCCGAGCGGGCGTGCCGGCGTCACTGCCTGCAGCCACTGGGTCGTGCCGGTTGCGCTGACTTTCCAAGCGTACGCGGTTGCCGTCGTCGCATCAGTCTTGTCGATCGTCAGCACGGCGCTGCCGTCCGGCAGCACGTGCACCGCCGCGAGCGCGGGATAATTGAGCATTTGTTCGGGCTCGGCGATGTCGTACAGGCGCGCGCCATTGCGGTCGTAGGCCGCCAGCCGCTGTCCATCGACGCGCTGGAGAACGGCGGTGCCGCTTGCAGTGATGTAGTCCCTGGCCTGCGCCGGGAAGACATAGCTCGAAATTTCGCCGACGGCGGTCCGGTGCAGAACGCTGCCGTCGGCGGCAAACAGAACATGCTGCGGCGCGCGCACGTCCAAAGAGTCGAAGACGAGCACGGCACCGTCGTCGAGAACGCGCAGCGGCGCGGTCCGTGACAAAAACGGATCGAGCGGCGCCGACCAGGCGCTCGCGCCGCTGTCGGCGGCGAAGCAATTGACAGCGAATGCATCGGGGTACAGCCCTGAGCCGCCGCGATAGGCGCCGGAGCAGACGCGATTGCCGCCGTGATCCACGCCATAGCCGACGTCGCCGGCGATCCGTGAGCTCCGCCATTGCATCACTCCGTCAGCGTCGACCCGAACGAGCGCATGCCCGGTCGTGTCGTTCACGACGAGGTAACTGTCGCCGGTCGATTCGAGCACGGTTGAGGCGTACGCCGCGTCCGGCACCAGGCCGGTGGTCGACGGTGCGGCTTGCGCTGCGCCGTTGCGATCCAGGCGCAGAAGGTCCGTGCTGAGACCGGTAAAGGTATCGACCTGTGCAACCAGTGCGTCGCCGTTTGCCAGTGCCGTCATGGAAGTGGCGCCGGCGGCAACTGTCGTCGACTGGAGCAGGTGACCGTCGGCGTCGAAGCGGTACAGGCTTGGCTTGCCGCTTGCGGCGGCCACGAACAATACGTCGCCCTGCGCCGTCACGACGGTTGGGCACGTCGGCATGTAGAAGCTGCAGCCGTTTGCGGCGACACGTTGGTTCCACACGACGCTGGCGTCGGCGGCCAGGCGCGTGAGCGCGATCGCAGGCAATGAAGCCGCGTCGTATTGCCGGCTCAGGACATACAACCCGCCGTCCGGCGAGGCCTCGGCTGCGAGAACGATGTCCGTCTTGATCGACGCGATGTCGCGCGTGAAAAGTGCCGCGCCGGTTGCGGTCACGCGCCGGATGTGCAACGTGGCGCCGCCGGTGTCATTGCCGAGACGACCGAGCGCAACGATATCGCCGTCGTTGCCGATCGCGATCTGGTCGTAGACCACCGTCGCCACGGCATCGTCCACAACCCATACGGAATTCATGCGCGCGTCGAGCGCGACGATTCTCGCCGGGCGGGCAGCCGCGGCGGCGCCGCCTTGCGGTCGAGCCGCGACATCGGCAACTGCACGCCCAATGAGATCCGCGTTCTCATCGCCGTTGTGCATCACACCGTCGGCAGAAAATGCGGCAAGCGTCTGCTCGCCGCGCACCCAGATCGTGTCGTTCGCGTCGATCACGATCTGCGAACAAATGCTAAAAACCGGCAGCACCTGCGTCCAGCGCCAGGAGCCCTGCGCCGAATACGCGAAGACAGCGCACCAGATCGGAGCCCCCAACGAGAGTTGAGGCAGATGCGATGGTGTCGCGACGACCAGCGAGCCGTCGGACAACGTCGTGGCAAGGCTGCCACCCTGCACGCCCTGGGAGTCGGCGACGAAATCGAGGGATCCGTCCGGACGGTAATGGACCAGACCGGTCCCGAGCGACCAAAAGCCGCGCGCATCCGCTGTCGACAGCGACTCCGGCTGCGAATCGACGCGGTTGGCGCTGGTCGGGCGAAATGCCCAGTCCCACGCTTGCGCGGATGCTGATCCGGCGCACAGCGCGACAACCAGCGCGAACAAGGCGGTTGCTGAGCGCTTCGAAATTCCGTGTGCTTGGGACAAGTCCTTCTCCGTGGGATGCTGGTGAACCAAACCTTTGCAAACGCGCGACAAAGTCAGGCGGGCCGGCAAGTGCAGTGACAGCTGCTACTGGGCATTGCATCCGCCGATCTTTGCGAGGTGACTCGTTCCGGCCAAACCCGCAAACGCGTGCGCAACTTCGGTCGCGTCGAATTGGTATTGGAACTGCGCGCTGTCGCAACCTTGCATCGTCAGGGTTGCGTGACCGACCTGCGTAAAATTCTGTGTCGGCGCGCCGTCGAACGGGCCGCCGATGATGCGGTAGATCGGCAGCGTGACCTTGCCCTCTGTCGCGGTCGACAGGTCGCCCTGCAGCGTGAACCAGTGCTGGTGGATCGGGTCATCCGATTGACCGGCTGGATCGAACGTGAACCATGCGGCAAACACGAGTCCACTCGATCCGTTGCCGGGCGGGATGATCGTCATCTGCAGTCCCTGGCCGGCCGTTGCCGGATCGAACCATGAGCCGCTTTGGCGCGCATCGAAGCCTTGAACTGGCGGATTGGTGTTTTGTGCTGCCGTGACCGTGCGATCGGCGCGCACGCACGGACTCGTCGATGGCGTCAGGCGCGTCAGTGAGATCAGGCCGCCGGCGCCGCCGTTCTTGTGCGCATCGAACTGGTAGTACAGCGTCGCATTGCTGCAATCGTTCAGGCTCAGATGCGCGGTGCCGACCGCATGGCCGGAAACGGTGCCGCTGTTGAAACTGCCCGCATCGGTTACGGCGATGACGAGATCCACGCTCCTTGCGTCGGCGCTGACATTGCCCTGCAGCCCATACCAGGCCAGCCCGGAGGGGTCGTTGACGCCTAACAGGGGTGGCGGAGAGCTTTGCGTCTGGGCAAACGTGAACCACGGCACGAACAAGGTATGCGCGCTCGCTATGTAGTCGATCGAGAACCCCTGTCCGCCCGAATACGCCGGGTACCATGCGCCGCTCACTCCCGGCTGGTCGAGCCGGACCGGCGCTGGCGCGGCGCTGGCGTTTCGCAGAGCGTGCAAACGGCTGTTGGCCGGTCCCGTGGGGCTGGCCGACCCTCCCGATACACGCAGCATGTCGTCCGCAGTCAACGTTGCGCTTACGAATCCGCAGCCGCCGTACTGGAAGAACGTGACGTCGCCACCCAGCGGAACTTCATCGCTGCATGCCTGCTCGCTGCGCTGGCGCACCGCTCCGGTATCCGGATCGATTGCCGCGATCGACAGTTTCTCGACCAGTGGGCTGAGCAGCACGAGGCCTGCGCCGGTGGGATTTGCGACCAGAACGCCTTCATCCCAGTCGATCGCAACATTGGTGTCTTTCCATAGCAACTGCCCGTTGCTGCGCGAGCGGGCGACTACCGTCACGGAATGTTCCTCGGCGTCGACCAGCGAACGCAGCGTGAAGTACACACGGTCCGCACCGCCTTCGCTGGCGCTTACGGTAAAGCTGTAGCTGGAATTACCCAATCCGTGCGGGTCGTCGAGAGGACTGAGCCAGCTCGTCGTGCCCGCGGGGTCGACGACCCACGCGAACGGCGTGACCGCGCCGCCGCTGTTCTGGTCGATCGTGACGACCGCAGAGCCGTCAGCAAGAACCTTCACGGTCGGGTAGAAGAACGAGTCGGTGGGCCGCATCTGCGCGGGAACGCTGATGTCGTACAGTTTGGTCGCGTTGCGGTCGTAAGCGAGCAATCGCCAATCGCCCGTCATGGTCACCGTGGTGCCGTTACTGGCGATGCTCAGTCCAAATAACGGTTCGATCAGGTCTGCGACGACGACCCGATGCAGTTCGACGCCGCTGGCATCGAACAGCACCTGCTCAAGGCTGGACCCGAAGTGTAGAACGACAACGCTGCCGTCTTCGAGCACGCGTATCGGCAAACCCACTGCGGTCGTGGCCGCCGTGTCGATCGTCGCGGACCACACTTCGCTGCCGTCGTTCGCCGCGAAACAATGAAGGACCATCTGGTACAGCACCTCCCAGGGATGCGCTGCCGGCAGCGGATGATACGCGGCATCGCATACGCGATTGCCCGCCTGGCTGAGCTGTCCGCTGAAGAAACCCTCACCGATCCGCGCTGTCTTCCACGCGACGTTGCCATCGCGATCGATTTTCGCAAGCGAGTGCCCGGCGGAATCGCCGACGGCAAGATAAGTGCTGCCGTCTTCGGCGAAGTACGAAACGCCCAGCGCGCTGTCGGCAAGCACGTTCGTCGTTACCGGTGGCGTTTGCGCATTGCCGTGCCGATCGAATTCCAGCAAGTCAGGGTGGTAGTTGTCGCCCGCGCGCGCCAACAATGTGTCGCCGTTCGCACGGCTTGTCAGAGACGCAAGAAGGTTGCCGGTGCCGAGTGAAATGGCATGCAGCAGGCCACCGCTGCTGTCATAACGCATGACCCAGCTCGTATACACCGGAATGTTGCGGCCGGCGAACAGCGCGTCGTTTTCCGCAGTCGTAGTCAGCGCGCAGTCCGGCAGATACTGGTTGCAGTCGAAGAAGCCCGGCTGTGGACGGCTCCAAAGCACGCTGCCGTCCGCGGCGAGACGCTGCAGGAAAATCACGTTGATCGTTGTCACCGTGTCGAATTGCCGGTCGATCAGGTAAAAGCCGCCACTCGACAGCGCACTCATCGCGTAAACAGAATTGACGGTACCGGCGGTATCGGTGACGAAGCGCAACTGGCCTGTCGGCGTCAGGCTGACAATGTGCAGTGCGTTGCCGGTTGTCGATCGATCCGTACGGCCGGCTGCGTAAAGGTTGCCGTCGCTGCCGAAGATGATCTTGTCGATCGCGGCGGCCGAGTTTGGATCGGTCCAACGCCACTGCAACTGCCCGCGATCGTCGTAGGCTGCGATGCTGCCATCGAGTGTCAAGATGTAGGCATTGCCGGCGGACCGGTCTACTGCGAAATCAAGCGTGCGGGAAAAATCGACGGGCGCTTCACCGTTCGACCCGATGAGCGTCACGCCGTCGGCCGCCACGCTTGCGAGTGTCCCGTTGGTGTCCAGTGCCCACACCACGTCGTGGCCATCGACGGCGACCTTGCGGCAGCTGAACATCCACCACAGGTCGACGCCCCAACGCGGCGTGCCATCGGGCATCAAGCGGTAGATCGAGCAGGTGGGCGGGAATTCGCCGCCGAACACAACCTGGGGCGGATACGGCACGGGCGAGTAGATCAAACTGCCGTCGGCGAGAGTCGCCGTGGCGAGGCCTACGCCGAAATTCGGACGGTTGTTGGCAAAATCGAGCGTGGCGTCGGGATGATAGTGCAAGACCGAATCGCCGATCGCCCAGAAACCGCGTGCGTCCGTCTTGGAGACGGTAGCGGGGTGCGCATCGATGCGGTTCGCGGTTGACTCCGCGTAGGTCCAGCTCCAGCCTTGCGCCTGCGCCGCGGGTAGCCACACGCCAAAGAGCAACGTCAGGATCGATAAGTTCAGGCCGTAGCCGCGTGCTCCCTGCACTATCATTGTCGCATCCATTTCAGCGGGAAAATGTAAAGCGCTTGGAGTCTACCTCGCCGCACCGCAAGCCGTGTTAACCGGTGGAGTCAGTCCTCGAAGAAGCAGCCTGCGCGCCGACGTTGCGGCTTACTGTCCAACGCCGTGGCCCCCTGTCGCCGGGCGCGAAGCCCAAGCCTGCCGATGTGCCTGCCTGGTTCGAACGTGATGGCGTGCGCCATGCGAATTGGCACGCGGACAGCCGTGGGACGAGCTCCCTCATCCGGTCACGGCTCGAAGAAATATCGCGTCAGATGGAAGAACACCGGCGCGGCGAAGCTGACCGAGTCGAGGCGGTCGAGCATGCCGCCGTGGCCTTCGATCATCGAGCCCCAGTCCTTCGCGCCGATGCTGCGCTTGACCGCCGACAGGGCGAGGCCGCCGAGGAATCCGGCAATCACGACGACGGCCGCCATGCCGGCCGATTGCAGCGGCGTGAATGGCGTGATCCACCAGAGCGCCGCGCCGATGCCGGTTGCGGCCAAACCGCCGCCGATGAATCCCTCGACGGTCTTCGATGGACTGACGCGCGGCGCGATCCTGTGCTTGCCGAACAGCTTGCCGAACACGTACTGGAGCACGTCGCTGAGTTGGACGACCATCAGCATGTAGATCATCAGCAACAGGTTCTGGCCGTCGAAGCCGGGAATCTTCAACAGCAGCAGCGCCGGCGCGTAGCTGATGCAGTAGACCGTGATCATCAGGCCCCACTGGATCTTGGTCACGCGTTCGAGGAACTGCTCGGTGTCGCCCGACAATGCGGTCAGCACCGGCAGCAGCAGGAACCCGTAGACCGGCAGGAAGATCGCGAACAGGTTGTACCAGTCATCGCCGATCAGCCAGTACTGCACCGGCAGCAGCACGTAGAAACAAACGACCAGCGGCAGGTGATCGCCGGGGCGCGTCGGCGTCAGCGTGATGAATTCGCGCAGCGCGAACACCGATGCGATCGCGAACAGCACGATCGTCGCGTTCCTGCCGAGCAGGAAGTTGACCGCGATGATCGCGACCATGACCCACCAGGCGCGCACGCGCGCGTTGAGGTTCGCGATCGTTTCGCTGCCGCCGCTGCGCCGCTGCAGTAGCCAGCCAACCAGCGAGGAGACCGTGAGCAGCACGAGAATGCCGCCGAAGAGCCAGTAGAATTTCTGCTGCATGTTCATTTCTGCCCCATCGTCCAATCGGCGCGTGTGCTTAAGCCCCTCTCCCTCCGGGAGAGGGGTTGGGGTGAGGGTCGGGGATCATCATGCGTCGAGCGAAGCAAGAGGAATCCGGGCAGCGATCGGGCCTCGCGCGAAACCCGATCCTCATCCGGCCCTTCGGGCCACCTTCTCCCGGAGGGAGAAGGATTGCACCCCGTGCCGTTCACGCGAGGTCCACCACGGCTTGCCTTGCACGCTCGAGGAACGCTTCCTTCGACTCGTCCGAACGCCGTTCGAGCGGTGCGCCAAAGCGCACCGAACATGTGAGTGGCACCGGCAGCAAGGTGCCCTTGGGCATGCTGCGATACAGATTGTCGAGATAGACCGGAATCAGCTCGGCTTCCGGAACTCTGGCCGCCAGGTGGAATATTCCACTTTTGAACGGACTCGGCAGCGCCTGCGCGCGGCGTGTGCCTTCGGGAAAGATGATCAGCGACTCGCCGCGTTGCAGCGCTTCGACCAGCGGCGCCAGCGGATCGCGCTCGCGCTTGTCGGCATGGCGTTCGATGAACAATGCGTTGAACCCGCGCTTGGCGAGATACGATTTCAGGCCCGCGCCGCTCCAGTAGTCGCTGGCCGCGACCGGGCGCGTCTTCGCGCGCAAATCGCCGGGCAGCGCGCACCACAGCGCGAGCGTATCCATGTGGCTGGTATGGTTCGCGTAATAGATGC
>DATIEJ010000446.1:0-3306 GCA_035455825.1 Rhodanobacteraceae bacterium | reverse complement strand
CACAATTTGTACGCCGCCGTGATCGTCAAGCGTGTCGATGCGAAGACGCGGTCGAAGACGTCGATCAATGAGTTGCTTAGGGGCTAGGGGAGGGACGAGGGGAGGAGCGAGGGGCGAGGGGCGAGGGGAGAGGGGCGAGGGCGAGTGATGATGGGCGAAGGGTTATGCTTTTGAGCCCCTCTCCCACCGGGAGAGGGGTTGGGGTGAGGGTCGGGTAACGTCGTGCGACGATACGAGCCCCGACCTGACAATCTTCGATGTGAGGTATGTTGTGACAACAGCAAAAGTATACGGTCTCGACAAATGCAGCACCTGCCAGAAGGCACGCAAGTGGCTCGACCGCAACAAGGTCGATTACACGTTCAGCGACTATCGCGAGCAGAGAGTCGACGCGCCGACCTTGAAGACGTGGGCGAAAGCCGTCGGTGGCTGGGAAAGTCTCGTCAACCGCAGCGGCATGACCTGGCGCAACCTGCCGCCCGCGCGCAAGTCGCCGGCATCCGATCCGGAGTGGCTGCTGCTGATCAAGGAATATCCGGCGCTCGTGCGGCGCCCGGTCGTTGTGAAGGCGGATGGAGCAGTGAGCCTCGGCTTCACTGACAAGCTGTTCGCGAGACTGTTTGGCACGACGGGCTGACGTGCGGTTGCCTAAACGTTTGACATTCCGGCTTGACCAGCTCCGCTGTTGACGGCCGCCGGAATGACGAATCCGGGATGCTCGTCTCTCGCCTCTAGTACTACCCTTCGTACTCGCACAGCACTAACCCTTGGCCTTAGCCCTAGCTCGTACATGTCTCCCATCCTCGACCTCACCAGCGCCCTGATCCGCTGCCGCTCGCTGACCCCGAACGATGCCGGCTGCCAGGCGCTGATCGCGGCACGGCTCGAGCAGGCCGGATTCACGGTCGAACGTTTGCGCTTTGGCGACGTCGACAATCTGTGGGCGACTCACGGCACCGGCGATCCGGTGCTTGCGTTTCTCGGGCACACCGATGTCGTGCCGAGCGGCCCGGAAGCGGAATGGACAAGCCCGCCATTCGAGCCGACCATTCGCGATGGCCGTCTATACGGCCGCGGCGCGGCGGACATGAAGAGCGGCGTTGCCGCAATGACGCTGGCACTGGAAGCCTGCGTCGCTGCGAATCCCAATCATCGCGGCACCGTCGCGCTGCTGCTGACGAGCGATGAGGAAGGTCCGGTCAACCGCGACGGCGTGAAACGCGTCGTCGAGGAGTTTCGCCGCCGCGGCCAGCGCATCGACTACTGCGTGACCGGCGAGCCATCGTCGCGCGCGCGCCTCGGCGACATCGTGCGCGTCGGCCGGCGCGGTTCGCTGTCCGGACACTTGCGCGTGCGCGGCGTGCAGGGACACGTCGCCTATCCGGAACAGGTGCGCAATCCGATTCATATGGCCGCGCCGGCGCTGGCCGAACTCGCGGCCACGCGCTGGGACGAAGGCAACGCCGAGTTCCCGCCGACCTCTTTCCAGATTTCCAATTTGCGTGCCGGCACTGGTGCGTTGAACGTCGTGCCCGGCGAACTCGATGTGCGCTTCAACTTCCGCTACTGCACGGCGAGCACGGCCGACGACCTGCAGCTGCGAACCGAAGCGCTGCTGCGCAAGCACGGACTCGACTTCACACTGGACTGGGACCTGTCCGGCGAACCATTTCTTACTCGCGATGGCCCGCTGCGCCGCGCGGTGAACGCCGCCGTGCTCGAGGTCTGCGGCATCACGCCGCAGGCCGACACCGGTGGCGGCACTTCCGATGCGCGCTTCATCGCGCCGCTTGGCGCCGAAGTCGTCGAACTCGGGCCGGTCAACGCGTCGATCCACAAGGTCAATGAATCGGTCGGGCTCGATGAACTCGAAGTCCTGCCACGCCTGCATCGGCGCATTGCCGAATTGCTGATGGCGCGCTGAGCGGCAACGATCCATCGGCCCGCTGCACCGCGCGCATGCGCGCTGTTCAAAAACGGAACACACCGGTCGCAAGCGCGCCTAAACGGTTTCCACTCTGGCACAATCGACGGGACAGGGGCCGGTTCATCAGCGACCAGGGGGAGGTCCGCACATCCCGAACCGGGCACGCACCTCTGCGCAGTCACCGAGGGGTCCGCGAACAATCCAAGGGGATATACATGCAACGAGTTCATTTTGTAGCCGGAGTCCTGATGCTCGGACTTGCCGGTTCGTCAGTCTTGTCCGAAGCGATGACAAGTACGACGCCGCCCGACGGCAATGGCCATCCGGCTGTTGTCGCACTGCTGCGCTCTGACGGTTACTGGGCGCGTCCGTACTGTTCGGGCATGCTGCTGTCCGAAAAGGTTGTGCTGACGGCGAGCCATTGCCTGGAATTCGCCGTTCGTCTCGAGCAGGCCGGCTGGCAATTGTCGGTGACGAACGATGCCACGTTGCAGCAGGACGGCAACGGCTGGCTGCCGATCGACACACTGACGACGAACGCGGCTTTCGGCCAGATCGTCTTGAATCCGGAATACGACCCGAAGGTTCTCGGCGGTTACGACCATGACGTCTCTGCCGCGGTGCTCGCGTCGCCGATCAGCCTCGACCCGGCGGCGTTTCCCGCACTGCCACCGTTGGGATTGCTCGACGAACTCAAGGCCAGCGGTTACCTGCGCGGAGCGACGTTCAGCGTGCTCGGCTACGGCATCGTCGCGAAGCCGACTCCGGCGCACGGGAAATGGGTGGGCGTATTCAGCGGAGAGCGACGTGTCGGAGCATTGGGTTTTTCCGCGCTCGACCAACGGTTCATCCACGAGAGCCAGCGGATCCACCAAGGGCAGGACGGTGCCTGCAATGGCGACTCGGGCGGCCCGAGCCTGCTGCAAGTCGGCGCCACGACCTACGTGGTCGCAGTGACGAGCAGCGGCGATATTCCGTGTTATGCGACGAACACTGCGACACGCACCGATTCCGACGAGGCACTTGCGCTCCTGATGGAAGTGCTCGACGAAAATCCCTGAGAGTCAGCACGTAGGATGCGGTAAGCCGAAGGCGCACCGCATCGATCGCGAACGATGCGGTTCACTGCGTTCATCGCATCCTACGACACCGAATGAAGTGAAGCCCAGCGCCATTCCGCGCGTGCAGGGCATCGCTGCGCTCCGCCCAGCTACGTCAGAATCTGCGACGCTCGCTCAGCCCTCAGCCCTCAGCCCTCAGCCCTCAGTACGTAGGAGGCGGTAAGCCGAAGGCGCACCGCATCGATCGCGAACGATGCGGTTCACTGCGTTCACCGCATCCTACGAAACTGCGAAACCGAATGAAGTGAGCCCAGCGCC
>DATIEJ010000445.1:0-6250 GCA_035455825.1 Rhodanobacteraceae bacterium | reverse complement strand
TCACGGCGCGGGTTGAATCTGTCCGAGCAAGATGTGTCCGCTTCGCTCGTGCTCGCAGAGCTGTCGCCGGCAACCAGCAGGCGTCCGATCGAAGCGCAGGCCGACGCGTGATCGAGATTCGCGCCGGTATCCGGATCGATCCGGCATATTGCCAGCAGGGGCTCGAAGACGGGATTCGCGCGCGCAACGAGTTGGGTCGCTGCGAACCGGGACTGTGATCGTCGAACCGGCAAAATCGTTCCCGATCGGCTGGAACCCTCCGCCGCCACGCTGCCACGCCGTATTCCACACGCCGCGCGGGGCGCGGACGCAAGGCTACTCGCCAAGCGCCTCGCGCAGGAACTCCGGCATCGCCAACGCCGCCTTGTGCATCTCGGCGTTGTAATAGCGTGTGGCGAACGCCCTGGTCGCGGCGCCGCGTTCGCGGAACGTCGACAGGTCCACGCCCTTGCGTGCGAGTGTCGCGCTCCACCATCCGGTCGGATAGCACGGCTGCGGGAATGTCAGCGTGCGCAGTGCGTGAAATCCGGCGGCCTTCATCGCATCGCGCATCGACTTCAGCAACGGCAGGTGCGCGAGCGGTGATTCGCTCTGCTGCACGAGGATGCCGCCCTGGCGCAACGCCTTCAGGCATGACGCATAGAACGCTTCGTTGAACAGGCCTTCGGCCGGGCCGATCGGATCGGTCGAATCGACAATGACGACGTCGAGCGATCCGGGCTCGCATTCGGCCATCCACTTGATGCCGTCGATGAACAGCAGTTGTGCGCGCGGATCGTTGTTCGACTCGCACAGCTCGGGAAAATAGCGTTCGGCCAGGCGCGTCACGCGTTCGTCGATCTCGACCTGGATCGCGCTCTCTACCTCGTCGTGCTTGAGCACCTCGCGCAGCGTGCCGCAATCGCCGCCGCCGATGATGACGACGCGCCTGGCGCCCGCGTGCGTGAACAGCGCCGGGTGCGACATCATCTCGTGGTACAGGAAGTTGTCGCGCGTCGTGACCATCATGCAGCCGTCGATGACCATGACGTTGCCCCAATCGGTGCTCTCGTAGATCTCGATCGCCTGGAACGGGGTCTGCTCGGCATGCAGCCGCTGCTTGATGCGGAAGCCGATCGACGAGCCGGAATAGTCGTGCTGCTCGGTGAACCAGCTGTGTTCTTGGTCCGACATGACTTGAGTCCGGATGAATGCTGCGGAAAGGGCCGCGATTGTAGCTGTTCCGGTGCGCGGCCACACAACGTTACAATGGCGCCGCGGCGACCCCGCGGCGTAGAAGGCTTCCGGTCGCCAGTCCAGTTTTCGTCAAGGCCCGCCGCTGCGACGCTCTCATCTCGTTCCTCGAAGGAGACAACGATGACGAAGCATTGGAACGTCGATGCGGCGCGCGCGCAGTATGCGATCCCGCACTGGGGCGAAGGCTACTTCGATATCGACGGCCGTGGCCGCCTGGCCGTGCGTCCGCGCGGCGCCGAAGGCCCGGCGCTCGCGCTGCCGGAGATTGTCGACGCTGCGCGCGAGCGCGGCTCGCGTTTGCCGCTGCTGGTGCGTTTCGCCGACATCCTGCACCACCGCCTCGGTCGCCTGCAGGCCGCGTTCGCCCAGGCGATGGCCGACTGGGATTACTCCGGCGGCTACACCGCCGTGTATCCGGTCAAGGTCAATCAGCAGAAGGGCGTGGCCGGCGAGCTGGCATCGGTCGGCGGCGCCGGCTTCGGCCTCGAGGCCGGGTCCAAGCCGGAGCTCATGGCCGTGCTCGCTCTGGCGCATCCCGGCAGCATCGTGATCTGCAACGGTTACAAGGATCGCGAGTACCTGCGCCTGGCGCTGGTCGGGCGCAAGCTCGGGCTGCGCGTTTTCATCGTGATCGAGAAGCCGTCCGAACTCGCGCCGGCGCTCGAGGAGGCCAGGGCGCTCGGCGTCGAGCCGCTGTTCGGCGTGCGCGTGCGCCTGACCAGCCTGGGCGCCGGCAAGTGGCAGAACACCGGCGGCGAGAAATCCAAGTTCGGCCTGACCCCGCGCCAGCTGCTGACCCTGGTCGACGAACTGAAGGCGGCGAACCTGACCCAGTCGCTGCGCCTGCTGCACGTGTTCATGGGCTCGCAGATTTCGAACGTGCGCGACATCGCCGCCGGCATGCGCGAGGCGACGCGCTACTTTGTGGAATTGTGCAAACTCGGCATGCCGATCGGCTACGTCGATGTCGGCGGCGGCCTGGGCATCGACTACGAAGGCACGCGCTCGCGTTCGGCCTGTTCGGTCAATTACGGACTGGACCAGTACGCCGCGACGATCGTGCAGCCGCTGCTGGAAGCCTGCAGCGAACACGACCTGGCCCCGCCGCACGTGATCAGCGAAACCGGCCGCGCGATGGTTGCGCACCACGCTGTGCTGGTCGTAAACGTCAGCGACATCGAACGAGCGCCCGAAGGACGCATTCCGCCGACCGACGCCGACGAACCGGCCGCACTGCGCCGCCTGCGCGAAATCCACGGCGAGATCGACGCACGCTCGGTCATCGAGCTGTATCACGAGGCGCAACATCACTGGACCGAAGGCCACGCGCTGTTTTCGCTCGGCCAGCTCACGTTGCGCCAGCGCGCGCGGCTCGACGACGTCTACTACGCGATCGTCACCGCGCTGCGCGTGCGCCTGAAGCCCGAGGAGCGCGCGCACCGCCAGGCGCTCGACGAGCTCAACGAAAAGCTCGTCGACAAGTACTTCGTGAACTTCTCGATCTTCGAATCGATCCCGGACGCCTGGGCGATCGACCAGGTGTTTCCGATCGTGCCGATCTCGGGCCTCGACCTCGCGCCGGATCGCCGCGGCGTGATCGCCGACCTGACCTGCGATTCGGATGGGCGCCTCGATCAGTACGTCGATGCCGAAGGCGTCGACGTCAGCCTGCCGCTGCACGCGCCGGTTCCGGGTGAACCGTACCGGCTCGGCATCTTCCTCGTCGGCGCCTACCAGGAGGCGCTCGGCGACATTCACAATCTGTTCGGCGACACCGACGCGGTCAACGTGCGCCTGACCGATGGCGGTGCGTTCGAATTTTCGCACGTGCGCCGCGGCGACACGACCGACGTCATGCTCGACTATGTCGGCTACGACCTGGCTGACCTGCGCGAGGCGTATGACGAAAAAATCCTCGCCGCGGGAATCGACGAGGACAGCGCGGCACGCGTGACGGCAATACTCGAGGCCGGGCTTACCGGCTATACCTATCTGGCGGAAACCGATGAAATGTAGGGTGGGCCTCGGCCCACCGTTTTTGCGCAAGGCCCTTTTGGCTTGACAGAACGAGCGGCGGGCCAAGGCCCACCGTAGGTGGCCGGGTGTTGTTGGGCGGGATGGAGGATACGTAACGTGACAGAACTGAGGACGGGTTTCGTCGGCCTTGGGGCCATGGGCTGGCCGATGGCCGGCCATTTGCGGCGAGCCGGATTGCTCGTCGCCGTCGGCAACCGCAGCGCGGCGAAGGCCCGGTCATTCGCCGCCGAGCATCACGTTGCCGCGCCGGCAACGATCGCCGAACTGGCGCCGCTCTGCAACGTGATCGCGCTGTGCGTCAGCGCCGATGCCGACGTGCTCGGCGTCGTGCGCGACATCGCCGCGCATGCCCGGCCCGGCACGGTCGTCATCGACCATTCGACCGTGTCGCCGGAAACGGCCAAGCAGGCGCACCAGCTGATGCATGCGGCCGGCGGCGATTTCGTCGACGCGCCAGTCTCCGGCGGCGTCGAGGGTGCGAAGAACGGCAAGCTGTCGATCATGGCCGGCGGCGATGCCGGAACACTCGCGCGCGTGCGTCCGGTGCTCGAGGCCTACGCGGCGCGCATCGGTCACATGGGCCCGGTTGGCGCCGGACAGAGCACGAAGGCCGTGAACCAGGTTCTCGTCGCCGGCATCGCCCAAGGTGTTTGCGAGGGGCTCGCGCTCGGCGAAGCGCTCGGCCTCGATCCAGCCGTGCTGCTGCCGACGCTCGCGAGCGGCGCGGCCGGCTGCTGGTTCCTCGACAAGCGCGGGGCGACGATGCTGCGCGACGAGTTTGCCGGCGGTTTCAAGGCGGCATTGCTGCACAAGGACCTGGGCATCGTGCAGAAAATCGCGCAGCAGGCCGGCACCGACCACAGCATCGTCGACAAGTCGATGGCGGACCTCGCCGAGCTGATGGCTCAGGGCCGCGGCGACGAGGAACATTCCGCGGTCATCCGGCTCAAGCGCCGCAAGACGTGATCGCAGCACGCAGCATGAGCAGGTTGGCGAACATGATCCGAACCGATCGGGTCGTCATCGAAGCCAACGGGGGCAGGCCGAATGGCGCTGGAGCCGCTGATGAGGAACCTTCGTAACACGCTCGCAACGACGCTGACCCTCGCGACGGGCGGCGCGGTTTCCGCGCACGCGGCCAACTGGCTGCAGTTCGGCTACGACACTGCACACAGCGGGTTCAACCGGGCAGAAACCGGTTACTCGACAGCGACCGGCAACCTGACGCTGCGTCATTATGCGTTGCCGGCCGCCGCGGGCGTGGCCGACAGCGCGCCGGTCTATCTCGATGGCGTGGCGACAAGCTCGGGCACGAAGAATCTGTTGTTCCTGGCGATGAAGAACGGATCGCTGCTCGCGCTCGACGCCGACTCTTCGACCTTGAACGTGATCTGGTCGCAGCAGGCTGCGGTACCGATCGGCGATTCTCAGGTCGCGACCGGCTCGCCGGCGATAGATCCATCCCTGCAGTACGTGTACGCGTATGCCCACGACGGCAGGATTCACAAGTACCAGGTTGGCGATGGAACCGAGATCATGGCCGGCGGCTGGCCCGAGATCGCGACGCTGAAGCCCGATGTCGAAAAAGGCGCGTCCGGCCTCAGCATCGCCGAGGCGCAGGATGCGATGACTTACCTGTATTCGGTAACCGGAAGCTATGGCGATGCCGGCGACTACCAGGGCCACCTTACCGCGATCAACCTGGAGACAGGCACGCAGCAGGTTTTCAATACGCTGTGCAGCAACCTGGCGATGCATTTCGTCGAGAACGGCGTCACGAGTGGAGCCGGTCAGAACGATTGCGCGTCGCATCGCAATGGCATCTGGGGCAGGTCGGGCGCCGTATACGACGTCGGCACCAATCGCGTCTTCATCACCACCGGGAACGGGCAGTTCAACGTCAACCCCGGCAGCGGCGTCTACAACTGGGGCGACAGCATCCTTGCGCTGAACCCCGACGGATCCGGGAGCGCAAACGCCGGAATGCCGGTCGACAGTTACACGCCGGCGTCATTCCAGGGATTGCAGAACACCGACGCAGACCTCGGGTCGGTTTCGCTGGCGATCCTGAAGAGCGGTTCGCTCGGCTTGCAGGTCGGCAAGGACGCGTGCGTGCGCGTCGTCAGCCTGAGCAACATGAGCGGTCAAGGCGCACCGGGGAAGACCGGCGGCGAACTGCAGGCAATGCGCTTCATCACCGATCCGGTGGACAACTGTGCGACCGGCAATGACCCCAACGGCCATGGCGGGACCAGTGGCGATGAAATCAAGGCGCAACCCGCGGTATGGGTCAATCCGGCCGACGGGTCGACCTGGGCCTACATCGTCAACGCGAACGGCATGGCCGCATTTCAACTGACCATTCCGGCATCCGGCAATCCGTTTCTGACGCTGATGTGGCTTGCCGAAGGCGGCACGTCTCCGGTCGTCGCGAACGCGACCGTGTACTACATGACCGGCACGCACCGCTTGGCCGCGCTCGATGCGGTGACGGGCACATCGATCGTCGCGGCAGGTTCGAGCTGGGGATCCGGCGTGTTTCCGAGTGCGCACTGGCAGAGTCCGATAGTCGTCAACGGCCGCGCTTATCTCGTGGACAGTCACGTGCCGTCGCAGGTCTGGGTGTATCAGCTCGACGGCGCGTTCAAATCCGGGTTCGAGTAAGCGCAAAAAACGCGGCGCGGTTGGAGACGGTGCCACGGCAGAGTGCGTCTGTGCTTCGCACCCTGACGCTGGCGGAATGCGCGACAACAAGCTCGCGATGAACCGATGTGAACGGGCTCACATTCTCCACATCTTGCGCGGCGGCGTGAACGAATTCCCCTGTCACGCACACTCAATGCGGGTGCGCGCGCAAACATTTGAACTGCGCCTTCACGCAATAGCAGCGTTCGCGATGCTAACTTTCCCGACGGGGAGTCACCGCAGGAGCAGTCATGCATCAAAAGAACAAGTTGATTCCCGTGGCAGCCGCGCT
>DATIEJ010000444.1:0-6738 GCA_035455825.1 Rhodanobacteraceae bacterium | reverse complement strand
CGAGTTCGACGCTCTACCACAGCGCCGTGCTGCCCGAGCGCAAGCGCAAGCTGCGCATCTTCGATCACCTGGCGATTTTCCTGCTGATCGCCGGCACCTACACGCCATTCGTCCTGATTGCCTTGCGCGGCGTCTGGGGCTGGACGCTGTTCGCGATCGTCTGGTCGCTCGCCGCGGTCGGCACGCTGATCGAATTGAGCCAGCTCGCGCGGTTTCGCCGCGTCATGGTTGCGTTGTATATCGCCATGGGCTGGGTCGGGCTGATCGCGATCAAGCCGCTCATCGCGGCGCTGCCGGCAGCCGGCTTGTGGCTGCTGTTCGGCGGCGGCGTCAGCTACACGCTCGGCGTCGTGTTCTATCGCTGGCACAGCCTGCGCTATCACCACGCCGTGTGGCACCTGTTCGTGCTCGGCGGCAGCATCCTGCAATATTTCTCCGTGCTCTACTACGTCCTTCCGGCGGCATGAGCGAACTCGTTACGCACCGCGGCGCGTGCCACTGCGGGCGCGTTCGCATCGAAGTCGACGCGCCGGCGCGCATCGAGGCGATCGAGTGTAATTGTTCCATTTGCCGCATGAGCGGCTTCCTGCACCTGATCGTGCCGGCATCGCGCTTCCGCCTGCTGCAGGGCGCCGAATCGCTGACCGAATACACGTTCAACACCGGCGTGGCAAAGCATCGCTTCTGCAAGGTCTGCGGCATCAAGGTGTTCTACATCCCGCGCTCGCATCCGGATGGGGTCGACGTCAACGTGCGCTGCCTCGATCCGGTTACGATCGAAAGCGTAAGCATCAGCGCGTTCGACGACAGCAATCGCGAAGCGCAGACCGCCGCGATCGCTCATTTGGCGCAAGAAGACGCAAAGCGGTAGCCGGCTCTCGTCTGGAAGTTCAGCCCAGCACGAACGCAAGCAGAAAAATGCCGAGCATCGTGAAGCACAACGCCAGCTTCGCGAGCGTGCCGAACAACAGCCCGAGCCAGGTGCCGACACCAACCGACGTCGCCTTGTGCATCTGGCTTCCCGCCGACAACTCGCCGATCACCGCGCCGACGAACGGCCCAAGCAGCAATCCGGGAATGCCGAAGAACAGCCCGGCGAATGTGCCGATCGTAGCTCCCCACAGCGCACGCGAACTGGCACCGACGCGCTTGGCGCCCATCACGCCGGCGACGAAATCGATCAGCAGCGCAAGCACGCAGAGAACGCCGAGCAGAGTCAGCGTGAACGCACCTACGTGCTGAAAATGGTCGGCCCACGCTGCGAGCAGCATCCCGCCGAACACGAGTGGAACGCCGGGCAGCGCCGGCAGGATCGCGCCGGCGATGCCGGCGATGATCAATAGCGCGGCCAAGACGAAGTAGGTAGTTTGCAGCATTCTGGTCAGGCTCTCGGAGGAGGTTCGCGCGACGATCGATTTCCAGGTGCACACTTTCAGCGGCTCGATGAAGAAGCCATGCTTGCAGGGCGGACATGGCTACTGTAGCCGAACAGCGAACGCAACTCGCATGAACATGTGGTTGCCAAGTCACGCGTCGATATCACGTCAAGCGGGCAATCCGGCGACAGCCGCCGCAGGACCGGTGCATGCATGGAGCACGCGATTCCCTTCATGACTGATGGCCCGTTGACCGCCTGCAACCTTCGGCTTAGTTTCCGCATCTGAACCAGATCGACGGCGGCGTGTGCCGGCTCGTCCGTCGATTCACCGGCCGCGAACCGCTGGATCGTGCCGGCGTCCAACCAGTGCTGAGCGAGGCTTCAAGCATGGAAACCCTCAAATTCGCCTTCCGTTCCCTGCGCCAATCCCCCGGTTTCACGCTCGTCGCGGTGTTCGCGCTGGCGCTGGGCATCGGTGCGAACAGCGCGATTTTCACGATCATCAACGCGATCTTCCTGCGGCCGCTGCCGTATTCGCATCCCGAGCAGATCGTTCAGGTGACTTCGACCGAAGCCGAGCGCCAGCTCAACGCGATCCAGATGTCGTGGCCGCGGCTGGAGGCGGTGCGCGAGCGCCAGGACGTATTCAGCGATTTGTCGATATCGACGCCAACTGCAACCACGATCACCGGCAACGGCGATCCGGAGCAGGTCCAGGGCCTGATCGTCTCGAGCAACTATTTCCCGCTGCTCGGCGTGCAGCCGGTGATCGGGCGCAATTTCCTGGCCGAGGAAGACCGCCCGGGCGGCCCGCCGGTCGTGATGCTGACATACGCCTACTGGGAGAAGCACTACGCGGCACGGCCCGATGCGATCGGTCAGTCGATCACGCTCGACGGTCATCCGCACACGATCATCGGCGTGCTGCCGAAGAGCGTGTCCGGTTTTCCGCTGCACCAGCAGGCGCTGTTCACGACGCGGCCGAAGGAGACGCCGTTCCTGGTCCCGGCGCAGATCGATGGCGGCGGTTTTTACTTCACGGTGCTCGCCCGGCTGAAACCCGGAGTCAGCATCGAGCAGGCGCGCTCGGCGATGGATGTCATCGCCACGGGCTATGCCCAGGCGCATCCGACCAACGTCGATGCGAAATCCAAGATCACGGTCGGCTACCTGCTCGACGATCTGGTCGGCGCGCAGAGCCAGACCTACGCGATGCTGCTCGGAGCCGTCGCCGCGGTGCTGCTGATCGCCTGCGCGAACGTCGCCAACCTCGTCCTCGCGCGCTTCTCGCGCCGGCGCAAGGAAATCGGCATCCGTTTCGCGCTCGGCGCGCGCCGCAGCCATGTCATCGCGCAGTTCCTGACCGAGAGCGTGCTGCTGTCGCTGGCCGGAGGCGCCGTCGGTCTGATCCTCGCGGCGTTCAGCCTGCAGTTGCTCGTCAGCGTCGGCAAGAACTTCATTCCGCGCGTCGACGACATCTCGCTCGATCCGTCGGTGCTCATGTTCACGCTCGGCATTTCGATCGTGTCCGGATTGGTCCTGGGCATCGTGCCGGCGCTGCAGGCCTCGATGCACGTCGTCAATGACGCGCTGAAGGATTCCAGCCGCGACTCGACTTCCGACCGCAGCCGCAACCGCGTGCGCGGCGCGCTGCTGATTTCGGAGATTGCCGTGTCGTTCGTATTGCTGATCGTGACGACGCTGCTGATCGCCAGCTTCGTTCGCATGCACAACGTGCAACCGGGCTTCCGCGCCGAAGGCGTGTTCGCTGGCTTCATCGCGCCGCCGCCGGCGCAGTACCCGGTCGACAAACCCGAGGTCCTCGGGAATTTCTACACGCGTCTGTACCATCGCCTGCAGGAAATTCCGGGCGCGAAGTCGGTTGCGCTGAGCGACAACCCGCCGCTCAGCGGCAACAATGGACCGTCGCCGTATGCGCTGGTCGGGCGTCCGCTGCCGCCGCTGGGCGAACGGCCGCTGGCGAACCGGCACCTGATCAGTCCGAACCGCTTTGCGACACTCGGCATTCCGATCAAGGCCGGCCGCGACTTCGACGAGCGCGACACGCCGTCGAGTCCGGCCGTGATCATCATCAACGAGGCGATGGCAAAACAGATTTTCCCGGATGGCGAAAGCCCGATCGGCAAGAAGCTCATTACCGGCATGGCGCAGAAGGAAGGCGAGGTCGTCGGCGTGATCGCCGATCATCACTCGGTCAGCCTGGCCGCGGCGCCGACGCCCGAGATGTACTACCCGGTGTTCCAGCGTGGCGAAAACTTCACCGCCATCCTGATCCGCACCGATGGCAATCCGGCCGCGCTGGCGCCTTCGGTGCGCGCGGCTCTGCACGATGTCGATGCCGGCATTCCGCTGACCAATCCCGGCACGATGCAGGACTTTGTCGATCAGTCGATGGCCGATCGACAGTTGACGATGACGCTGCTGGTCCTGTTTGCCGGATTGGCGCTGGTCCTCGCGACGCTCGGCGTCTACAGCGTGATGGCTTACACCGTCGCGCAGCGCTCGGCCGAGATCGGCATCCGCATGGCGCTCGGCGCGCGCGCGGTCAACGTGCAGCACATGGTGATACGCCAGGGCACGAAGCTCGCATTCGTCGGCGTTCTGATCGGCGTGGCCGGTGCGTTGGCACTGACACGACTGATGAACGCATTCCTGTTCGAAGTTCGCGCGGCCGATCCGCTGATCTATCTGGCGATTTCGGCGATGCTCGTTGCCGTCGCTGTTTCGGCCTGCTGGATTCCGGCGCGCCGTGCAGCGCGTGTCGATCCGATGCAGGCGCTGCACAGCGCCTGATGCGCGCGAAGGCAGCCGGGCTGCCTTCGCGAATGCGAATCTTGCGAGCCGCAGAACCGCAGTGTTAGGCTGCTTTCGACAATCGTTGCCTTGCTTGAACGTTCGGCGGCGAACCTGCTCGTGCGGGGTAGCACGACTCTTCTGGAGATCCGGATGCGACGGCTTCGCGCACTGATCAGCGTCTTGGCGAAGCTAACCCGAATACTCCCTACCTCGGCCGTGCTGTTCGGGTTTTCCGTTAGTGCTGACGCCGGCGACCATGCCGTCTCGAGCGAGGCCGATCTGCGCACCGCGATCGCGAGCGCAGTGGATGGCGACACGATCACCTTCAATGCCGATGTCACGCTGACGCAGGATCTGCCCGCGATCCAGACGAACGTGGCCATCCTCGGCAACAACAAGGTTCTCGACGGCGCCAACACGTATCGGGGCTTCTTCGTCATCAGGTTCAACGGGAGTTTGAACGCACCCGTCGCGCTGACCATCCAGGACCTTACGATCCATAACGCGAAAGCTCGCGGTGGCGCTGGCAGGGAAGGCGGTGGCGGTGGCGCCGGCCTCGGCGGAGCGCTTTTCGTTGCCAATGCCGCGACGGCGACCTTGAGCAATGTCCACCTCGACTCCAACAACGCGACCGGAGGCGTCGGCGGCAACAGCGGCATCTTCGGCGGCGGCGGCGGTGGCGGCCTTGGCGGAATCGGTGGCTTCAACACCGGCGGCGGCGGCGGTGGTGTCGGAATTGGCGCTACCGGCGGCAATGGCGGCATCGACGGCAATGGCTCGGCCGGGATCATGCTGGGCCTTGCGCCCGGCGGCGACGGCGGCGGCCTGTTCCAGAACATTGGCTTCGGCGGCAGCGACGGCGGCGGTGGCGGTGGTGGGGACGGCACGAACTCCGGCGGTGGAGGCGGTGGTGGTGTCGGCGGCAGCGCCGGCAGCTCGATCGGACGCGGCGGCAAGGGTGGATTCGGCGGCGGTGGCGGTGGTTCCGGACAGGGCACCAACAACTCCGGTGCCGGCGGTTACGGCGGCGGCGGTGGCGCCAGCGGCGGACCCGGCGGTGCCGAAGCCGGCGCTGGTATCGGCGGCTTCGGCGGTGGTGGCGGCAGCGGAGCGATCGGCGGCTTCGGCGGCGGCGCAGGCGCCACGGGCATCGGTTTTCCGGGGGGTGGCGGCGGTGCCGCGTTGGGCGGTGCGCTGTTCGCGCAGGAAGGCGGCAACGTGACCCTCGCCGGTCAGCTTACGATCAACGGCAGCAGCGTGACGGCGGGTGGAGTTCTCGATGCCAACGCGAGCCCCGGCTCCGCGTTCGGCTCGGGCATCTTCCTGCAGGGCGGTGGCCTGCCACTGACCTGCGCGCCCGGCGCCGGCGAGACGCAAACGATTGCCGACGACATCACGGATCAGAGCGCGAGCGGCGACCCCCGCACGCGCGGGCTGACCAAAAATGGCGCCGGAACGCTCACGCTTTCAGGGACGAACACTTACGGCGGCTCCACGACGGTGAACGCCGGGACTCTGATCGTCGACGGCTCGATCGTCACGCCGGTGACGGTGAACAGCGGTGCCACGCTCGGCGGCACGGGCACGATCACCAACGCGGTGACCGTGAACAGCGCGGGCATGATTGCCCCCGGAGATTCGCCCGGAACCTTGAATGCGGGAAGCCTGACCTTGAATGGCGACGTCGCGTTCGCCTTCCAGCTAGGAGCAACTGCGAGCGCCAGCGACACCGATCTGCTTGCGCTGAGCGGCGCCTTGACCAAAGGCACGCCCGGAACCGTCACGTTCCATTTCACCGATGGCAATGGCGCGCCGACGCTCGATACAACGTATACATTGATCACTTTTACCGAACCGACCAATTTTTCAGTGAGCGATTTCCTCTTCGACTATGCGGGCGCCAATCCGACGCTGGTCGGTACGTTCGCATTGGCCGGCACCGGCAGCGCGCTGAGCCTGCAGTTCACGCCGATAACGACGCCGGTGCGGTTGCAGTCGTTCGACGTCGAATAGATTCGGGCGGTCGCGTCGATCACTTGAGCGACGGCGTGATGTAGGTCCTGGGCCGGCGCCGCCATCGGCCTCGCCGTGCCTGGCACGCGTCGACTCTTCGTGTACTTGCTTGATTCCGAGCGGCGTTCTGCCGGCAACACGCGTGCCCGGAACGCGTGGGGTGCGATCGGCCCTCCGTTAATCGCTGTATCCGCCACCGCTTCCGGCCGCGCCGTCCTCGGCGACCGCGCCAGGTCTAAGCCTCGCCAGCCCAACGGAGTTGGCATTTCCCGGATCGCTCCGTCCCGATCCTGCTCCTCCCCCCGACCAAGGGGGGGGTGACATAGGGGCCCGATGTCGAGAATTCGCCGCGACTCCGGCCGCTTCGGCGACCGGGCCCCGACGAATCACCCCTAGGATCATAGAAAAATGACCAAAGCACACTCGCAGCGTTCCCTGGGCATGGCCCGCCGGGGCATCGCAAATGGCGTCGCCGCAGCGCTGCTGGCTGCATTCGGGACCGGCAACGCGCTCGCGTTCCAGCTCGACAC
>DATIEJ010000443.1:0-7717 GCA_035455825.1 Rhodanobacteraceae bacterium | reverse complement strand
CCGTCGCTTTTTTTCAACCACGCCGACGGTTCGGCGGCGCGGTTCGCCGAAGAAGTTCGCGCTGTCGCGTCGCGCGCGCCAGCTTAGCCGCAGGAAGGTTGGCAACGCAGGCGCGCGGAATCCGCGTCAGATGCACGCCCTGCTGCGCCGATGAAGTCCGCGCTTGCCTGGATTACGTCAGGGTCTTCGTTCGTTCAGCCCCCCGTGCGGCTGCCAATCAACCCAACGGCTCGGCAAGGCGCTTCTCGCCTCAACGTGTGCGCGTTCTTTACACCGCGTTACGTTCGTTTGCCGGCCTTTACCAGTCAGGCGCAACGCCGTGTCAACAGCCGGCGGGCTGCGGCGTTATTGTCGATGTGGCAATCGCCACGCCTACTGGAGAGGTTTATGTATCGCACGACCCGCCTTGCCGCGCTGGCGGCAATACCCCTGACGGCGCTGGCGCTCTGCGCCGTGGCGCAGCCGCCCGATTCGGGCGCCGCTCGGGGTACGCGGCCGGATTTCTTCGCGCACATGCTCGAACAGATGGACACGAACCGCGACGGCCGCATCTCGCTCGACGAATACGTCGCCGCCGCCGGCGCGCGCTTCAAGAGCATCGACACGCAAAACAAGGGCAACATCGACGCCGCCGATATCGCCAGTTCGCCTGCCGCCGTCGAACGCATCGATCACCGCGCCGAGTCCATCGTCAAGCACCTGGACACGGCTGGCAACGGCTACGTAACGAAGGATGAGTTCCTCGCCGCGGCGCAGGCTCGCTTCGCCCGCCTGGACAAGAACGGCGACGGCAAATTGACGCCGGATGAACTGCTGTCCCCGCGCGAAAGCCAGAACGGCAAGCCCGGCAGGGGTGGCGGTGCGCGCGCGGCATTCGGCCAGAAGCGCTTCGACAAGCTGGACGCCAATCACGACGGCGTCGTCAGCAAGGACGAGTTCCTGGCCCAGGCCGCGGCGAAGTTCGCGCAGTTCGACACGGCCGGCGACGGCAAGGTCACGGCCGCGGAAATCGAAGCCGCGCCGAAGACCCAGGAACGCGCCGTTCGCACCGCCGATCGTTTCGTCAAGCGCATGGATTCCAACGGTGATGGCCTGGTCAGCCAGGATGAGTTCGTTGCCGCTGCGAAGGCGCGCTTCGCCAGGCTCGACAAGAATGGTGACGGCTATCTCGACGCTGACGAGGCGAGAAAAGGGCGTCGCTGGGCCGGGTTGAACCACGGCTCCCCTGGCCAGGACTGAATCCCCAACACAAGGTATCCCCGCTTAGGGCCGCTCACGCGGCCCTTTTTTTTCACCGCCAGGGATGGCGGGGATGCCGGAAATGCAGGAGCATTTTCCGGCGGGTGCCTGCACGGGTGCCATCCGGAAAAACGAAGGACGCCTGACATGCAGGAGCAATCCCCGGCGGGTGCCTCGATGGCTCGACGTCGCCAAAACGAAGCCGCTGTTTTCGTCCAATCCGCCCGGAAAACCTGCCCGGCGCTCCCCGGTACGGTAGAATTGCGGTCCCTTTTTGTACCTGATCCGGGAACCTGGACCGATGAAAATTCTGGTGGGCTATAAGCGCGTCGTCGATTACAACGTGCGCATCCAGGTCAAGCCGGATGGCTCCGGGGTCGCCACCGACGGCGTCAAGCTGTCGGCCAATCCGTTCGACGACATCGCGCTCGAAGAAGCGCTGCGGCTGCGCGAGAAAGGCGTCGCGACCGAGGTCGTCGTCGTCACGATCGGGCCGGCCGACGCCCAGGCGCATCTGCGCAACGGTTTGGCGATGGGCGCAAATCGCGCGATCCACGTCGTCACCGCCAGCGCGATTCAGCCGCTGACCGCCGCCCGCACGCTGCTCAAGCTGATCGAAAAGGAACAGCCGCAGGTCGTGATCCTCGGCAAGCAGGCGATCGACGACGACTGCAACCAGACCGGCCAGATGCTGGCCGCGCTGTGGAACCGGCCGCAGGCGACGTTCGCGTCAAAAGTGGAAATTGCAGACAATGTTGCAAAGGTGACGCGCGAAGTCGATGCCGGACTCGAGACGATCGAGGTCGACCTGCCGGCCGTGATCACGACCGACCTGCGCCTGAACGAGCCGCGCTTCATCAAGCTGCCGGACATCATGAAAGCCAAGTCCAAGCCGCTCGAGACGATCGATTTCGCCAGCCTCGGCGTCGAGTCCGGCGATCACCTGAAGACAACAGCCTATGCCCCGCCGCCGAAACGCAGCAAGGGCGTGATGGTCAAGGATGCCGCCGAGCTGGTCGCGGCATTGAAGACGAGAGGTCTGTTGTAACGAATCCATGCTGCTCCCTTCTCCCACCGGGAGAAGGTGGCGCGAAGCGCCGGATGAGGGTCCGGGTACGCCAAGCGCTTCGCAAAACGCGGACCCTCACCCCTGCCCCTCTCCCGATGGAGAGGGGTTCAAGAGAGAGCTACTCCATGTCCAAGATCCTGATCGTCGCCGAACACCTCAACGGCAAGCTGAATTCGAGCACTGCGCGTTGCGTGACCTGCGCGCGCGAATTGAAACCCGACAGCATCGACGTGCTCGTGCTCGCCGATGCGCCGGACGCGATCGGCGCCGAAGCGGCGAACATCGACGGCGTGAGCAAAGTCCTCACGGCCGCCAATCCGGCCAATGCGCATGCACTGGCCGCCGCCTACGCGCCGCAGATCGCGGCAGCCGCGAAGAACGGCTATACGCACGTGTTCGCGCCGTCGACGACATTCGGCAAGGACGTCATGCCGCGCGTCGCCGCTCTGCTCGGCGTCGCCCAGGTCTCCGACATCATGAAGGTCATCGACGCGCACACGTTCCAGCGGCCGATTTATGCCGGCAATGCGATCGTGACCGTCGCCGCGCCGGCCGACCAGACGCTGGTAGCGACCGTACGCACGGCATCTTATGCGGCCGCCGCGAATGGCGCGAACGCGGCACCGGTCGAGGCGTTGAACCTCGCCGTCGAACTGCCGACGCACACGCGTTTCGTCGGACTGGCCCAGGACAAGACCGATCGCCCCGACCTGCAGAGCGCCAGCCGCGTCGTATCGGGCGGCCGCGGCGTCGGCTCGGCCGAGAATTTCGCGGTGATCTTCAAGTTCGCCGACAAGCTCGGTGCAGCCGTTGGCGCTTCGCGCGCGGCGGTCGACGCCGGCTACGTGCCGAGCGATCTGCAGGTCGGACAAACCGGCAAGATCATCGCGCCGGAACTGTACGTCGCTGTCGGAATCTCCGGCGCGATCCAGCATCTGACCGGCATCAAGGACGCCGGCACGATCGTGGCGATCAACAAGGACGGTGAAGCGCCGATTTTCGAGATCGCCGATTTCGGTCTTGTTGGCGATCTGTTCAAGATCATCCCGGAACTCGAGCAGGCGCTCGGCGGCTGAGTTCGTTTCGATGCAGGAAGAGAAATCGGCACGCCTTCGCTGATCGCGTTCGTGCACGGACTCTGCACGCAGGTCGTGGTAGAAATTGCGGGATGACGAAATTCGAGATTTGGGGCCGCATCGCGGCGGCGTTTTTGGGTATTGCGGCGTTGCCGGCACTCGCAGCCGACTTCAACGGCGACGGCAAGCAGGACCTGCTCTGGCGCAATCACACCGGCAACGCTGTCGTGTGGCAGATGAACGGGCTCGCGGTCGCATCGCGTTTCACCGTTTCGCCGGCGCGCGACTCCGGCGCCGCGATCGTCGGCGGCGGCAACTTTTTCGGCAGCAGTCCGGGCGCGATCCTGTGGGTTGATTCGTCGAACCAGCTCTCGCTTTGGCGCGTCGGCAATGGCGTCGTGCAGCAATCCTGCGCTGTCGCCGTCGATCCGGGCTGGAGTTTCCTCGGCATCGGCGATGTCGACGGCAACGGCATCGACGATGTCGCCTGGCGCCTGCCGGACGGCAGCGTCAACGTCTATCTGATGAACGGCTGCGTCGCGCCGCAGACCATCACGCTTGCCGCCACGGCCAACGCCGCCTGGACCTTCCTCGGCATCGGCGATGTCGACACGAAGAGCACCGGTGCGTTGTTCTGGCGCGACAGCAGCGGCGCGGTGATCCTTTGGCGCGTGCACAATGGCAGCGGCGTGCTGACGTCGACGCTGGCCGCCGGCACGTATGCGAGCTGGACTGTGGCCGCCGTCGCCGACTTCGACGGCGACGGCAGGACCGACATCGCCTGGCGCGATCCCGGTGGAACGCAGGCGGCGCTGTGGCTGATGAACGGCACCGGCTATACGGCGGCCGCGATCGTTCCGGCGCACGGCGCCGTATTCAGCCATCCGAATACGATCTTCGCGGCAGGTTTCGACAGTGCCGCGGCCGCCGCGCCGCCACTCAGCCCGGACTGGATCGTGCTCGGCGCCGCTGATGTCAACGGCGACGGGCGGGCCGATTTGGTCCTGGCCGATGCACAGGGCAACGCCGCGGTGTGGCAGATGCAGGGCGCGACGGTTCAGACGACCGGTCTCGTGCCGCCGATCGCCGACATGCCTTACACGAACCTCAGCGGCTGGCGCATGGCGATCGACCGTCCGGCCGTGACGAAAACCGCCAGTCAAGTCAGCATCACGTGGAAAGCCGTCAGCGGATCGCCGCGCTACACGGTTTACGCATCCGCGAGCAACGATCCGGCGATCACCGGGATCGGACTGGCGGCGACTGGAACTTCCCTGACATTCGCCCGCAACGCCAGTGGCTATGCAGACAAGCGCTACTTCGCCGTCAGCGCGGGCTATCTCGGCGTGCAACTGCCGCCGAGTCCAGAGGCGTACATCGTCGAGTTCGCGCCGAAGGTGCTCCCTCTATGGGGCGCTATGGCAATCGCGGACATCAACGACGACGGCTGCATCGACTTGCTCGACGCTCTCGGGAACTGCCATGGCAACTTCACGCTTCTCGACGAGAATCAGATCGGCCTTGCCGCGCTGCGCGCGAACGGGCGCGCATACCGCGACGTCCGCTACGCCGATCTGGACGGCGACGGCATCGATGACCTGATCTCGAACGTCTACGCCGCGGATGACGATGCGTCCTCGGATGTGCTGTTCTTTCGCGGCCTCGGCAACGGCCACTTCGTCGAAGACGCCGCTTTCACGAACCTGCACATCCGCGGCTTCGGCGAGACGATCGTCATAGCGGACTTCAACAACGATGGCTACCTCGACGTCTATCTGCCCCAGTACAGCATGGACAGCCCGGACGACCACAGCTGGCTGCTGCAGAACGACGGCGCCGGCCATTTCGTCGACGTGTCCGACCTGACCGGCGTTACGTCCGATCCGGATGCGAACCTGGCCTTGCGCGCAGTCCCGAGCAATTGCCGCGTAGAGGCAGCGCAGGCGCTCGATCTCGACGGCGACGGCAAGATCGACCTGTACGTCGGCAATCACCTGTTCCTCAACCAGGGAGCCGACGCGAACGGAGTTCCGCACTTCATCGACGCCGGGCCACGGATCCGGCCTTCCAACTTCAATCCGATCACGAGTGGTTACTACAATTGCGTTGTCACGGCGCCGTCGCCGGCCGGTCTGCCACTGTTCCACGACGAAGGCGCCAAGTTCATCGACCTGGACAACTCCGGCCAGCTCGCGCTGGTATTGAACAGCGGGGCATCGACCGAGGTCGGCAGCCTCGGTATCGGCGTCTTCAAGTTCGATGGCCTCGGCAACTTCGTCGACGTCAGCAACGTCGTGCCGCATTTCTTCATGCTGAGCGTCTGGGGTCTCGCATCCGCCGACGTCGACGGCGACGGCCTCTCCGATCTCGTCCTGCCCGGCGGCTGCTCGCCCGATTTCGTCCCGACGCCGGACAACAACAATTGCAACGAGCCGCAGAATCCGCGCATTCCTCCGCACCTGCTGGTCAATCGCGGCGGCCACTTCGTTCCGCACGACTTCTATATGGACAGCTCGGCGCCGGCCGATGTCCCGTGGACGGATCTGGCCGCGGCGGCCGATTTCGACCGCAGCGGTACGGTCGATCTCGTACTTCGGACCAACTCCCTGACGACATTCCAGAACCTCGCGCGAAGCGACGACGCGATCGTGGTCAGAGTCGTGGGGGGCAACGACGAGGAAAACCAGGCCGGCCGCATCGTGCGCGTGAGCCCGGCCTTGCAGCCAAATGTCACGATGACGCAAGTGGTCGACGGCGGCTCTGGCTACCTGGCGAACGGACAGTATGATTTGACGTTCGCCGCACCGTATCCGGGTCCCTACACCGTGACGGTCCGGTTCGCGACCGGCAGCTATATAGCGAAGGTTCAGCCCGGAAGCCACGTGACGATGCGCGCAAACGGCACCTATTCGGTGCAATAGGACCTTGGTCCCGTAAGCGAGGCCTCATAAGCTTGGGTTATCCTATACGGGACGACGATCCGGTCGCGCGGATCGAACGCCGTTCACAGGAATATCATGACCAAACCCATCTGGGAGCCGGGCAAAGAGCGTGTAGACGGCGCCAACATCAGCCGCTTCATGCGCTTCGTGCAGCAGCAGACCAACAACGACGACATCCGCCGTTACGCGCCGTTGTACGATTTTTCCGTGCGCCAGCCGGAAAAATTCTGGCAGTTCGTCTGGGAGTTCTGCGGAATCCGCGCGAGCGGCGACTTCGACGAGGTCCTGGTCGATGGCGACAAGATGCCCGGTGCGCGCTGGTTTCCCGGCGTCCGCCTGAACTTCGCCCAGAACCTGCTGCGTCACAAGGACGACCGCATCGCGCTGATCGCGCGCAACGAGTGGGGCGACAACCGCCAGTTCACTTATGCCGACCTGCACGAACAGGTCGGCAAGCTCGGCAACGCGCTGCGTGAAGCCGGGGTCGTTGCCGGCGACCGCGTCGCGGCGTTCATGCCGAATGTGCCCGAGACCGTGATCGCGATGCTCGCGGCGACTTCGATCGGCGCGGTGTGGTCGTCGTGCTCGCCCGACTTCGGCATCAACGGCGTGCTCGACCGCTTCGGCCAGATCACGCCGAAGGTCCTGTTCACGACGGACGCCTACGGCTACGGCGGCAAGCGCTTCGATTGCCTGGCGAAGATCCGCTCCGTGCTCGAGAAGCTGCCGAGCGTCGAGAAGCTCGTGGTCGTGCCCAGCGGCAGCGGCGAATTGAAGCTCGATGGCCTGCGCAACGCCGTGGCCTGGTCGGATTTCCTCGGCCATGAACTGCATCCGCCGCGCTTCGAGATGCTGCCGTTCGACCATCCGCTGTACATCATGTATTCGTCCGGCACGACCGGCGTGCCGAAGTGCATCGTGCACGGCGCCGGCGGCACGCTGATCCAGCACCTGAAGGAACTCGTGCTGCACACCGACCTCAAGCGTGAAGACACGATCTTCTACTACACGACCTGCGGCTGGATGATGTGGAACTGGCTCGTGTCGAGCCTCGCGGTCGGCGCCACGATCGTGCTGTATGACGGCTCGCCGTTCCATCCGGACGGCAACGTGCTGTGGAACCTGATCGACGAGATCGGCATCGAAGTGTTCGGCACGAGCGCGAAATGGATTGCCGCGGTCGAGAAGGCCGGCATCGTGCCGCGCGAGTCGCACAAGCTGCTGACGTTGAAGACGATCCTCTCGACCGGGTCGCCGCTCTCCGACGAAAGTTTCGAATACGTTTACCGCGACGTGAAGCAACGCGTGATGCTGTCGTCGATCTCCGGCGGCACCGACATCATTTCGTGCTTCGCACTCGGTTGCCCGGTCCTGCCGGTGTATCGCGGCGA
>DATIEJ010000442.1:0-3714 GCA_035455825.1 Rhodanobacteraceae bacterium | reverse complement strand
GGCCATGGATGGCCGGTATGCCGGAAATGCAGGAGCATTTTCCGGCAGGCCATGGATGGCCGGTATGCCGGAAACGCAGGAGCATTTTCCGGCATGGTTCGATTGAAACCATCGCGCGCGCCAAGGCGTCGTGACGATGTGCGCCACCCGGCCAGTTTGCGGCCGGACCGTGGCGTGAATCACGCCGAATCTGCGTTCTACACCTCGACACCGCCTCGGCGACCTTGGCCGGACGTCGTCGCAGGTGTATAAGCACTTCCGCAGGAAGCAACGCCACGCCGGATTGTCGTGCCGCGCTGCTACGGGTAATCCTGCGGCTGTAACACTGAATCTATAATCAAGGACGTGCGAAGACTGGCGACATCTCCGGCGAATCGGAAATGATCATGAACGCTTTGTACATTCGATTCTTCTGTGCAGTGGTGCTGCTCGCGACCGCGATGTTGGCGACGGCGGCGAAGGCAGCCGGGCCGGCGCCAGTCCATGAGGACAGCGTCGGCATCGCCTGCTGAAGCAGAAATTCGCCGAACGTCCGAACACTTCGGAAAAACCTGGGGAGTCGCAACCTCGAAGAGCGTGGCGTGACGCTCACGGGCATGCGGCAACCGGCGTGACTGGCGCAAACGTCCACTGTGTCAGGTTCATGGCGTCGTAGGCGGCGAACCCGTTTGCGAGAGTCGCATGGATCTCGGCGTAGGTCTGGCCGAACTTGTTCGAGACCGTGCCGCCGGATTCGGCCACGCAGGTGAACTTCGGCACGCCACACACATCCAGGGTTTCGCAGCCCGGCACGGATGGCGCCGCTGCTTGCAGCGCCGGATCGCCATGCAGCGCAACGCCGCCGACCAGCACGAGGCGAATATCGCGGGTCCGCGCGTGGAGCAGGGTCGACCACGGATCCGAACACGTGCCGGCAACCACCGTGAGATCGGCCTTCTTGCCGACGTCGATCGAGCCGAGCACGTCCTGCAGATGCAGTGTCTTCGCCGCGTTCGTCGTTACCATCTGGACCAGGTCGTAGGCCGAGAGCATGTCGCCCCAGCGCGTGTTGTCGATCTGATCGGCGAAGCGCAGCTCGTCGAGCAGGTTGTGGCTGCCGGTGATCGACCAGTTGGTCCCCAGCGACACGTTGATACCCTTCGCAAGAGCCAGCGGCACGTTCGCGCTCTGGTCGTACAAGGTCACGTCCGAATGCGGCAGCCACACCAGGCTCATGCCTTGCTCGGCCATCGTCGCGAACTCCGTGTCGCCGAGCGCCGTGCCGTGGACGATTGCGGTCTGCGGCGCGTAGAGGCAACCGTCCACCGTGGTCACCGTCGCCAGCTGGGTGAACGTGTTCAGGGCCGTCGCGTTCGTGCCTTCTGCGATGTCGATCAGATAGGCATGCGTCGAGTTGTCTGCGAATTTTGCGCAGACCTGGTCCGCAGCCGCGGTGTTCGGAAATATGCTGTTGACCTGAATGTAGTCGGCGCCCAAGTCGTTGGCTGACTGATCGATTGTTCGTGCCAGCGACCCGTAGCAAGCGCGGCCTGTTCCGGTGACACTCACGGTCGACGTCGCGCCGGCAATCAGTGCCTTCAACTCGCCGTATTTTTCCATTTCGCAGCCGTAGTCGACGGGCGATCCTGCCTCACCGTTGAGGTATTGCTTGGCGTCGACGAGCGCGCCGTATCTTGGATCGCTGAACCACCCGGAAGGATTCGTGTACACCAGGGTCGGCGCCCAGTCGCTTTCGTCGAAGACGTCGAACAGGGTCGAGTTGAATGTGTCGATGAGGCCCGGATAGATAAGCCCCTTGGTCTCGACGATCGATGCGGTGTCGGCGCCCGGTTGTCCCGCGCACGAGGCCGCGACACAGGCGATCGTATCGCCCTGCACGAGTACCTCTCCGACGAATGCGACTGTCGGCGTCACGATCGTGCCGCGCAACAGCAGCGCGCTGCCGGCGCCGTGCGCGACACCCGGTGCTGCACCGGGGCAGGGCAGTTCAAAACTGTCGGCGAAGATCGCGTCGGACAATTCTGCCAGCGCCGGGCGGCCCGTCAACGCAAACGACAGCGCTGCCAATGAGGTGGAAAGATGCCGCTTTCGAACTCGAATTTTTCCAGACCGCATCATGACCCCCATCACTCAGCAATCGATAACAGCGATGCCAGCGGGAAACGCCGGCTCGCGTTGAACTGCGACATCCACCGCGTCGAATGCCTTAACCGCCCTTCATCAGATCCATCAGTATTGCCGTCTCGGCGCCGATTGCCGCCTTGATCGTCGGTTCGCGCACCGGCGCCCACAGCGGCGAATGCACGCCGGGAACCGGCACGCCGGTCTTGCGCGACTCTTCGAGTTTCGCCGCATCGACGGCGCCGACATGCAGCAGCACCGCGCTCACGCCGGCCAGTCCGAACTGCGAAAAGTCTTCCGAGCCCATCAGCGCCGGCATCTCGACGACCTTGTCCGTGCCCAGCGCGGCGCGCGCGGCCGCGACCGCGCGTTGCGTCAGCGCGGGGTCGTTGTAGACCGTGTCGGTGCTCGACTTGATTTCGATCAGCGGTTGCTTCGGCGCATTGGCGGCCTGGGCCTCGCCGTTCGCCTCGCGTTCGATCGCACTCAGCAGGCGCTGCTGAACTTTCGGATCGAGCGAACGCACGGTGAGCTGGAGCTTGACCGTGTCCGGAATGATGTTCCAGGCGCTGCCGCCGTGGATGCTGCCGACCGTGACCACGGCGGGGTCGGCCGGGTTGTTCTCGCGCGATACGATCGTCTGCAGCGCAAGAACGATGCGTGCCGCGAGCACGACCGGATCGATCGTATTCTGCGGATACGCGCCGTGGCCGCCGCGGCCGTACACGGTCATGTCGAGACTGGTCGACGCGGCGCGAAAGAACCCGGAGTGAAATCCAACCACGCCGGCCGGCAACGATGCGTCGTCGTGCATGCCGAGGGCGAAGTCGGGTTTCGGGAAACGCGTGAACAAACCATCGCGGATCATCGCGGCCGCACCGGAGACGATTTCCTCGGCCGGCTGGCCGACCAGCATCAACGTGCCATGCCAGCGATCGCGGTTCTGCGCCATGAGTTCGGCGCTGCCGACCCACGCCGACATGTGCAGGTCGTGCCCGCACATGTGAGCCACGGAAACGGTCTCGCCGGCGTCGTTCTTCGTCGTCGCGGTGCTGGCGAACGGCAAGCCGGTTTTCTCCTGCATCGGCAGCGCATCGAGTTCGGTGCGCAGCATCACGGTCGGCCCGGACCCGTTCCTGAGGATCGCGACAAGCCCCGTGCCGCCGACGCCGCTGGTGACCTCGAAGCCCAGCGCCTTGACGCGCGTGGCCAGCGCCGCCGCCGTGCGCTGTTCGTGGAACGCGAGTTCCGGGTTCTGGTGCAGGTCGATGTAGAGTTTTTCGATGTCCGGATAGATCGCGTCGACTTGCGCCGCGCCTGACCCTGCGTTCGATCCACCCGATTGCGCCGAGGCACTGGCCGCGAAAAGCAATGCGGCCGTGAGTGCTGCGCGTCCGATGTTGTTCATGAGAGCCCCGTTTGCTGCAGGAACGAAGTGGACAAAGGTCTAGCGCTGTGACCGGGGCATTATTGCAGGAATGGAACACGACGAACGCTTCGGCTGGCGCCGCGGCGATTTGCACTGACATAATCGCCGGCGCGCGGAACGGGTTCCGTAATGCGCACCGCCGCCGCACCGGTCAATGCCTATGG
>DATIEJ010000441.1:0-4195 GCA_035455825.1 Rhodanobacteraceae bacterium | reverse complement strand
GTTGACCGCATTACGAGCCGCCAGCTGCTCGACCAGGAACAGTTTGAACAGAAGCTCAATACGCTCCTGCAACGGCAGGCGGTTCTGGAGCAGCGCACGCGTGCGCTGGGCGGCGACGTATCGACGACCGGCTCGATCAAGCCCGCGCGCATTACGCCGCCGGCACCAGCCGGCGACCGGCCGCCTCGCCCATCGCAAATCAACGATACCGTAATCTTCGTCGCACCGCCTGATCGCGAAGCGCGGCTGCAGTCACGCGAACTCCCGGCGATGGCGACGCAAATTGCCGAGCGCGCTAACGCCGGCGGCATCAACGGCGTGCTCGCGCGCGTGTCGCTCTCGCTGGACAATATCGAGCAGAAACAATCGAACGCCCTCAGCAATCTTGAAGAGCGCATCGAAACAAAGGCGCGCCGCATGCATGGCGTGCTGGCCGATCTTGGAATCGATGCCGCACGTCAACACGCCGACTATGCGGTGGGCGGGCCGTTTGTCCCGCTCAAGCCGCCACAGTCCGGCGCGAGCGCATTCGAGCGTCAGCTCTACCGCGTCAATGTCGCTCGTGCGCTGGTTGATCGCTACCGCCACGCCCTTGTTGCGGTGCCGGTCCGCAAGCCGGTCGTCGGTGACGTCGATATGAGTTCGCCCTTCGGCATGCGGATGGACCCGTTTCTCGGCAGGCCCGCAATTCACACCGGCATCGATTTGCGCGGCGACATCGGCGAGCCGGTCCGCGCAACGGCGACCGGCCGTGTGACGATTGCGGGCCGCGAAGGCGGCTACGGCAACATGGTTGAAATCAATCATGGCAATGGGCTTGCAACCCGCTACGGCCACCTGTCGCAAATCGACGTGAAGATTGGCCAGTTCGTAAGGATCGGCGAGGTCATCGGCAAGATCGGCTCGACCGGCCGTTCGACCGGTCCGCATCTTCACTATGAGACGCGAGTCAATGGCGAGGCCGTCGATCCGCAGAAATTCCTTCGTGCGGGCGTGCGACTGGGCGACGTCTAGAACAATCCGCCTGTTTTCCGCGCATTGCGGAACCTATTCGACATCTTCGACCTGCTCGGGACCGCCGCCAAAGGCTTTTTGCGCGAGCGCGGCCTGCATGAATTCGTCGAGATCGCCGTCGAGTACCGCACCGGTGTTCGACGTGGACACTCCTGTCCGCAGGTCCTTCACCATCTGGTAGGGCTGCAGGACATAGGAACGAATTTGGTGGCCCCAGCCGATATCGGTTTTGGCAGCCTGCTCGGCGGCAGCCTTCTCCTCGCGTTTCTTCATTTCGATTTCAAACAGCTTGGCGCGCAGCATGTCCCATGCCATCGCGCGATTGCGATGCTGCGAGCGGTCACTTTGGCACTTCACGACGATATTCGTCGGCATATGTGTGAGACGCACCGCCGATTCCGTCTTGTTGACGTGCTGGCCGCCGGCGCCGCCTGACCGCATGACATCGGTGCGCACGTCGCTCTCCTTGATGTCAATCTTGATGCGGTCATCCACAACCGGATACACCGTGACGCTTGCAAACGATGTGTGCCGCCGCGCGTTGGAATCGAAAGGCGAAATCCTTACGAGCCGGTGCACGCCGTTCTCGCTCTTGAGCCATCCATAGGCGTTGTGGCCCTTGACGACGACGGTTGCCGATTTTATTCCGGCGCCCTCGCCTTCGGTTTCCTCTATCCAGTCGACCTTGTACCCATGGCTTTCCGCCCATCGCACATACATGCGCATGAGCATATTCGCCCAGTCCTGGCTCTCGGTGCCGCCGGCACCCGCATGCACTTCGAGATAGCAGTCGTTGGCGTCAGCCTCGCCTGAGAGCAACGCCTCAAGCTCGCGGCGCGCGACCTCGACCTTCAATCGTTTGAGTGCGGCCTCGGCTTCGCCGATGGTCTTTTCGTCTTTTTCCGTCTCACCGAGTTCGATCAGCGTGAGCTGATCCTCGAGCTCCTGCTCGATGCGGCCGATCGCCTTGAGCTGGTCATCGAGGGCATCGCGCTCGCGCATGACGCGCTGCGCGCGCGCCTGATCGTTCCAGAGATTGGGATCTTCGGATTCCTTGTTCAGTTCGGCAAGACGCCGGGTCGCGGTGTCGACGTCAAAGATGCCTCCTCAGCAGCCGCACCGACTGCTTGATTTCCTCGACAAAATTCTGTGTTTCCGCGCGCATCGATTCGTCCCTGGCCCGAATTGTTCCGCATGTAGCGTTCCTGGACCCGCGCTGCAACTCCAAATTCTCCGCGTAAAAGACCCCTGTCGCTCGGGGAACAATGGCAGCAAGCACGAATTGATGAAGAACAAATAATCTTCAGCCATTCGCGAGGATGCCATGGGCATATTTTCAAGCGACATAAAATCCCTGGACGACCTGTTCGTGCATCAGCTGCGCGACATCTACTATGCCGAGAAGCAAATCGTGCAGGCGCTGCCCGATATGATCGAAAAGGCAAGCGATCCGGGCCTCAAGCAGGGCTTCAAGGCGCATCTCGCGGAGACAAAAAATCACGTCAAACGGCTGGAACAGGTATTCAAAATGCATGGTGCCGGTGTCGAGGCCAAGGGCGTGGATTGCCCAGCGATTGATGGAATCATCGAAGAAGCCGACGACGTTGTGGGCGAAGTCAACGACAAGGCCGTCCTCGACGCCGCCCTTATTGCGGCCGCCCAAGCCGTGGAGCATTACGAGATGACCCGTTACGGCACGCTGATCGCGTGGGCCAAGCGACTCGGCCGGCCTGATTGCGCCAGCGTGCTGCAGCAAAATCTTGAGGAAGAAAAATCTGCGGATGCGAAACTGACTTCGATAGCCGAACGTCAGGTCAATATCAAAGCTGCATAGTTGCAATCTTATGAATAGGCGCCCCGGCTTTCCGCCGGGGCGTTTTCTTTTGCAGTGCTCTCAGAATGCGAGCTAGAGCATCATCCGACCTGAGTGAATCGAATTTGGGATTCCCAAACCCGGGCAAATCATGATTCAAGCTGGCCACTGGGAAGGAGGCCAGCAGCGGATGTCGAGGCCATATTCGGAGGACTTGCGGGAGCGTGTGGTTGCGGCGGTCGAAGGCGGGTTGTCGCGGCGGCAAGCGGCGGAGGTCTTCGACGTTGGGGTCAGTTCGGTGGTCCGATGGGTTCAGCGCTTGCGCACGACCGGCAGCGTTGCCGCCAAGCCGATGGGCGGCGACCACCGCTCGCGGCTCACCGGCGAGCGGACCTGGATTTTGGAGCGCATCGAGGAAGCACCTGATCTGACGCTTGAGGAGCTTCGCGACGAGCTCAAGGCGCGCGGTGTGATCGTTGGCTACGGGACGGTTTGGCGCTTCTTCGCGCGCGAGGACATCACGTTCAAAAAAAAGCGTGCGGGCGGCCGAGCAAGAGCGGCCTGACGTGGCCGAAGCGCGGATGCGATGGCAGGACGAACAGCCGCGGCTCGATCCCGCCAAGCTCGTTTTTGTCGATGAAAGCGGCGCCTCGACCAAGATGGCCCGTCTTTACGGCCGCGCCAAGCGCGGTCACCGTGTCGTCGGCCGCGTACCCTGGGGGCACTGGAAGACGGTGACCTTTGTGGCCGGGATGAGGCTGGACGGATTCATCGCACCCTTTGCCATTGATTGTGCAATGAACGGCGCGATCTTTGTCGAATACGTGCGCCGGTGCCTGGCACCATCACTGCGGCCCGGCGATATCGTTATCGTCGACAACCTGCCGGCCCACAAGTGCGACGAGGTACACACGATCATCGAAGCGGTCGGAGCCAGGCTGCTCTATCTGCCGTCCTACAGCCCCGACCTCAACCCGATCGAGCTGGGCTTCGCCAAACTCAAGGCACACCTGCGCAAAGCCAAGGAACGCAGCATCCCCGCGCTCTACAACCGGCTCGGTTTGGCTCTCGAAACGTTTCAGCCCAGCGAATTCCGCAACTACTTTCGTGAGGCCGGATATGCTCCAACCTGATGGGATTCTGCTCTAGTTGAACAGGTTCCCGGTCGATGCCAGGCGCGGGTTGACGGGTGAGTCGCCCTCGTGCGGCGCCAGCACCACAACGACGGTGCCCGTTTTCACGCGCTTGTAGAGGTCGATGACGTCCTCATTGGTCATGCGGATGCAGCCCGAGGAGATCGCCTGACCGATATATTCCGGCTGGTTGGTGCCGTGAATGCGATAGAGCGTGTCCTTGTTGCCCTCATAG
>DATIEJ010000440.1:0-2104 GCA_035455825.1 Rhodanobacteraceae bacterium | reverse complement strand
TCATCTGGGCGCGCTGCGGCGCAATCTTGCGAAGGTGCGCGAGCGGTCGCGCGGCGCAAAGGTCATGGCGATCATCAAGGCCGACGGCTACGGCCACGGTCTCGAGCGCGTCGCGCGCGCCCTCGGCGACGCCGATGCCTTCGGCGTGGCCGCGCTCGGCGACGGTTTGCGCCTGCGTGCCGCCGGCATCGCCAGCCGCATCGTCGTGCTGAGCGGTCCCGACGAAGCCGCCGACCTTGTCGAATTCCGCAGGTTGCGCCTCGACGCGGTCGTCCATCACGAGTCGCAGTTGCGCTGGCTCGAAGCCGATCGCGATCCGCGGACGCTGCGCGTATGGCTGAAACTCGACACCGGCATGCACCGGCTCGGCCTGGCGCCCGAAGATGCCGCGCACGCGCACGGGCGCTTGCGCGCGCTGGCCAACGTCGCAGCGGAGATCGGGCTGATGACGCATCTTGCCGCGTCCGACGAATTCGACAATGAACTGACGACACGTCAGATCGAAGCGTTCGACGCGGCGACCTCGCAACTGGCAGGTGTGCGTTCCCTGGCCAACTCCGCGGCGCTGCTGGGCTGGCCGCCTGCGCGCGGCGATTGGGTCCGCGCCGGCGGACTGCTCTACGGCCTGTCGGTGATCCCGAACCAGACCGGCATCGATCTGGGCTTCGAGCCGGCAATGACCTTGTCGACGCGGCTGATTTCGGTCAAGAACATAAGGAAGGGCGAATCGATTGGTTATGCCGCGACCTGGCAATGCCCGGAAGACATGCCGGTCGGCGTCGCGGCAATCGGTTACGGGGATGGCTATCCGCGCAGCGCGCCGTCCGGCACGCCGGTACTCGTCAATGGCGTTCGTGCGGCAATCGTCGGCCGCGTGTCGATGGACCTGATCGCGATCGACCTGCGCAACGCGCCGGCCGCGCAGGTCGGCGACCGGGTCGTGCTGTGGGGCCGCGGCTTGGCGGTCGAAGAAATTGCGCAACATGCCGGCACGATCTCCTATGATCTGACCTGTGGCATGACCAAGCGCGTGCTGTTCGTCGAGGAAGACTAGTGTCCTGTCCCGCAAGTAACACAAAGAAATTCCGGATGGATTTCGTCGCGAGACAAGGCGCGAGGAGGAGCCATAGTGGGGCTATGGCGACGACGAGGCCTCTCGCGGCCATCCATGGCCTCCGAGGGCCGCACACGGCCATCCATGGCCTCCGCGGCACTTGCGCTCCTGCCCGGCGCACTTGGGCTCCTGCCCGTTGCAATGCAGTATCGTGGCGAAAGACGCCGGAATTATTTGATGGTACTTGCGGGACAGGACACTAGCATGGCCAAAGCCAAGACGGCTTACGTGTGCAATCAGTGCGGCGCCGAGTACGGCAAGTGGCAGGGCCAATGCGAGGCCTGCGGCGCGTGGAACACGTTGAGCGAATTCGTCGTCGAGTCGGCCAAGCCGGGCGTCGTACGGCGCTCGAGCTATGCCGGGGCAGCAGCGCAGGCGCAGATCACGCCGCTGACTGAACTGGCCGCGCAGATCGACACGCGCACGCACATCGGCATCGGCGAACTCGACCGCGTGCTCGGCGGCGGTCTGGTCGACGGTTCGGTCGTGCTGGTCGGCGGCGATCCGGGCATCGGCAAGTCGACGTTGCTGCTGCAGACGCTCGGAGCGCTCGGCGCGCGCATGAAGAGCCTGTACGTCAGCGGCGAAGAATCGCTCGCGCAGATCGCGGCGCGCGCGCAGCGCCTCGGCTTGCCGCTGGAGCCGTTGCGTTGCCTGGCGGAAACCTGTGTCGAGCGCATTGTCGAACATGCGCAGAAAGACGCACCGCGCGTGCTCGTGATCGATTCGATCCAGACGATCTGGACCGAACTGCTGACCGCGGCGCCGGGCTCGGTCAGCCAGGTGCGCGAATCCGCGGCCAAGCTCGTGCGCTACGCCAAGGAAACCGGCACGAGCATCTTCCTCGTCGGCCACGTGACCAAGGAGGGCGGGATCGCCGGTCCGCGCGTGCTCGAGCACATGGTCGACGCCGTCCTGTACTTCGAAGGCGAGGCCGGCAGCCGCTTCCGCGTGCTGCGCGCGTTCAAGAACCGCTTCGGCGCGGTCAAC
>DATIEJ010000439.1:0-7437 GCA_035455825.1 Rhodanobacteraceae bacterium | reverse complement strand
TGGACGGTGGCCATTGCTGACGCCAGGATGACAACGGCGGGGCAGGTCGACTGCAATACTCGGCAACATGGGCGACGAATTGCGAACGCGGCATTTCGACCGCACCCATGCGCTCGAGGTGCGGCGATGCGACCTGGGCGTCGACCAGTGGAAAGTCCCATCCTTGCAGGGCGCGGCAGAGCGCTATCAGTGCGACCTTGGATCCGTTGGTCGCGCTGCTGAACATCGATTCGCCGAAGAACATGCGCCCGATCGCGACGCCGTAGATTCCGCCGACCAGCCGGCCGTCGCGATCGAAAGCCTCGATCGAATGCGCGTAGCCGAGCTCATGAAGGGTCCCGTACGCATTGAGCATTCCGCGCGTGATCCAGGTGCCGCGTTGCGCGGCTCGAGGAGCCGCGCACGCGCGCATGACCTCGCCGAACATCGTGTCGGCGCGGATGGTCCAGTCGCAATGACGGAGCCAACGGCGCATCCTCGTGGAGACGTGGACCTCGCCGGTCGCAAACACCATGCGCGGATCGGGCGACCACCACAGGATTGGCTCGCCCTCCGAAAACCACGGGAAAATGCCGTGCCGATAGGCCTCGAGCAGCCGCTCCGGCGCAAGGTCGCCGCCAGCGGCGAGCAGCCCGTTCGGCTCATCGAACGCCGTTTCGACCGGCGGAAACGGCTCGCGTACCCCCGCATGCAGGATCGGAATGCGGATCACTTCAACCCGGCTTCGTGAAGCGGAGCGCCGACGCGCTGGAGTCCTCCCGTTCAAGGGGAGGGTCGGGTGGGGATGGTGTTGTCTCTGTCCCACGCGGATCGAGTTGCCCGTTGTTGCCCCGCGCATACGGCGAGTGCGCCATCAGCTCGGCCCGGTACTCCTCCAGAGCGCGCGCCTCCCGGCCGAGCGCTTCGCGTACCGCGGCACGGAAGCGTGGGTCGGCCAGGTAGTGGAAAGACCGCGTTTTCGTCGGCAGGAATCCGCGCGCGAGCTTGTGCTCGCCTTGTGCGCCGGGTTCGAACGTCGTCAGGCCGTGCGTCAGGCAATACTCGATACCCTGGTAGTAGCACGCCTCGAAATGCAGCCCCGGAACGTTCTCCAGACAGCCCCAGTAGCGTCCGTACAGCGTCGTGGACGAGCGCAGCAGCAGGGCCATCGCGATGATCGCGCTGCCGCGCCGGCACAGCACGGCGATCACCTGGCGCGGCAGGGCCGCGCCAAGATGGCGAAAGAAACCGAGCGTCAGCGCCGGATGATTGCCACGCTCTTCGAACGTGTTCAGGTAAAGCTCGTGGATCGCGCGCCATTCCGCGGCGTTGATTTCATCGCCGTGGCGAAGTTCGCAGGTGATTCCCGCGCGCGCGACCTGGGCGCGCTCGTGGCGGATGTTCTTGCGCTTCTTGTGCGTCAGTGCCGCGAGAAAGTCTTCGAAATCGCGCCAGCGGGAACCGTCGGCCTCGGGGTTCGACCAATGGAATTGCCAGTCGAATCGCGCGAGCCAGCCGGCATCCATCAGCGCTTTCGCGTCGACGGCGCTGACGAAATTGACGTGTGCCGACGACAGCTTCGCGCCTTCGACCGCGGCGAGAATCGTCTGCACGAGCAGCGCGCGAAGCGTTGCCGCGTCCTCATCGCGATGCACGAGCAGCCGCGAACCCGTGACCGGCGAGTACGGCACCGCGCCAAGAAGCTTCGGGTAGTAGTCGCGGCCGGTGCGCTCGTAGGCGCTGGCCCACGACCAGTCGAAGATGTACTCGCCGTGCGAATTGCGCTTGAGGTAAAGCGGCACGGCAGCGACGAGCCGCGCGCCGGAGTACAGGCACAGATGGTTCGCACGCCAGCCATACTCTTCGCGCAGGCAGCCGCAAGTCTCGAGCCCCGCCAGGAATGCGTGCGAGACGAATGGGTTGTCATCCGGCAGCAGCGCGTTCCATGCGGCTGCATCGATTTCATCGAGGCGGGAGTGGAAGCGCGCGGTGAGACTATTGCTCATCCGTGGATGTTAACGCCGCGAGCATGGAACGAAGTTTTGAAATGGTGAATGGCTTGATGTCGGCCTTTTGAACCCCTCCCACCGGGAGAGGGGCAGGGGTGAGGGTCGGGTCCTGTTTCGACGTCGAGAAAATACCCGAACCCTCGCCGGGTCTTCTAGCTGCGTTGATGAATACCCGGACCCTCATCCGCCGGGCACGGGCCCAAGTGCCCTGGAGGCCATGGATGGCCGAGAGAGGCCGGCGCTTTGCGCCACCTTCTCCCGAAGGGAGAAGGGAAGACCCATGTCGCTCCCGAAAGGAGAAGGGAAAACTGATGCCGGCACGAACGCCTGCGTGATAAGAAAAGGCTTCAAGCGAGGCCGAGTTTGTCGAGGTACTTCTCCGCATCGAGCGCCGCCATGCAGCCGAAACCTGCCGATGTCACTGCCTGGCGATAGACCTGGTCCGCGACGTCGCCGGCGGCGAAAACTCCCGGAATACTGGTCGCGGTAGCGCCGCCGTCGGTCCCGGACTTGATCTTGATGTAGCCGTTGTTCATCGCGAGCTGGCCGTCGAACAGCGCGGTGTTCGGCGTGTGCCCGATCGCGACGAACATGCCGCTTACGGTGACGTCGCGTGTCGAACTGTCGTGCGTGCTCTTGATGCGCACGCCGGTCACGCCGCTGTCATCGCCGAGCACTTCGTCGACGTAGTGATTCCAGACGATGTCGACCTTTCCAGCCTGCTGTTTCGAGAACAGCTTGTCCTGCAGGATCTTCTCGGCCTTGAACTTGTCGCGACGATGCACGACCGTGACCTTCCTGGCGATGTTCGCCAGGTACAGCGCTTCCTCGACGGCCGTGTTGCCGCCGCCGATCACGGCAACTTCCTGGTTGCGAAAGAAGAAGCCATCGCAGGTCGCGCAGGCGGAGACGCCCTGGCCCTTGAACTTGTCCTCGGACGGAATACCGAGGTATTTCGCCGTGGCGCCGGTCGCGATGATCAAGGCGTCGCAGCTGTACTCGCCGCTGTCGCCGACGAGGCGGAACGGGCGGCGCGAAAGGTCCGCGGTATGGATATGGTCGAAAATGATTTCGGTCGCGAAACGCTCGGCATGTTCCTTCATGCGTTCCATCAGCGCCGGTCCCTGCAGGCCTTCGACGTCGCCCGGCCAGTTGTTGACGTCGGTCGTGGTCATCAACTGACCGCCTTGCTGCAGGCCGGTGATCAAGGTCGGCTTGAGATTGGCCCGCGCCGCGTAGACTGCGGCCGTGTAGCCGGCCGGCCCGGAACCCAGGATGATCAGGCGCGAATGCTTCGGTGTCGTCATGTAGGGTCTCGGTGACTAGGTTGGAACGCGGTTATTGCATCCCGCCCGATTGGGCCAAGGGGTAAAACCGTTGCGCCGCAACGACTTTTCGGTGGTGATGGTTCGGTTGTTTTGCCGATGTGGCAAGCACTGGGGTTCTGCGGCGTTCGCTGTATAATCCTTCGTGCGTTGCGGCACTGATTGTGCGCGAGCTTGCCTACGAATTGCCAGATACGGTGATCGGTCCGATCGTTTCCTTCCGGGTCGCGGCCGGCGGTCCATCGGACGCCGGCGCCGGCCTGCGAGCGACTGTCCGGCCATCAATGGGGGACGACGCGGCTGATTCAAGCAGAGCAAGTTCAAGCAGTGCAAGCGCCAGGCAATCAGTACTGTGTTGAGCGGCAGTTCCGTTCATCCAAACCATCCAGGAGCGATCTATGCGTATTGGTGTTCCGTCCGAAACCAAGACTCTCGAAGGGCGCGTCGCCCTGGTCCCGGCCGCATGTGCCGATCTCGTTCGCCGTGGGCACGAAGTGTTCGTGCAGGAAGGCGCGGGCACGAAAAGCGGATTCGCCGACGATGAGTATCGCCGCATCGGCGTGACGATCGTGCCGACCGCGCGGACGCTGTACGAAGCCGGCGAATTGATCGTCAAGGTCAAGGAGCCGATCTCGGGCGACCTTCGGTACCTGCGCAAGGACCACCTGCTGTTTTGCTACCTGCATCTGGCGCCGCTGCCGAAACTCACCAAGAGCCTGCTCGATATCGGCCTGACCGGCATTGCCTTTGAGTCCGTGCAGGACGCCGACGGTTCATTGCCGCTGCTCGCGCCGATGTCGATCATTGCTGGGCGCATCGCGGTGCAGATCGGCACGACGCTTCTGCATCAGCCGGCCAGCGGCAAGGGCAAGCTGCTCGGCGGCCTGCCGGCCACGGAGCGCGGCAAGGTCCTCGTCTTCGGGGCGGGCGCCGCGGGCCGCAACTCGGCGGAACTGGCAGCGGCCGGCGGTGCCAATGTCGTGGTATTCGAAAAGCGCCCGGATCGCCTGCGCGAGATGATGAACCTCGCCCCGAATGTCACCGCACTGTACCCCTACGAGGAAACCGTCGCGCGCGAAGTGGCGACGGCCGACCTCGTCATCGGCGCGGTGCTGATCCCGAGTGCCAAGGCGCCGCACGTCGTGACGCGGGCGATGGTCAAGACGATGGAGCCGGGCAGCGTGCTCGTCGACATCTCGATCGACCAGGGCGGATGCTTCGAGACTTCGAAGCCGACGACCTACGCGAAGCCGACCTATGTCGTCGACGGCGTGACGCATTTCTGCGTGACGAACATGCCGGGCGCCGTGCCGCAGACATCGTCGCAGGCGATCTGCGCGGCGATCCTGCCTTACGTGCAACGCCTGGCGTCCGACAAGGACTGGCGCAAGTTCGCGCCGCTCAAGAGCGGAATCAACGTCGAGCGCGGCCAGATCGTGCATCCGGCACTGAAGGACATGAAGCTTGATTGACGGAGTAAAAAGAAATGCCGTCATTCCCGCGCAGGCGGGGCTCTCAACAGCGGAGCTGATCATCCATCCGGATTCTGAGAAGAGCGAAAACAGATTCGCGCTCACGCGGGAATGTACTGATCGTATTGAAAAAGTCTATTAAACAGTAGCTTAATTGAACTATTTAAGGTAACTTCACGCGGTGCCGCGCGACCCGAAAAGTACAAAAACAGACACCCGATCGGCCGACGCAATGCGTCGGCGACTGCGCGAAGCGGCATTTCTGCTGCTGTTGCCGCTCGTCGTCTATCTGTTCGCGTGCCTGGCGAGCTACAACCCGCAGGACTCGGGCTGGTCGCATGCCGGTCCCGCTACGGTCACGCACAATATCGGCGGCACGGTCGGTGCGTGGGCAGCCGATCTTGCGTTTTATCTGTTCGGTTACCTGGCCTACGCGTTTCCGCTGTTGCTGCTGATCGTCGGATCGACGTTGATGCGCGAACAGCGCAGCGAAGGCGAATCGGCGCTCGAGCCGACGCTGCGCCTGGTTGGCGGCGTTGCATTCTTCATCGGCGGAACCGGACTGGCCTATCTGCATGTCGCCGCCGCCGCCGTATTGCCGGCGGGAGCCGGCGGGGTGATCGGCCATGTCATCGGCGACATGCTGATGCGCGGTTTCGGTTTCCTTGGCGCCACGCTGTTCCTGTTCGCGCTGTTCCTCGTCGCCTTGACCTTGGCCACCGGCCTGTCGTGGCTGCGCGTCATGGACGCGATCGGAAAGGCGCTGTTGACCGGTTTCGGCTGGTTCGGCAGCGGCGTGCGCATGGCCGGCGAGATGCGCGAGGCGCGGGCGGCCCGTACCGAGCGCCAGGTCGTGCGCAAGGTCGAAACGGTCAAGCAGTCCAAGCGCGAGCCGATCAAGATCGAGCCGACGATCACGCCGATCGAGAAGAGCGAGCGTGCCGAGCGCGAACAGCAGATCCCGCTGTTCATCGGCATCGCCGATTCGGCGCTGCCGCCGCTGTCGCTGCTCGACGAACCGCAGCAGCAGGTCAAGGGCTATTCGGAGGAAACACTCGAGGCGATTTCGCGCCAGGTCGAACTCAAGCTCAAGGATTTCCGCATCGAGGCGCAAGTGGTCGGCGTCTATCCCGGCCCCGTGATCACGCGCTTCGAACTGCAGCCGGCGCCGGGAATCAAGGGCAGCCAGATCAGCAATCTGGACAAGGACATTGCGCGTGGGCTGTCGGTCATCAGCGTGCGCGTCGTCGACGTCATCCCGGGCAAGTCGGTGATTGGGCTGGAGATCCCGAACTCCAATCGCGAGATCGTCTACCTGTCGGAAATCCTGCGCTCGGAGCGCTACGACGCGGTGAAGTCGCCGCTGGCGCTCGCACTCGGCAAGGACATCGGCGGCCGTCCGGTCGTCGTCGACCTGCAGAAAATGCCGCACCTGCTCGTCGCCGGCACGACCGGCTCGGGCAAGTCGGTCGCGCTGAACGCGATGGTGCTCAGCCTGCTGTACAAGGCGACCGCGCGCGACGTGCGCATGATCATGATCGACCCGAAGATGCTGGAGCTTTCGGTTTACGAAGGCATCCCGCACCTGCTCGCGCCGGTCGTCACGGACATGAAGGAAGCGGCGAACGCGCTGCGCTGGTGCGTCGCCGAGATGGAGCGCCGCTACAAGCTGATGGCCGCGGTCGGCGTGCGCAACCTTGCCGGCTTCAACAAGAAGGTCAAGGACGAGGAGGCCAAGGGCAGGCCGCTGGCGGATCCGCTGTTCAAGCAGCCGGAAGGCTCGACCGAGCCGATGCCGATACCGACGCTCGAACCGTTGCCGTACGTCGTCGTCATCATCGACGAATTCGCCGACATGATGATGATCGTCGGCAAGAAGGTCGAGGAACTCATCGCCCGTCTGGCGCAGAAGGCACGCGCCGCCGGCGTGCACCTGATCCTCGCCACGCAACGTCCGTCGGTCGACGTGATCACCGGCCTGATAAAGGCGAACATTCCGACGCGCATCGCGTTTCAGGTGTCGAGCAAGATCGATTCGCGCACGATTCTCGACCAGTCCGGCGCGGAAACCCTGCTCGGCCATGGCGACATGCTCTATCTGCCGCCCGGCACGGCGACACCGGAGCGCGTGCACGGCGCGTTCGTCGGCGACGACGAAGTGCACAAGGTCGTGGCGCATCTGCGCAACCAGGGCAAGCCGGACTATATCGAAGGCGTGTTTGGCGACGTGCAGTCGCTTGGCGACGGCCGTGTCATCGGCGAATCGGGACTGCCGGAGGATGGCGAGGCGGGCGATGGCGACTACGACGAACTTTACGACCAGGCGGTGCGCATCGTGACCGAATCGCGCCGGGCGTCGATTTCCGGCGTCCAGCGCCGGCTGAAGATCGGCTACAACCGCGCCGCGCGCCTGATCGAACTGATGGAACAGCAGGGCATCGTCAGCGCCCAGCAGCACAACGGCAATCGCGAAGTGCTCGCGCCGCCGCCGCCGGAGCTTTGAGTCGCGCAGACGCAGAGCCGCGGCAGGGGAGGCAACCGTGGGTCTTCCTTCCGCAGAGCAGTATTGGATGCGTGCTCTCAAGACAGTTAAAGAGCAGGGCACCGTTGACTGCCGTCATTCCCGCGAAAGCGGGAATCCATTTGGATCTC
>DATIEJ010000438.1:0-3046 GCA_035455825.1 Rhodanobacteraceae bacterium | reverse complement strand
TCTGGGAGCGCGCCGGCACCACTATCCGCATCAGCTTTCCGGCGGCGAACAGCAACGCGTTGCGCTGGCGCGCGCGTTCGTACACCGGCCGACGATACTGTTTGCCGACGAGCCGACCGGCAATCTCGACCAGCGCACCGGGCAGGCGATCGGCGACCTGCTGTTCGAACTCAATCGCGCCAATGCGACGACGCTCGTGCTCGTCACGCATGATCCGAAGCTCGCGGAACGTTGTGGCGCCGTGGCACGGCTCGACAACGGTCGTCTTCAGGGCTACTCCCGGCCATCCATGGCCTCCGGGCTCCTGCCCGGCGCGAGCGCATGAAGCCGCTGACGTTTGCCTGGCGCACGCTGCGCCGCGAGTGGCGCTATGGCGAGCTGGCGATGCTCGCCGTCGCCCTGCTGCTCGCAGTCGCCGCGCTCGGCGCCGTTGCGACGCTGGGCCAGCGTGTCGAGCGCGGCATCCTGGCATCGGCGACCGAGCTGATCGGCGGCGACCTCGGCGTCAGCACGCGCGCGCCGCTGCCGCCCGAACTCGCCGCCGAAGCGATCCGGCTCGGCTTGCGCAGCAGCGTGACCGCGGACTTTCCGAGCGTGCTGTTCGCGAACGGCAAGAGCCAGCTGGCCGACGTGCGCGCGGCCGACGCCGCGTATCCGCTGCGCGGCAAGCTGCTGGTGCGGGATGCCGCCGGCGCCGAGAATGAAGCAAATTCTCCACCGGCCGGCCAGGTATATGCCGAGCAGCGCCTCCTGGCCGCGCTGCACCTGAAGCCCGGCGACACGCTGCCGGTCGGCAACCTGACCTTGCGCGTCGCCGGCCAGATCGTGCGCGAGCCCGACGGCGGCGAACTGTTCGCGCTCGCGCCGCGCCTGCTGATGACGCTGCAGGACGCGCGCGCCAGCGGCTTGCTCGGCCCCGGCAGCCGCGCGCGCAACCGCCTCATGACCGCCGGCGACGATGCCGCAATTTCCACATTTGGTACTTTCCTGAAGGAGCACAAGCCCGACGCTTCCGAACTGATCACGGTCCAGCAGTCGCAGCAGAACCTGCGCAGCGCGTTCGAGCGCGGCGAGGCGTTCCTGCGCCTGGCCGCGCTGCTCGCCGCTCTGCTGTCCGGCATCGCCGTCGCGCTCGCGGCCGGGCGTTACGCGCGCCGCAAGACCGACGAGGTGGCGCTGCTGCGCTGCCTCGGCGCAACGGCAGGCGAAGTGCTCGCCGCGACCGCATTCACGCTCGTGCTGCTCGCGCTGCCGGCCTGCCTGCTCGGCGCGCTGCTCGGGCTCGGTTTGCAGGAACTCGTGTTCGCGTTCGCGCGCGACCTGCTGCCCGGCGCGGTCGCGAAGACGCCGCTCGTGCCGACCATGGCCGCGTTCGCGATCGGTATTGCCGTGCTGTTCGGCTTCGCGTTGCCGCCGCTGCTGCGCCTGCGCGAAGCGCCGCCGGTGCGCGTATTCCAGCGCGCGATCGGCGCGCGCGTGCGCCGCTTCGATGCGCTTTACCTGCTACCGGTCGTGCTCGGCGCCGCGCTGATCTGGTTCGAAAGCGACTCCCTCACGCTGGCCGGCGTGCTGTCGGCGAGCCTGGCGGGAGTCGGACTGTTCGCGCTGATCCTGGGCTTCGTTTCGATTCGCCTGTTGTCACGCGTGCTGCGCTACATGCCGGGCGCGCTGCGCTTCGGCGCTGCCAATCTCGCGCGCCGGCGCGGGTTGAGCCTGCTGCAGATTACCGCGCTGGCGCTCGCGCTGACCGCGCTCGACCTGCTCGCGGTCGTCGGGCCATCGCTGCTCGGCGCCTGGCGTGCCGAACTGCCGGCCGACACGCCGAACTATTTCCTGATCAACATCCAGCCCGAGCAGAGCGACGGCGTCAAGGCGCGGCTGGCCGCGCTGCACGCGGACAATGTCAGCATGATGCCGCTGGCTGTCGGCAAGCTCGTCGCGATCAACGGCAAGGCGCCTCGCGCCGAAGATTATCAGGATCGCCGCGCCGCCGGCTGGATCAACGGCGAGACGCGCTTGTCCTGGAGCGCGGAATTGCCGCCGACGAACCGCGTCAAGGCCGGACGCTGGTTCGACGCCAGTCCGGACGAGCCGGAAGTCTCGCTCGACGAAATGTGGATCGAGATGTTCCATCTGAAACTCGGCGATACACTGACCTTGCGCATCGGCGAGCGCGACGTCGTCGCGCGCGTGACCAGCGTGCGCGGCGTGCGCTGGGATTCGTTCCGCGTGAACTTTTTCCTGCTGCTCGATCCGGCCAGCGCGCAGGGCCTGGCTTATAGCGACGTCGCGAGTTTTCATCTCGGCGCGGTGCCGGCCGACGCGCTCGCCGGCCTGACGCGCGACCATCCGAACCTGTCGCTGATCGACCTGAATTCGCTGCTCGATCGCGTGCGCGACATCATCGACCGGGTCAGCCGCGCCGTGACGTCGGTGCTCGGCTTCAGTCTCGCCGCGGGACTGCTCGTGCTGCTGGCCGCGCTCGCCGCAAGCGCCGATGAACGCCGCTTCGAAACGGCGTTGCTGCGCACGCTCGGCGCGAATCGGCGCCAATTGACGCAGGCCGTGCTCGGCGAGTTTGCGCTGCTCGGTGCGCTGGCCGGTTCAATCGCCGCCTCCGGCGCCGGACTCGCCGGCATCTGGCTGGCGCAGCGCGTATTTCGCGTCGCCTACGTGCCGCCGCTCGGCGCACTGGCTGCGTCGGCGCTGGCGGCGGCCGTGCTCGTTGCATTGGCTGGCTGGCTCGGTACGCGGCGCATCGCGGCAACGTCGCCGTTGCTCGTGCTGAGGCGTGCCTAAAGTCACGGGCGCCGCGTGACGTCTTCCCTGCAGGATCCGCGCCTTCGTCTTCGCAGAGCGGGTTGCAATGCTGCGGGGAACAAGATTGGCGATGATCATCGGCGCGCTCCCGTGGGCGTCGCCCTGTGGCGACCGAACCTGACGTGCTGCGCGAACACGGGCCTTGCTCAACATCGCCATGAATCGTTGATCTGCGCTGCGCGGTCGATCGGCGCAGGTGCCGACGGCGGAAAGCCGAAGCTGCTGC
>DATIEJ010000437.1:0-3712 GCA_035455825.1 Rhodanobacteraceae bacterium | reverse complement strand
TGCAATACCGGTTCCGAGGCCGTCATGGGCGCGATGCGCATCGCGCGCACGGTGACCGGGCGCAAGACGATCGTGATATTCCGCGACTCGTACCACGGCATTTTCGACGAGGTCATCGTCCGCGGCACGAGCCAGTTGCGCTCGATTGCCGCGGCGCCGGGCATCCTGGCGAGCGCCGTTGAGAACATCCTCGTGCTCGACTATGGAAGCGACGAGGCCCTCGAGGTGATCGGCGCGCGCGCGCACGAGCTTGCGGCCGTCATGATCGAACCGGTGCAGGCGCGGAATCCGGCGCTGCAGCCGCGCGAATTCGTCGCCGCGCTGCGCCGGATCTGCGACGACAACGGCTGCGCGCTGATCTTCGACGAAGTCATCACCGGCTTTCGCATATGCCCGGGCGGCGCGCAGGAATTCTTTGGCGTGCGCGCCGACATCGCCACCTACGGCAAGATCATCGGCGGCGGCCTGCCGCTCGCGGCCATTGCCGGGCGCGCGCGCTGGCTCGACGCGCTCGACGGCGGCGACTGGCGCTTCGGCGACGACAGCCGGCCCGAAGCCGGCGTCACGTATTTCGCCGGCACCTTCGTGCGCCACCCGCTGGCGCTGGCCGCGGCGAAGGCCACCCTGTTGCATCTGCGCGAACGCGGTCCGCAGTTGCAGCGCGACCTCAACGCGCGCACCGCGGAACTCGTCGCCCGCCTGAACCGGTTCTTCCAGGCGCAATCCGCGCCGATGCACGCGCTGGGCTTCGCCTCGCTCTGGCGCATCCGCATCGATGCCGACCAGCCGCTGGCCGAACTTTTCTATCATGTGCTGCGCGAGCGTGGCCTGCACGTCTACGCGCAGTTCAACTGTTTCCTGAGCACTGCGCATGGCGCGGCCGAGGTCGACGAAATCATCGCCGCGATCGAGTCGGCGACGACGGAGGTGTTGCGCGCGGGCATCCTTGGCCGCAAGGCATCGCTCGCGGACGCCGCGACTGGCGCGCCAGTGGCGACGAACCAGCCAACTCCGGTCCATCCGGCAAGCCCGGCGGCGCCGCTCCCCGCGGACGAAATACCGCTGACCGACGCGCAGACGGAAAAGTGGCTGGCCTGCCAGTTCGGCGACGTGGCCAATATTGCGTTCAACGAATCGCAGCTGCTGATGCTGCATGGCCGGCTCGACGTGCCGATGCTCGAGCAGGCGATCACGCAAGTGGTCGAGCGGCACGAGGCCTTCGCCATGTCGTTCGCCGCCAACGGCAGCGTCTTTCGCGTCGGACCGGCCCAGTCAATCGTGCCGGCACTGGTCGATCTCGAAGGCCCCGATTCGGACGCGCGCCTGCGCGCGCATTGCGCGATATCGATGCGCGAGCCGTTCGACCTGGCCTGCGCGCCGCTGGCCCGCATCGAGCTGATCAGGCTGGACGCGGATCGCCACGCGCTGCTCGTCGTCGCGCATCACCTGATCTTCGACGGCTGGTCCGCGGCCGTGTTCCTCGAAGAACTCGCCGCCGTATACAAGGCGCTGGTGTCGGGACGGAGCGCAGCGCTGCCCGAGGCCCGGTCGTTCCGGGCCTTTGCCCGCGCCGAGCTGGCGCGCCGAACCGGCGCTCAGGCCAGCGCGCAAGTCGACTACTGGAAAGGCCTGTTTGCCACGCCACCGGACGCGCTGCAGCTGCCGACCGACCGGCCGCGGCCGGTGCGGCCGGATTTTGCCGCGGACACGGCCTTCCATGATTTCCCGGGCGACCTTGCGTCGGCGTTGCGCAACGTCGCGCGCAACTGCGGCGTGACTCTGTACAGCGTCCTGCTGGCCGGTTTCGCCGTCCTGCTCGCGCGCCTGACCGGCCAGTTCGACTTTGCGATCGGCATTCCGTTCGCCAGCCAGGCGCTCGCCGGAGCCGACCATCTGATCGGCGACGGCGTCAACACGTTGCCGCTGCGCATCGCGCTGGATGCCGACGAGAGCTTCGTCGCGCTCGCACGGCGTTGCCACCGCGCGCTGCTCGACGCGGCCGACAACCAGGATCTGACATTGTATACATTGCTGAATGCGCCGGGATGGCGCCGCGGCGCCGAGCGCAGTTCGCTGACCGACATCGTCTTCAACCTGAATCCGCGCGTCGACCCGCTCGACTTCGGCGGTCCCGCGGGCACGCCGAGGGACTGCGCCAAGCCGGCGCTGGTCAAGGACCTGTTCTTCAACCTCAACGAAGCCGGCGACCGCCTGAACCTGGACGTGCATTTCCGCACCGCGCTGTTCGACGCGGCGACGATCGGGCGCTGGATAGGCCACTACCAGACACTGCTGGCCGCGGCGGCCGCGGGCGACAACGACCTGCCGGTTGCGAAGCTGCCGATCATGGACGCGGCGCAGCAACGCGCGATCGTCGACGGCTGCAATGCGACGGCCCGCGATTTCGACCGCGGCGCTTCGCTGATGCGCCTGGTCATGGAACAGGCGCAGCGCAGCCCCGACGCGATTGCGGTCGAATGCGGCGAACGTGCCTTGAGTTACGCGCAGCTCGTCGACCAGGCGCTGCGGCTGGGGTCGGCACTTGCCGGCCGCGGCATCGGCCAGGGCGATCTCGTCGGCATCTGCGTGCCGCGCAGCATCGAGATGCTGGTTTCGCTGCTCGGCATCGCCGCCAGCGGAGCGGCCTACGTTCCGATCGATGCCGGCCATCCGGAGGAGCGGCTGCTGTTCGTCCTCGGCGATGCGCAAGTGCGTCATCTGCTCGTGCGCGACCGCACGGACGTTCCTGCGGCGCTCGCCGAAGCGTGCGAAGTGCATGTGCTCGCCGAACTGCTCGACGCGAGTGAGCGGACAACAGGGCAACTTCGCGACGTCCCCGGCGATGCGCTCGCGTATGTCCTGTACACGTCCGGCTCGACCGGCACGCCGAAAGGCGTGCGCGTCCTGCATCGCAATCTCGTCAACCTGCTGACCAGCATGCGCGATCGGCCAGGCATGGCGCCGACTGATGTCCTGTGCGCCGTCACGACGTTGTCGTTCGACATTGCCGGACTCGAGCTTTACCTGCCGCTGCTGGCCGGCGCCAAGGTGCTCATTGCGAGCGACCAGGAACATCGCGACCCGGACGCCCTGGTCGCCTTGCTGCGCCAGCGCAAGGCGACGGTGCTGCAAACCACGCCTTCGCTGCTGCGGCTGCTGGCGGGCAGCGATCGCGCGCGGAAACTGCCGCGGCTCAGGCTCCTGATCGGCGGTGAGGAACTGCCGCGCGATCTCGCCGAATCCGTGTTGCCGCTCTGTTCGGAGCTGTGGAACCTGTATGGCCCGACCGAAACGACGATCTGGTCGACCTTGGCACGCGTCGAAACAGGGCAGGGCAGCGTGCCGATCGGAACGCCGATCGCGAACACGCGCATCTATCTGCTCGATGCGGCCGGCCAACTCGTGCCGCCCGGCGCGCGCGGAGAAATCTGGATCGGCGGCGACGGTGTCGCCGATGGTTACGTCGGCCGGCCGCAGTTGACAGCCGAACGGTTCAAACCCGACGGATTAGCCGGTGGCGGCGCGCGCATGTACCGCACCGGTGACATCGGATCGTGGAGCGCCGGCCAGCTGCACTTCCACGGCCGCGTCGACCACCAGTTCAAGCTGCGCGGATTCCGCATCGAGCCCGGCGACATCGAGGCGGCAGCGCTTGCCGAGCCCGGCGTGCAGGTCGCGATCGCAACCGTCGTGACGATGGGCGCGAACGATC
>DATIEJ010000436.1:0-4549 GCA_035455825.1 Rhodanobacteraceae bacterium | reverse complement strand
GGCTCCCGGCCGCTTCCTGACCTTGACCGAACCGTCCTACGGCGACTGGCTCGACCCGCGCTACCCGCAACTGCAGGCCGATGCGATCGGCCACGCCAAGCACGCCGGCGCGCGCGGCCTCAAGGTGCTCAAGACACTCGGACTGTATCTGCGCGAACATATCGACAGCGGTGCGCTCGTCGCGATCGACGACCGCCGGTTCGATCCGATGTGGGAAGCGTGCGCAGGCCACGGCCTGCCAGTGTTCATCCACACCTCGGATCCGGAAGCATTCTTCCTGCCGGCGGACCGCTACAATGAACGCTACGAAGAATTGAGCCGGCATCCGGACTGGTCGTTCCACGGGCGCGACTTTCCCGGCAATGCCGAGTTGCTCGCAGCGAGGGACCGCGTCATCGCGCGTCATCCGCGCACGACGTTCGTTCTCCTGCATGTCAGCAATGCCGAGAATCTTGCCGGCGTGTCGGCGTGCCTGGATCGCTATCCGAATACATATGTCGACATCGCCGCGCGCATCAACGAACTTGGGCGCCAGCCACGCACGACGCGACGCTTCTTCGAACGCTATCAGGACCGCATCTTCTTCGGCACAGACGCGATTCCGCCGCCGGCGGGCGACGAAACACCGCAGCAGGTCTTCGGCGATGCGCTCTACGAAATCTACTACCGCTTCCTCGAAACCGAGGACGAATACTTCGACTACGCGCCCGCCGCCACGCCGCCGCAGGGGCGCTGGGCAATCTACGGGCTCGGCCTGAACGACGCCATTCTGGAAAAAGTGTACAACGGCAATGCCGCGCGTTTGCTCGGGCTTTCCGCATGAGCGCGTTGCGCAAGGCGCCGTCGAAACTGCTGGTCGAGGAGCGGCGGCGCAGGATCGTTGCCCAGGTCGAGAAGCAGGGCCGCGCGACGGTCGAGGAGCTCGCGACGCGCTTCGCCGTTTCGACCGTGACGGTGCGCGGGGACCTCGAAGCGCTGGCCCGAGCCGGCACGCTCGTGCGCTCGCACGGCGGCGCGCTGCTGCCGTCCGGCACGGTGCCCGACGCGCCGCTCAGCATCAAGGCCGGCAGGCACCACGGCGAAAAGATGCGGATCGCGCAGGCCGCGGTACGGATGATCCGCAGCGGCGACACGATCATCCTCGATTCCGGCACGACCACGGCCGAGATCGCCGCGCAGATTCGTCAGGCGCCGTTCGAGTCGCTGACCGTCGTCACGAATGCGTTGAACATCGCCATGACCTTGGCCGGTTTGTCCAATGTGCGCGTGCTGATGCTCGGCGGCATGTTGCGCGAGATGTCGTATTCGATGGTCGGGCCCGATGCCGAGCGCGCGCTTGCGAAGCTCACGGCCGACCGGCTTTTCCTCGGCGTCGACGGGATCGATCCGGAATCCGGCGTGACGACACCCGACCCGCTCGAGGCCGAGCTGAATGCGTTGATGATCCGGGTTTCGCGCGAAGTCGTCGCGGTTGCCGACTCGAGCAAGTTCGGCCGGCGCAGCCTGTCGGTCATCGCGCCTCTGAGTAGTCTGAGCAAGATCGTCACCGACGACGGTGTCGCTGCGGAAACGCTCGAATCGTTGCGAGGCCTCGGCCTCGAGGTGATAGTCGTTTAGATCCGCGTTTCGGCAGTGTCGGCGACTGGGAAATCCGAGAGCAACCTTAAAAGTGTCGTCATTCCCGCGGAAGCGGGAATCCATTTTGCTTTTTGGTCAATGGAACAAGATCAAGATGGATTCCCGCTTGACCAGCTCCGCTGTTGAGAGCCGCGGGAATGACGACGGGTGTGGGGGACTGTCTTGCCTTCGCGTCCTCGTGCGCTCTCCCTTCGTGCTCTTCGGATAACCGCTCTTTCGCGTTGCACGAAATGCGGTCGGCGCTCAGTGCTTCCAGTTGATCTGGATGCCGCCGAAGATCGTGCGCGTCGGCGCCGGTTCGTAGTAGCGGCCGTTGCTCTCGTTGACGATGACGGAACCGACGTAGCTGTGGTCGAAGATGTTGTTCAACCGCAGGTACGTCGACACCTGTGCGTCGTTCCAGTCGAACAGGTAACCGACGCTGGTGTTGAGCACGCCATAGCCCGGCGCGAACTGCGTGTTCAAGTCGTTTACCGCAACGTTGCTCGCGGCGCTGGCTTCGAGTGTCGCGTTCCAGCCACGCGCTCCACCGTAGCGCAGCGCGGCATAGAAGTTCGACTCCGGCACGCCCGGAATGCGCGCGCCCGGCGCGACCGGTGTGTTCGGCGTCGTGCAGGTCGAAGCGGCCGGGCAGGTCAGGAAGGCCGAACGGAACGTGGCATCGAGATACGTATAGGCGGCCTGCACGCGCCAGCGCTCCGCCAGCGGATAGTCGAACTTCGTTTCGATGCCCTGGCGCCGCGCGCGATCGATATTCTGGTACGTCGTGCGGCCGCCGCTGGACGTGGCGACGGCGATTTCGTGATCGGTGTTGGCCTGGAACAGCGCGACGTCGAACTCACCCTTGCCGACCAGCAGCTTCGATCCGATCTCGCCGTTGCGGCTGTCGGCCGGTACGAGGTTGAAGTTGATCCCGGCCGTGCCATCGGGCCGATAACCCAGTTCGTTGAATGTCGGGGTCTCGAAGGCGTTGCCGTAAGAGGCGTACAGGTGCCAGCGGCTGGTCGCGCGGAAGAGCAAGCCGGCGACCGGCGTCGTGTCCGAATAGGCGACGCGGCCGCTGTCGTCGGGATTGGTCGCGGTGATGTAGTGATCTATCGACGAGAAGGTTACCTTGCTGTGACGTGCGCCGACGTCCAGCGACCAGCGATCGGCAATTTCCCAGGTGGCCTGCGCGTACTCGTCGACGTTGTAGGCATCGTCGTCCTCGTCGCGGCGCAAGGCGCCCTGAACGCCAAGCGTGGTTCCGACGAAGTTGTTGTAGCCCTGGCGCACCTGGTTCTGGCGGTCGTAGGTTACGCCGGCGGTCAGGTCGAGCGAGCGGTCGGCCAGTGTCGAGTGATTGTTCCAGCGCAGGTCCGTGCCGTAGAAGGCGCCGTCCAGGTCGATCACGCCGCCGGGGCTCGACGGGCGCAGCTGCGTCGCCACCGGAATCGACTGGAACTGCTGCACGTCGCGCTGGCCGTAATAGCCAAGCAGGCGAATGCTGTTGTGCTGGTCCAGCGCTTGTTCGTAAATCGAGCCGATCTGCTCCTGATGCACGCTCTTGCGAGTGTTGAACTGCACCGCGACCGGTTGCGGCTGCCTCGGATCGGTGTCGAATTGCTCGCGAGTCAGGCCGAGTGGATCGTCGACGGTCGGCAGGGAGACAGTGTTCGCCAGGAATGTCAGCTTGCGGTCGCCATCGAGGTGGATGTCGACCTTGGCATTGCCGCTCTCGCGTTCGGCGCGGCCATGGCCGCGATAGCCATCGGTATAGAACTGCGAAAAATCCACATTGTAGTCGAGCGCGGTGCTGCTGCCGCGCGCGTTGAGGTCGATGCGGTAGGTGCCCCAGCTGCCGCCTTCGATCGCCCCGCGCAGCTCCGGTGGGCTGGAGCCATCGGCGGTGAAAATCTGGATCACGCCACCGGACGAGTTGCCGTACAACGCCGAGAACGGCCCGCGCAGCACTTCGATGCGGTCGGCCGAGCCGAGGTTGAAATTCGATACCTGGCCCTGGCCGTCCGGCATCGTCGCGGGAATGCCGTCGATATACAGGCGCACGCCGCGCACGCCGAAGGTCGAGCGCGCGCCGAAACCGCGGATCGATATCTGCTCGTCCTGCGCATAGTTCTGGCGGTCGCGCGCGATCAGTCCGGGGATCGCCGCCAGGTACTCGGAAGGGTTGATGCCCGGCGTGTTGGCGGTCGGGTCGGCGAGCGAAACGGCGTCGATCGATGCCGCGGTCTCGAAGGCAGGCCGCTCCGAGCGGGTCGCGGTAACGACGATCGTCGGCAGGCTCGTTTCGTCGGCGGGCGACTGCGCCGCGGCAACTAGGGGAAAGAGCAGCAATAGCGCATGGGATGCGCGAGAGTGAAACGCGATTTTTCCTGCTGTCTGCCGGGGCACCGATTCACCATTTGGCTAGCCGCCAAAGGCGATGCATGCAGGCGGCGATCGCCAATCGTAACGTGCGCGGGTGCAACCGCGGACTAGCGAAATTCATGAATTCGTCGCCGAGAGACGCCTCTCGCGAACCGGTTGCGTGCGCATGCGCGTGCGGCCAGAGTGCGTGTGCTTCTCGAACCGCATGGCTGGATTTCGCGCGCGTGCGCAATGCGACGCTGCTTCTTTACCATCGACGAAGATGCGCGCCGGTGTAACGGACGGGCCATGACACCATCCCCACCCAACCCTCCCCTTGAAGGGGAGGGCTTTCGGGCAAAGCGGTCGGCGAACTCAGTGCTGCAAAACGATGCCGTGCTTGTGGATCTTGCGATAAAGAGTGTTGCGGCTCATGCCGAGCGCATGCGCGGTGCGGCTGATGTTCCAGGTGAAGCGTTCGAGTTCGCGCAGCAGCACGTCGCATTCGGCCTGGCGCAGCGCGGCCGACGGCGCGCACGCCTCGGTCGGGGCGCCTTCGGCAACC
>DATIEJ010000435.1:0-22311 GCA_035455825.1 Rhodanobacteraceae bacterium | reverse complement strand
AGACGGCTCATGTGCAGGAACGAACTGGTCAGGCCGAACCCGTGATCGATCAGCACCGTGCCGCCGGTCAGCACGAGATCGGATTGCGCGAAAGCCACCACGCCAGCCGCCGGAGCATGGATCGGCGTGCCTTCCGGCACGGCCATGTCCAGCCCCATGTGCGGAGCCTTCGGCGTGCCGTTGTCGATGCGCTGGCTGCCGTAGACGCCGCTGATGCGCGCGCCCTGCACCGGCAGCGAGAAGCCGCGCAGGAAATCCTCGCGCGCGTCGTCGCGCTTGCGCGCATCGGCAACCAGCGCCTGCTCGCGCTCGATTCGGGCCGCGGTCTCCGGATCCGGGGTCACGGTCTTCTGCGGCAAGCCTTCGACGTGTTCGATATGGTATTGGCGTTTGGCGACGGCAAAAGTCTGCGTCGTCGTTTTGCCATCCGCGTAGCGAACGCTCAGCCTCGCCGCGGCGGGAGCATCGCGGTCGAGGCCGAACACGAAGACGCCATCGGCGCCGACACGCAATTGGCGCCCGTTGAATTCGATCTGCGCGTCTGCCGGGGCATGGCCGATGACGAGCTCGCCCTGCTGGATGTGCTTGGGCAGGCGCACGGATTCGCTGCTGCCAGCATGAGCCACGAGCAAAAAAAACAAGGTCGTCATTCCCGCGCAAGCGGGAATCCATCTTGATCTAGCACTGGCGCGAAAAGTCAAAATGGATTACTCGCTGCATCCGCAGCGAGCCCTTCGGGCCATTCGCTGCACGAATGTTCGCTTCGGCATCCTGCCTTCGCAGTCCCGCTTGCGCGGGAATGACGGCATATTTTTCATCGGGTCGACGCGACGCCGGTGGGCGGGCGAAGCCTCGCTGGAAAACGCAACGCAATCGGCAGACGAAGTCTCATCGCGCGAAGTCCAGGCGTCGGCCAAGTTGCGAGTCGTCGAGCTTGCCGTCGTTCCAGGCCAGGTGGCCGTTGACCCAGGTCGCGGCGACGCTCGAGCGGAAGGTCGTGCCTTCGAACGGGGACCAGCCGCATTTGGAGATCACCGAATCGCGCGTCACGGTCTGTGGCGCCGCCGTGTCGATCAGGGTCAGGTCGGCCCAGTAGCCTTCGCGGATGAAGCCGCGTTCGCTGACGTTGAACAGCTTGGCCGGCGCGTGAGAAGTACGCTCGACGATCAGCTCGAGCGGCAGCTGGCCGTCGAACCAGCGTTCGAGCGCGCATTGCAGGACGAACTGCACGAGCGGCAGGCCCGACGGCGCCTTTTCATAGGGCTGGCTCTTTTCCTCGAGCGTGTGCGGCGCGTGGTCGGTCGCCAGCACGTCGATGCGGCCGTCGCGCAGCGCATCGATGATCGCGGCGCGGTCGGCCGCGCTCTTGATCGCCGGGTTGCATTTTATCAAATTACCTTTTGTAGCATAGTCGGCCTCGCTGAAGTGCAGGAAGTGCACGCAGGTCTCGGCCGTGATGCGCTTGCCGTCGAGCGGTCCCGGCGTGAACAGCGCCAGCTCGTCCGCGGTCGAGATGTGCAATACGTGCAGGCGCGTGCCATGGCGTCGCGCCAGGTCGATCGCCAGGCGCGTCGACTTGATGCAGGCCTCGCGCGAACGGATGTACGGATGCCGCTCGACCGGAATCGCGTCGCCGTACTTCGCGCGCTCGGCAGCCAGGTTCGCCTCGATCGTCGGCGTATCCTCGCAATGGGTGACGACCGGGACCGGCGCATCGCGAAAGATGCCGTCGAGCGTCGCCGGATTGTCGACCAGCATGTTGCCGGTCGAAGCGCCCATGAAGATCTTGATGCCGCAGGCCGAGCGCGGGTCGAGATTGCGGATCAGGTCGAGATTGTCGTTGGTCGCGCCGAAATAGAACGCATGGTTGGCGAGCGATTTCTGCGCGGCACGGGCATACTTGTCGGCCAGCGCCACATAGTCGGTCGTGGTCGGCTTCGAATTCGGCATCTCGAAGAAGCTCGTGACGCCGCCAGCCACGGCGGCGCGCGATTCGGTGAAGAAATCGCCCTTGTGCTCGAGTCCCGGCTCGCGGAAGTGGACCTGGTCGTCGATCATGCCCGGGAGCAGGAGGCGCCCGTTCGCATCGAAGACGCGTTCGCCGGGTTGCTGCGCGAGCCCCGGGCCTACGGCGTCGATGCGCCCGGAGCGCACGCGCACGTCGCCCTGGAAGCGGCGTCCTTCGTTGACGATGTCGGCGTTGCGGATCAGCCAGTCGTTCATGCGTGGATTGTCGATTTGAGTTGGAGGTCGGCGCCGGCCTTCGACGCTACCGGTTGGCGCTGGATCCCGGGAAGCGGGCGGGGGTCACGATGTCGGTGCATGCGGCGTTCGCCGGAAAGTGAATACCTGTGGCACCGGATCGGAACCACCGTCGCACAATGGCTGGCAGCGCGCCAGGCGCCACATGGCCAGCACGCCGCCGCGCGCCGCGCCGAAGCGCGCGATCGCAACGCGCGCGTAGTCCGAGCAGCTGGGATCGAATCGGCAGCGCGATCCGAACAGCGGACTCAGTATCCGCTTGTAGGCAGCCAGCAGGACGAGAATAAGTCGGGTCACGGACGATTGAGGCAGGCGATTGCAGCGGCGGGGAAAAACACGCGCACGGAAAATGTCCGCGAGCGCAATTCGGCGCAGAATCGCCGATTAAGTCACAGTTTACCTTGAAGGGCGGAAGATCGGCGCAAACTACTGCGACGACGGGTAGCCGGTTTGGCTGTTTTGCCGCGCAAATGGTTGCCGCACGGGGTAACTTAGGCTATAACACGCGACCGCCGAAATACTATGGTGAAGGATATGGCGAACGCGAAACGCAAACCCGCGCCTGCCGCGAAGAAAAAACCGGCAAGCGCAAAGGCCAAACCCGCGAAGAAGGCCAGTGCGGCCAAAGCGCGCAAGCCGCAAAAGGCGGCCAAGCCCGTGCGCAAGGCAGCACCTGCGCCGAAGGCGAAGAAGGCGGCCCGGAAGGTTGCGCCAGCCAAGCATGCCGTGAAGAAGAAGGTCGCGGCAAAGCCGGCGGCAAAACCGGCCGTGCACAAGTCCAAGGCCGCCAGCGCCAAGCCGGTCGTCGCGCACAAACCGGCCAAGCCCGCTGCAGCGGTCAAGCCCGCCGCTCCGGTCAAGTCCGCCAAGCCCATCCACGTTGTTCCAACGAAGCACGAGATGCCAGCAAAGAAAGCCAAAATGGTTACCGCGTCCACTGCCGCCAACGACTCCCTGTCGCGCGACGATGGCCGCTACGCACTGCCGAGCACGGTCGTCGTCAACCTGCCCGCGGGTTACCACCCGAACGCGCGCGAGGAGTACATGGGACCGCGCCACCTGGCCTATTTCCGCGCGAAACTGCAGAAGTGGCGCGAGGATCTGGTCGAGGAATCCAAGCAGACGATCGACAATCTGCGCGACGAAGTGCGTGACGTGGGCGATGAGGCCGAGCGCGCCACGCGCGAGACCGAGAACTCGCTCGAACTGCGCACCCGCGACCGCTATCGCAAGCTGATCGCCAAGATCGACAAGGCGCTCAAGCGCATCGAGGAAGGCCGCTACGGCTATTGCGAAGAGACCGACGAGGAAATCGGGATCGAGCGCCTCGAAGCGCGGCCGATCGCCACGCTCTGCCTCGACGCGCAGGAACGCTGGGAGCACCGCCAGAAGCAGATGGGCGACTGATCCCGTAACGCTCGAAAGGATGAACGAAAGGCCGCGTAGAAGCGGCCTTTCTTTTGGCCGGGGCGCGGGAGTCGGAAAACAACAATGTAGCCAACGTAGCCCGGATGAAGCGCAGCGGAATCCGGGAAGGGGAACGGAGGCGTGCGCGGAAGACGTTCCGAATCCCGGAAAAGCAGCGCATACGCCCACGGCGAGGTTGCGAGGCATTCGCGGCATGCCCCCGGATTCCGCTGCGCTTCATCCGGGCTACTTTGGTTTCATGAACCAAACAAGACGGCTGGGCCAACGCCCATCCTGCGAGTGTCCGGCTACGACAGCGCTTGGCGGGCGTGTTCCTTGACGGTCTGGAGCATTGCCGAAAGGCCGTTGCTGCGTGTCGGCGACAGGTGTTTGGCAAGGCCGATCGTTTCGACGAAACGCGGCTCCGTGGCGAGGATTTCCTGCGCGCTGCGGCCGGAATAGACGCGCAGCAGCAACGCGATCAGACCGGAAACGATCGCCGAATCGCTGATCGCGCGGAAGTCGAGCCGCTCGCGCCCACCCTCGGCGACGAGCCAGACCTGCGACTGGCAGCCGTGCACCTTGTTGCCTTCGGTCTGCAGTTCCAGCGGAAACGGCGGCAGCTTGCGGCCCAGGTCGATCAGGTACTGGTAGCGCTCGGTCCAGTCGCTGAAAAACGAAAATTCCTCGGCGATCGCATCTTGTGCATCCTGCGCGGACTCGCCGGCCGGAACGTCAGGCCGGGCATTCATCGTGCTTGGCTCCGGTCGACGTGGCCAGCTTCCAGCGCGCGCCTTGTGGGCCATCCTCGATGATCACGCCACGGGCGGCGAGTTCGTCGCGGATCCGGTCCGACGTGGCGAAATCCTTGCGCTTGCGCGCGTCGGCGCGCTCGGCGAGAAGGCCCTCGATCCATTCGGGATCGACGCTGTCCGCGCCCTGGCGCTTGAACCAGGCCTCGGGATCCTGCTGCAGCAGGCCGAGGAACGCGCCGGCTTCGAGCAATGCTGCTTTTGCAACTTTCTTGTCTTGTGCACTTGTGGCTTTTCGCGCATTGTCGGCAAGCCGCGCGAGCAGCGACAGCGCTTCGGGCGTGTTCAGGTCGTCGGCCAGCGTCTCGATCAGTTCGGAGGGCAGGGCGCGGTCCTGCGGCGCCACTTCGACCCCGGCCAGGTCGCGCAGCGTGCCGTACAGGCCGTCCAGGGTGCGCTGCGCCTGCTCCAGCGTTGCGTCGGACCAGTCCAGCGGCTGGCGGTAATGCGCCTTCATCAGCATGAAGCGCAGCAACTCGGCCGGATGACGCTCGAGCAGTTCGTGCAGGACCAGCGTGTTGCCGAGCGACTTCGACATCTTCCTGCCGCCGAACGTCAGCATGCCGTTGTGCAGCCACCAGCGCGCGAACACCTTGCCGCCGTGCGCGCAGGTCGACTGGGCAACCTCGTTTTCGTGGTGCGGAAACATCAGGTCGTTGCCGCCGGCATGGATGTCGAGCGTCTCGCCGAGGTGCGCTTCGCTCATCGCCGAACATTCGATGTGCCAGCCGGGACGGCCGCGACCCCATGGGCTGTCCCAGCCGGGAAGGTCGGGCGTCGACGGTTTCCAGAGGACGAAATCGGCCGGATTCTTCTTGTACGGCGCGACCTCGACGCGTGCGCCGGCGATCATTTCCTCGGTCGACCGGCCGGACAGCTTGCCGTAGTCCGCATAAGACGAAACGTCGAACAGCACATGGCCCTCGGCCGCGTACGCATGCCCGCCTGCGATCAGGCGTTCGCACATCGCGATGATCTGGGGGATGTGCTGCGTCGCATAAGGGACCACGTCGGGACGGTCGGCGCCGAGCCGCTGGATGTCCTCGTCGTAGGCCGCCGAAAAGCGCCGCGTGATGACGTCGATCGGCACCCCGGCCGCCGCCGCCGCCGTGTTGATCTTGTCGTCGACGTCGGTAACGTTGCGCGCGTAGACCACGTGGCTGGCGCCATAGACATGCTTGAGCAGGCGCACGAGCAGGCCGAACACGACCGGTCCGCGCGCGTTGCCGATGTGCACGTAGTTGTATACCGTCGGGCCGCACAGATAGACCGTGATCCGCTTCGGATCCAGGGGAGCGAAATCTTCGACGCGATGCGTCCGGGTGTTGTGCAGTCGCAAGTTCATGGCGGGGTCAGTAGTGGATCGCTATTGTACCAGTCGACCTGGAAACCGCAGTCGGATGCGCGATCAGAGATGGCGGCCTAAGCCGCCATTCAGCCTTTCGATGCTTTAATCGACACCATTCGCAGGCACGCGCAATGCCGCCGGGAACCGGCGTGCGCGAAGCGGGCGAAGACGCGAGCGGCCATACCGGCGTTTGCGTGGCTTGGAGAACCGATGAAAATAACCGGCACATCGATTGCCGCTATGCTGCTGCTGTGTAGTCTGGCGCAGGCCCAGGACAATCGCGGCCTGGATAGTCGCGCCCCGGAAAACCATGGTCTGCCGGCCGAGGGCATCCACTACGGCTGGGCCGACGTATTGCGTGTCGATCCGGTCTACGACGAGCAGGGCCAGCCCGCCGCGTCGCACGAGGAATGCTACGACGAGCAGGTGCCCGTGCAGGGTCCGGACAATCGCGCCGGTGCGACCGTCCTCGGCGCCGTCATCGGCGGCGTGGTCGGCAGCACGATCGGCAAGGGCAATGGCCGTACTGCGGCAACCGTGGCCGGCGCCACGGCCGGCGCGGTCGTCGGAAACAACGCCGGTCAGCCGGCATCCGGCTACACGGTCGAACGGCATTGCCGTCAGGTTCCGGGAGGTGCCGCGGAGCGGCGCGTCACCGGATACGACGTCGAATACCGCTACCGCGGCGAGTTGTACAACGCGCGCATGAGCTACGATCCGGGCGACCGGATTCGCGTCCGCATCAGCGTCACGCCGGCCGAGTAGCGCGACGTATCGCCGCCGTCAGGCCGTCCCAAATTCTCCGCCTCTCCCAAATTCCGTTCGCCCTGAGCGCAGGCCAAAGGCCGGAGTCGAAGGGCCCGACACGGTGCTTCGACTTCGCTCGCTGTGCGAGCTACGCTCAGCACGAACGGGTTTTCGCCGGGGTTCCCGACAGGCGTTGTTGCATTGCGCAAAACTTCCATGTAATGATCCGGTCCTGAGTTTTTGAGCCTCGAAAAGCGATCGATGAATTCGCGCGTGTACCAAGTCGACGTATTGACCAGCGCCTATATGGCCGCCGGCATGACTTCGCGCGCGCGTCGACCGAACATCTTCATTTCGGTCGGGTAGCTCTCGCGCTTTTTTGTCCAGCGTGTCTTGAACTGAACCCGGCCCAGCGCCGGGTTTTTTTATTGGAGTTGAAAATGTCGGTTCGCCATTTTTTGAGTACCCAGGACTGGAGCCGCGCCGAGCTCGATACGCTGCTCATGCGCGCCGCAGCGTTCAAGCGTTACAGCCGCGGCCGTGAGCTGGAGGGCAAGTCGATCGCGCTGCTGTTCTTCAATCCGTCGATGCGCACGCGCACGAGCTTCGAGCTCGGCGCGTTCCAGCTCGGTGGGCACGCGGTCGTGCTCCAGCCCGGCAAGGATGCCTGGCCGATCGAATTCGACGTCGGCACGGTCATGGACGGCGAAGCCGAGGAACACATCGCCGAAGTCGCGCGCGTGTTGTCGCGCTACGTCGACCTGATCGGCGTGCGCGCGTTTCCGAAGTTCAAGGACTGGTCGGTCGACCGTGAGGACCGCGTGATCCAGGCGTTCGCGAAGTACGCCAGCGTGCCGGTCATCAACATGGAGACGATCACCCATCCGTGCCAGGAACTGGCGCATATCCTGGCGCTGCAGGAACACTTCGCGAAGGCCGTTTCGACGCCGAATCCGGGGCCGCTGCTGCGCGGCAAGAAGTATGTGCTGACCTGGACCTACCATCCGAAACCGTTGAATACCGCGGTGGCGAATTCCGCGCTGCAGATCGCGACGCGTTTCGGCATGGATGTCACGCTGCTGTGCCCGACGCCCGAGTACGTGCTCGACGAGCGCTACATGGATTTCGCGCGCAGCAACGTGGCCGAGAACGGCGGTTCGCTGACGATCAGCCACGACATCGAAAGCGCCTATCGCGGCGCGCATGTCGTCTACGCGAAGAGCTGGGGCGCGCTGCCGTATTTCGGCAACTGGGAACAGGAAAAGCCGATTCGGGAAAAGTATAAACATTTCATCGTGGACGAAGCGAAAATGGCGCTGACCGACGACGGCGTGTTCAGCCACTGCCTGCCGTTGCGCCGCAACGTCAAGGCAACCGATGCCGTCATGGATTCGCCGGCCTGCATCGCGATCGACGAGGCCGAGAACCGGTTGCATGTGCAGAAGGCGATCATGGCGACGCTCGTCGCGCAATCGCGCGACGAGCGTAGGGCTGAGGGCTGAGGGCTGCAAATCAGCGCCTCCCCGCGGACCCACCCAATTCAACGACCAGCTTTCAGGAAACTCCAATGTCCCAGCCCTCAGCCCTCAGCCCTCAGCCCTCGGCAAAGCCGCCCTCGGTGCAGCCGATCGTGCTCGCCTTCAGCGGCGGCCTCGACACGAGCTTCTGCATTCCGTATCTGAAGGAGCGTGGCTACCCCGTGCATACCGTGTTCGCCGACACCGGCGGCGTCGACGCAGAAGAGCGGGCCTACATCGAGGCCCGCGCGCACGAGCTCGGCGCGGCCAGTCATGTCACGGTCGACGGCGGCCCGGCGATCTGGTCCGGCTTCGTCCGGCCGTTCATCTGGGCGGGCGAGGGATATCAGGGCCAATACCCGTTGCTCGTTTCGGATCGTTACCTGATCGTCGACGCCGCAATCGCGCGCGCGACCGAACTCGGCACGCGCATCATCGCGCACGGTTGCACCGGCATGGGCAATGACCAGGTCCGGTTCGATCTTGCAGTCAAGGCGCTCGGCGACTACGAAATCGTCGCGCCGATCCGCGAAGTCCAGAAGGAGCACACCGAAGTGCGCGCGTACGAGCAGCGCTATCTCGAAGCGCTCGGCTTCGACGTGCGCGCGAAGCAGAAAAGCTACACGATCAACGAAAACCTGCTCGGCCTGACGATGTCCGGTGGCGAGATCGATCGTTGGGAAGCGCCCGGCGACGGTGCGCGTGGCTGGTGCGCGTCGCGCAAGGACTGGCCGGAACACGCGCTTGAGGCGACGATCACGTTCCGCCACGGCGAAGCCGTTGCCCTGAATGGCAAGCCGATGGCCGGCCATGAGCTGCTTGCCCGGCTAAACCGCGAGTTCGCGCGCTATGGTGTCGGCCGCGGTCTTTATACCGGCGACACGACGATCGGGCTCAAGGGCCGCATAATCTATGAAGCGCCGGGGTTGATCGCATTGCTGGCCGCGCATCGCGCGCTCGAAGAAGCCGTGCTGACCAAGCAGCAAAACCGGTTCAAGCCGGATGTCGCGCGCAAGTGGGTCGAACTCGTCTACGAAGGTTTCTATCACGACCCGTTGAAGACCGACTTGGAGGCGTTTCTGGCCTCGTCGCAGGCAACCGTGAACGGCGACGTCGTGCTGCGCACGAGCGGCGGCAACGTCGAGGCAGTTGCAGTGAAGTCGCCACATCTGCTGACGGCGAAAGGCGCAACCTACGCCCAATCCGCCGACTGGGGCGTCGCCGAGGCGGAAGGGTTCATACGCTTGTACGGGATGAGTTCGACGCTGTGGGCGCAGGTGAATCGCGAAGGAGCAAAAGACGGTAGCCGTTAGCCGGTAACCGATAGCCGGAGAGCATCGCGCTCTGATCTCCGGTTTCCGGCTCCTGACTCTCTTCTATCAAGAACCGCCATGAACGACCTTTTATCCAGCACCCTTGAACACCTGCGCGCCCTGGTGTCGTTCGACACGCAGAATCCGCCGCGCACGATCAGCACCGACGGCATATTCGAATACGTGCGCGCCCAGCTGAGCGGATTTCACTGGTCGATCATGGACTACGGCAGTGGCGCCGTAAGCATTTTTGCCGTGCGCGGCACGCCACGCATCCTGTTCAACGTGCATCTGGACACGGTGCCTGCCGGGCCGACCTGGACGCGCGACCCATTCGAACTGCTGGTCACGGACCAGCGCGCAATTGGCCTCGGCGCTTGCGACATCAAGGGCGCTGCGGCGGCCCTGCTTACAGCAGCGGCGCACACGAGCGGCGACATGGCGCTGCTGTTCACGAGCGACGAGGAGGCCAACGACGCGCGCTGCGTGTCGTCTTTCCTCGCGCAGAAGCGGCCGTTCGAAAGCGTCGTCGTCGCCGAACCGACCCGCTGCGAGGCGGTGCTCGCGCACCGGGGCATCAGCTCGGTGCGCGTGGCGTTCGCAGGCCGTGCGGGGCACGCGTCCGCCAGCATCTCGACGGCCAACAGCGCGGTGCATCAAGCCATGCGCTGGGGAGCGCGCGCGCTCGATCTCGTCGACAGCCAGGCACACGAGCGTTTCGGTGGGCTCACCGGCCTGCGTTTCAATGTCGGCCGGATCGAAGGCGGCATCAAGGCCAACGTCATCGCTCCGGCAGCCGAGGCGCGCTTCGGCTTCCGGCCGCTGCCGTCGATGGATACCGACGCGTTGCTGGCGAGGTTCCGCGACTGCGCCGATCCGCTTCCGGCCGAGTTCGTCGAAACGTTTCGCGGGCCGTCGCTTCCGGCCGGCGACATCGCGCAGGCCGAGGAAAAACGACTGGCGGCACGCGACTTGGCCGAGGAACTCGGCATCGCGATCGGCAACGCGGTCGATTTCTGGACCGAGGCATCGCTGTTCTCCGCAGCCGGCTACAACGCGATCGTTTGCGGCCCCGGCGACATCGCCCAGGCGCACAGCGCCGACGAGTTCGTGGAATTGTCCCAATTGCAGCAGATTACCGAACGCTACATCCGGATCATCGACCATGCAGGCGCATAAGCAGCTTCGTTCCACCATCGTGCGCCTGCTGTCGAACATGGGCAGCGCGAAGGAGATCCAGCAATACCTCAAGCGCTTCTCGCAGCTCGATGCGGCGCGCTTTGCGGTCGTCAAGGTCGGTGGGGCGGTGCTGCGCGACGACCTGGACAACCTGGTTTCCTCGCTCGCGTTCCTGCAGCAGGTCGGCCTCACGCCGATCGTGATCCATGGCGCCGGGCCTCAGCTCGACGCCGAACTTGCCGCGGCCGGGATCGAAAAGCGCCTGGTCGACGGGCTGCGCGTCACGTCGCCTGAAGCGCTGTCGACCGTGCGCCGGGTCAGCCAGGCCGAGAACCTGCGCCTGGTCGAAGCGTTGCAGAACATCGACGCGCGCGCTACGTCGATCGTCGGCGGCGTGTTCGAGGCCGAGTTTCTCGACCAGGAAAAGTACGGCCTGGTAGGGAGGGTCGTGAAGGTCAATCTCGCGCCGATCGAAGCGAGCCTGAAAGCAAGCTCGATTCCGGTCATCGCAAGCCTCGGCGAGACCGTGGGCGGGCAGATCCTGAATGTCAACGCGGACTTTGCCGCGAACGAACTCGTGCACGTGCTGCAGCCGTACAAGATCATCTTCCTGACCGGCACCGGTGGCCTGCTCGACGGCGGCGGCAAGCTGATCGACTCGATCAACCTGTCGACGGAATACGAGCACCTGATGGCGCAGCCATGGATCAATGGCGGCATGCGCCTGAAGATCGAGCAGATCAAGGACCTGCTCGACAAGCTGCCGCTGACCTCGTCGATTTCGATTACCCGGCCGTCGGACCTGGCCAACGAACTGTTCACGCACCGCGGCTCCGGAACGCTCGTGCGCCGTGGCGAGCGCGTGCTCGCATTCGATTCGTGGGACGGGCTCGATCTTGCGCGGCTGCGCACGCTGATCGAATCGAGTTTCGGCCGTACGCTGGCGACGGACTATTTCGAGCGCACGCGGCTGATGCGCGCGTACGTCAGCGAGAACTATCGTGCCGCCGTGATCCTGCTCGACGACGACGGCTATACCTATCTCGACAAGTTCGCCGTGCTCGACGATGCGCAAGGCGAAGGTCTCGGCCGCGCGGTCTGGCAAGTCATGCGCGAGTCGCATCCGCGCCTGTTCTGGCGCTCGCGCCATCACAACGTCATAAACATCTTTTATTACGCAGAGTCTGATGGCTGTTACAAGGAGCCGGCCTGGAAGGTGTTCTGGTACGGAATGCGCGACCTGGCCGACGTCGAGCGCTGCATCGAACGCAGCCGCATCCGCCCCGCGACCCTGGCCGACCCGGCATGAGCGCGCGCAAGACCGTCGGCATCGTTGGCGCGCGCGGCCACACCGGCGCGGAGCTGATTCGCCTGATCTGCCGCCATCCGCAGCTGGAACTTGCCTTCGTGTCGTCGCGCGAACTGGCCGGCCAGCGGGTGGCCGGGCAGATCCCGGAGTTCGCCGGCGAACTGTGCTACGAAAACCTCGATGCGGACGCGATCGCAGCGAAACGCGCCGACGCCGTGGTCCTGGCGCTGCCGAACGGCAAGGCGGCGCCGTATGTCGCCGCACTCGATGCGGCAAAGTCCGACGCAGTCATCGTCGACCTATCCGCCGACTACCGTTTCGACGATGGCTGGTATTACGGGCTGCCGGAGCTGTATCGCGGCAACTACCGTGGCCAGCGCCACGTCAGCAATCCCGGCTGCTACGCGACCGCGATGCAGCTGGCGATCGCGCCAATGAAAGACCTGCTGGCCGCACCGCCGGCATGTTTCGGCGTCTCGGGCTATTCCGGGGCCGGCACGACGCCATCGGACAAGAACGATCCGGAAAAGCTGCGCGACAACCTGATTCCATACTCGCTCGTCGATCACACGCACGAGCGCGAAGTCACGCGCCACCTCGGTTTGCCGGTCGAATTCATGCCTCACGTCGCGCCGCATTTCCGTGGCATCACGTTGACGGCAAACCTGTGGCTACGCGAGAAGATGACGGTCGAGGCGATCCGGGCCCGCTATCGCGAACGTTATGCCGGCGAGCCCCTCGTGCGAATCGTCGATGATGCGCCGTGGGTCAGCAGGATTGCGAACCGGCATGATGTGGAGATCGGCGGCTTCGCCGTCGCGCCGGGCGGCAAGCGCGTCGTCGTCGTGGCGACGATCGACAATCTGCTCAAGGGCGCGGCGACGCAGGCGATGCAGAACCTTAACCTGGCGCTCGGATTCGATGAGTTGATGGGGATTCCGACATGAACTATCGACGGAAGCAAACGAGGCCCCACACTGCCGTCATTCCCGCGCAAGCGGGAATCCATTTTTTGCCGTTACAGCAAATCAAGATGGACCTGCTTGCGGGGAATGACAGGAAAAATATGGGACGCGGCAAATGAGTGACTTGCTCTGGCAAAAAACCGGCGTCGCCGTCGACGCACGGATCATGCAATTCCTCGCCGGCGATGACGTGCTGCTCGACCGCGAATTTTTCCTGTACGACATCGTCGCGAGCGCGGCTCACGTCGAGGGCCTGCAGCGAATCGGGATCCTGACCGCGGAAGAGGCGGCCGCGCTGGAGCGTGAACTCGAACGGCTTGCGTATGATTTTCGCAACGGCGCTTTCGTGCTCGATGCGCGCTACGAAGATGGCCATAGCGCAATCGAAGCGCGCCTGACCGAGCGCCTCGGCGACGCCGGCCGCAAGGTCCATACCGGGCGCAGCCGCAACGACCAGATCCTCGTCGCAACGCGGTTGTGGCTCAAGACCAAGGTTGGCGAACTGGCAGGCGTCTGCCGCGAGACTGCCCGAGTCTGCCTCGAGCGCGCGGCGGGCGAATCGATACCGCTGCCGGGCTACTCGCACCTGCAACGCGCGGTCGTGTCGTCGACGGCGATGTGGTTCGCCGGCTTCGCGGAAGGCTTCATCGACAATGCGCAGCGCGCGCGCGACACGCTGGCATGGATCGACGCCAACCCGCTCGGCACGGCAGCCGGCTACGGCGTCAACCTGGAACTCGATCGCGACCACACGACGCAATCGCTCGGCTTCGCGCGGCTGCAGGTGTCGCCGATTTATGCGCAGTTGTCGCGCGGCAAGTTCGAGATCGCCGCGGTCGACGCGCTCGGAAGCGCCGTGCTCGACCTGCGCCGGCTTGCCTGGGACCTGAGCCTGTTCACGACCGCCGAATTCGGTTTTGTCGCGTTGCCGGCCGAATACACGACTGGCTCGTCGATCATGCCGAACAAGCGCAATCCCGACGTCATCGAACTGATGCGCGCCACGTACGCCAGCGTCGCCGCCGCGCGCACCGAGATCGAGCAATTGCTGTCGCTGCCTTCGGGCTATCAGCGCGACCTGCAATTTTCCAAGGGCGGGCTCGTGCACGGCTTCGGCCGCGGCCTTGCCGCATTGGAGTTGCTGCCCGACCTGCTGCGGCGCATGTCCTGGAACGCCCAAGCAATGCGCGCGGCGATCGATCCGGCGATGTATGCGACCGATGTGGCGATCGAGCAGGCGGCGACTGGTGTTCCGTTTCGCGAAGCCTACAAGCTGGCGGCGCAATCGATTGGCGTCAATGACCGAGCACGCACGCCCGAGGCCAGCCTCGACGCGCGCGTTTCGCCTGGCGCCGCGGGCGACCTGCGCCTGGATGAATTGCGCGCGCGCCTGGCAATGATCGACCCGTAGGGTGCGCCTCTCGGCGCACCGCTTTTTGACGTGTGCGCCGGAAAAACCGTAGGGTGCGCCTCGGCGCACCGCTTATTGATGTGTGCGCCAAAAAAAACCCGTAGGGTGCGCCTCGGCGCACCGCTTTTTGATGTGTGCGCCGGAAAAAACCCGTAGGGTGCGCCTCGGCGCACCGCTTTTTGATGTGTGCGTCCACCCTGCGAAGCGACGGAGAATCTGGTGAAGCAGTTTCCGGAACGCCCGCTACCTGCATGGAATCGCGCCGTTCTGAAAGTCGGCAGCAGCCTGCTGGCTGGCGCATGCGGTGAATTGACGGATCGGAACGCGCGGCCATTGGCGGACTTCATCGCCGCGTCGCGATTGGCCGGACGCGAAGTCGTACTCGTGTCGTCGGGTGCCGTGGCCGCCGGACGCGGGCGCATTTCGACCAACGCCGCAAAGGGCAGCCTGGTCTTGCGCCAGGCGCTCGCAGCGCTCGGCCAGACGCGAATGATTGCGCTGTGGCAAAGCCTGACCGAAGCGCCGGTCGCGCAGGTATTGCTGACGCACGACGACTTGCGCAATCGCCGGCGCTACCTCAACGCACGCAACACATTGCTCGAACTGTTGCGATTGGGCAGCGTGCCGATCATCAACGAAAACGACACGGTTGCGGTCGAAGAATTGAAGCTCGGCGACAACGACAATCTCGCTGCGACGGTCGCGGCGCTGATCGACGCTGACCTGCTGATGATTGCCAGCGACGTCGACGGTCTGTTCAGCGCTCATCCCTCGCGCGATCCGGCGGCGCGGCCGATCGAAACCGTCGACGCGATCACGGCCGATGTGCTGGCGATGGCCGGCGACGCCGGCAGCGCTCACGGCACCGGCGGCATGCGCACGAAGCTCGAAGCAGCGCAGAAGGCGGCGAGCGCGGGCATCGTGACGGTCCTGTTCAACGGCAGCGATCAGGGGAGCCTGCGCCTGCTCGCGAGCGGAGTCTTTCGCGGGACGCAATTCGGCGCGCCGCAGACACGGCTCGCGGCGCGCAAGTATTGGCTGCGCCACGCTCCCGGAGCGGGCGGGACGATCCGCATCGATGCCGGCGCCGCGCACGCGCTGCTCGGCGGCAAGTCGCTGCTGCCCGGCGGTATCGTCGGCGTCGACGGGGAATTCGCGCGTGGCGACATCGTCGAACTCGCGCGTGTCGACGGCGATCATGCACGCCCGGTCGCGCGCGGACTCACCCAGTACAACTCCGGTGAAGTGCGCCGGCTGGCCGGCCGGCATACGCGCGAAATCGAGAGTATTCTGGGATTCAGCTATGGCGACACGATCGTGCGCCGTGACGATCTCGTCGCGCTGGAGCCCCAGACATGAGAGTGAAATGAGCGTCCAATGAGCGTCGAGCAGCCCGCACCGCCCGCGACTTCGATGCGCGATCTGGCGATCGCCTGCCGCGATGCCGGCTTGACCGTTGCGGCGGCGTCGACGTCGGCAAAGCGCGCGGTTCTCGCCGCGATGGCGGATGCGCTCGAAACCAATGCCTCCGCGATCCTTGCCGCGAATGCGCGCGACGTCGACGCTGCGCGTGCGAAAGGGCAGGGCGCCGCGTTGGTCGATCGGCTGCGCCTGGATCCTGCCCGCCTCGCCGGCGTCGCCGCCGGCGTGCGCGCCGTCGCGCAGCAGACCGACCCGGTCGGACAAGTGACGCGCCGTGAAACGCTGGCGAACGGCGTGCGTACCGAGCGCGTGCGCATCCCGCTCGGCCTGATCGCGATGATCTACGAAGCACGGCCGAATGTTACGGCCGACGCAGCCGCCCTGTGTTTCTACGCCGGCAACGCGGTATTGCTGCGCGGCGGATCGGAGGCGTTCGAGAGCAATCGCGCGATTGCCTCGGCGCTGCGCATGGCCTTGCGCGCCCACGACCTGCCCGAGGCGGCGGTCACGCTGGTCGAAGACCTGAGCCGCGAGACGATGATGCAATTGCTGCAGCTCAGCGACGTCGTCGATCTTGCGATCCCGCGCGGCGGCGAGGGCCTGATCCGCTTCGTCGCCGAGCATGCGCGCGTACCGGTGATCAAGCACTACAAGGGCGTGTGCCACCTGTATGTCGACGCGCAAGCCGATCACGACCTGGCGCTACGGCTCTTGATCGACGGCAAGACGACGCGCCCGGCGGTGTGCAATGCGCTCGAGACCCTGCTCGTTCACGCCGACGCCGCGCCCGCGTTCCTGCCGCGCGCCGCGACGGCGTTGCACCAGCGCGGAGTCGAGCTGCGTGGCTGCGAACGCAGCCGGGTGTTCGTTGCCGCAATGACCGCCGCGACCGAAGACGACTATGCCGCCGAGTTTCTCGACCTGATTCTTGCCGTCCGGGTCGTCGACGGCATCGACGAGGCGATCGCGCATATACGCCGGTTCGGATCGGACCACACCGACGTCATCGCGACGCGCGACGAACGGGCCGCGGAAAAATTCGTTCAGTCGCTGCGCTCGGCCGTCGTGATGGTCAATGCATCGTCGCGTTTCTCCGACGGCGGCGAACTCGGGCTTGGCGCCGAGATCGGCATTTCGACGACGCGTCTGCACGCATACGGCCCGATGGGCGCCGAGGCGCTGACGATCGAGCGCTTCGTCGTTCGTGGCGAAGGTCAGGTGCGGCATCCGGATTCCGGCGCCGGCTGACGCGCTACCGTTCCTGCAGTTGTGCCCAAGGTGTGTGGTGGAACGTGTACTCGCCGATCAGGCGATCCGATCCGCGTTCGACGGCAACGAGTTGCATGCGCAGCGTCGATACCGGCAACGCGCGCAGCAGGTCGGTTCCGGGCACGACCACGACTTCGCTTGCGGAGGAGTGGAACGCGACATGTTCGAGACGTTCATGCCCCGTGCCTTGCGCCGGAAACACCAGGACATCGAGCTGACGCACGTCCGCCAGCGGCGCTTGCAGGCGCGCGACGACGACGTCATCGTCCGGGGCGATCGTGCAATGGACGCTGCCATTGCGCGGAACATGGTACTCGCGCACGTGCAGGCCGGCCGCGGCCAAGCGCTTAGTCAATGCATCGGTGAACACTCCGCTCACCTTGCCGCGCTGGACGAGCTTGCGGATGCCATCAGCGAGCCCGACGAGAGCCTGCAATTGGCCGCTGCAATCGTCGCAGCCGAGCAGATGCTCGTCGATCCGTGCTTCGCCGGTTTCGTCGAGTTCGCCGAGCCAGTACTCGAGCAGCGTGGCCCGGGGAATCGCGGCGGCGCAATCCGGCCGGGTCATGGCATTGCCTCAGCGCTGTTCATGCACTCGCGCAATCGCTCGAGCCCGCGATGGCGGATCACGCGAACGTTGCCTTCGGAGATACCGAGGTCGATGGCAACGTCCCTGGCCTGGCGGTCGTCGTAGAAGGTCATGACCAGGATCGACCGTTCGCGTTCGGGCAGCCGCCGCAGGCAGCGCAGAAGGCATGCGTCGTCGAGATGCGCGGTGCCGGCGGGTTGCTCGCCGTGCAGTTCGTGGGCAAACGTCCAGAGCAGGCGCTCATGGCGCGCGTGGGTTCGCTGCAGGTCGAGCACGACCATCCGGCACATGCCAAGAACGTACGAGGCCAGCCGCTCCGGTTCCCTGACCTGTCCCGCGCGCAGGCGCTCGATCGTCATCAGCAGCACCTGCTGGACCAGGTCCGCCGCGGCCTGGCGCTCGCGCAAGTGCTTGAGACCATACAGGCGCACGCGCGGAGCCAGGCGGCGATAAAGCTCGGCCTCGGCGGCAGTGCCAAGTCCCGGCCGCGCGGCCGCGATCCGGCGCGCCAGTTCGGCGTCGTCAGGCTCGGTGTCGAAGGACACGGAGTCGTTGCGGTCGGATTCCACGCTCGAAGCATAGGACAGCGTCAGCATGATCCGGAAGTGTAACGACGCGCCGGTTCGTTACACCTACCGGCATCCATCACGAAGGAGGGTTTTATGATCAGCAACACGCAGTCCGGCACGAACATCAATGAAATCGCCGATGGCATCTACCGGATCAACACGCCGGTAACGCTTCCGGAGGCCGGTCAGTTCAATTTCAACCAGTACCTGATCGTCGATGACGCACCGCTGCTGTTCCACACCGGCCCACGCCGCATGTTCCCGCTCGTGTGCGAGGCCGTCGGCCGCATCATCGCGGTCGAACGGCTGAAGTATGTCGGCTTCTCGCACTTCGAAGCAGACGAATGCGGGTCGCTGAACGAGTGGCTCGCGGCAGCGCCGCAGTCCGAGGTGGTCTGCGGGCGGATCGGCGCGATGGTTTCAGTCAACGACGTCGCCGACCGGCCGGCGCGCAGTCTCGCCGATCGGGAAGTCCTGCAACTCGGCCGCCACAGCGTGCGCTGGTTCGATACGCCGCACATGCCGCACGGCTGGGATTGCGGGCTGATGATGGAGACGGCGACGCGCACGTTCCTGTGCGGCGATTTGTTTACCCAGGGTGGGGCGGGGGAAACTCCACTGACCGAATCCGACATTCTCGGTCCGAGCGAAGCGTTCCGCGCGCCGATGGACTACTACAGCCATGCGCCGGACACGACGACGATACTCGAGCGCCTGGCGCAGGAGCGGCCGACGACGCTGGCCTGCATGCACGGAAGCGCATGGCGCGGAGACGGCGCAGCGCTGTTGCGTGCGCTTGCCGGTCGCCTGCGTGAGGACCAGCTGCGCATGCGTGATGCGATCAGCGCGGCGCGCGTTGCGCAATCTCGCATCATGCCAGAGACGGTCGAGGCCTGACGTTGTCGCGGGTTTGAGGATCGCGCCTGTCAACTGGCGCTGTCCGGATGGTCGCAAGGCGCGGGCGCCGAGCCAGGGCGCTCGCGCGGTGGTTGTGCGCGGCGTCGCTCGCACGGCGCGCAATGGCGCGCGGAATTGTGTACGCTGGCAGGCATGCCACCCTTGTCCGCCGGCACCGCGCGCTGTTCATACCCTGGAATCGACCGAACTTGAGCGAGCTTCCGGGTTTCACGCGATCCGATCGCGTGCTTGTTGTTGCGCCTCATCCCGATGACGAGTCGATCGCCACGGGCGGACTGCTGCAGGTAGCCCATGCTGCCGGCGCTGCGCGCCGCGTGTTGCTGGTCACCGATGGCGACAACAACCCGTGGCCGCAGCGCTGGCAGGAAAAGCGCTGGCACATCGGACCCGCGGAGCGGGCGCGCTGGGGCGCACGGCGGCGAACCGAAGCGCTGGCGGCGCTGCAGTTGCTCGGCGTCGGGTCCGATGAGGTGTGCTGCCTCGGCTTACCGGATCTCGGCCTGACCGATGCGTTGATGCGTGGCAGCCCCGACGTCGTCGGACTGCTGCTCGCGCAGATCGAGGAGTTCAAGCCGACGCGACTGGTGCTGCCGGCATTGGAAGACCGCCACCCGGACCATAGTGCGCTCGACGTGCTGCTGCGTTTGGCGCTGCTGCGATATTCCGGACCGGTACCGCAGCTGATCGCGTTCGGCGTGCACGGCACGGAACACGTTTCGGCCAGCGTGACGCTCGCATTGACTGCGGAACAATGCGACGTCAAGCGCGCGGCAATCCAGAAGCACACGACGCAGATGCTGCTCAGCCGGAGGCGGTTCGTCGCTTACGCAAAGGCGCAGGAACCATTTCGCCTGGTGGCGTGGCCGGCCGCTGCAAATCCACATCATCCTTTGCGCGCCGACGTCGACGTGCGCGGTGACTTGAACCTGCAAGTCGACCACGACCGATGGCGCGGCAGTTTGCGCGGCCTGGCGTTGTTCGTCGTCGCGCAGCGTGCGAACGGCGAGTCGCTGCGCTATCGCGTCGCATTGACGGGTGCCGAGTCGGCAAGCATCCGCGATGCGCGTGCCGCCGACCGCATCGTTGGCAGCGCACGGATCAGCCGTGCGGCAAGTCAAACGCTTGTGATCGTCCCGGCGATCGGCGACCTTCGCGCCGGCTGGGTAAAGTTCGCGCGACCCGCGCCGGGCTTGTTCGTATTCGATCGAATCGGCTGGCAAACGATCGCAGCCACGCCAATCTGAACGAGACTACCGTTTTGCCTGAACGGGCTCGTCGCGCGAGGCCTCCGATGCATTGACTGCAACGACACGTCTGTCATGCTTGATCCGGGGTCGCGCAAGCCATCGCGCAGGGGCATCAGCCACTACTTTGGAGGCAGCGATGAATACGTTGTTCGTATCAGTTGCGTTTGGACTCGGCGCGCTTTTGAGCGCCAGCGCCCATGCGGCGGCTCCCGCAGGTGCGATCGCACAGTGCAAGGACGGCACTTACTTCACGGGCACAGAGCACAAGGGTGCCTGCAAGGGACATCAGGGCGTCAAGGAATGGCTCGACAAGGACAAGGCGGCGGCCACCACGGCGGCAACGACTCCGGCACCGGCCGCGGCGAATGATGCTTCGACCAAGAGCAAGTCGAAGAAGACGAAGAAGGCCGCGGACACTACGGCGGCGGCAGCCCCGGCAGCGGCGGCGACTGCTGCGCCGGCCATGACCAAAACCCCGGCCGCGCCAGCCGCAGCGCCAAAGCCCGCCGCGCCACCGACATCGACGGCGACCACCCCGCACACACCGCCGACGCCGGCTTCGCAGATCGCGCAGAAACCTGGTGGTGGCCCGGGCATGGTCTGGGTCAATTCAAGTTCGAAGGTTTACCACTGCCCCGGCGACGAATGGTACGGCAAGACCAAGGAAGGTTCGTACATGACCGAAGCCGCCGCCAAGGCTGCCGGCAATCACGGCGACCATGGCAAGGAGTGCGCGAGCAAGTAGTACGAGGCAGTCGACCGATTGATGATAAACGAAAACACGCCCGGCACGCCGGGCGTTTTTCCGCCCCTGCCGACGAAAGTCTCGCCGAACCAAGAGCGAAAAAAAACCCGCCGGATGGGCGGGTTTCAACATGCGAAATTTTGTTGGTCGGGGTGACAAGATTCGAACTTGCGACTTCTACCTCCCGAAAGTAGCGCTCTACCAGGCTGAGCTACACCCCGACTTGCGCCATACCTTCCAGCCGGTGGCTGGCCACGCGCTGGGCGTGCGTATTGGCGAGCCGCGAATGATAGCGGCGGGGCCGCCCGGACGCAACCGCGTCTGGGTCGAGTCTGCTAGGCTATGACGCCTTTTGCGGCCCCCGGCCGCGCGATTCTGAGGACTTCATGGCGTTGACCCCAGCCCGCACCATGCCTGGCGTGATGGAGCTTTTGCCGCTCGATCAGATAGCGTTCCAGGACATGCTGGACACGATCCGGCGCAATTTCGAGCGCTTCGGCTTCCTGCCGATCGAGACGCCGGTCATGGAATTCAGCGACATCCTGCTGACCAAGCAGGGTGGCGAAACCGAGCGCCAGGTCTATTTCGTCCAGTCGACCGGCACGCTGAATGCGTCCGATCAGGCCGGGGGCGGCAAGCCCGAGCTGGCGCTGCGTTTCGACCTGACCGTGCCGCTCGCGCGCTACGTCGCCCAGCACGAGAACGAGCTGAATTTCCCGTTCCGCCGCTACCAGATCCAGCGCGTCTACCGCGGCGAGCGCGCCCAGCGCGGCCGCTTTCGCGAGTTCTACCAGTGCGACATCGACGTGATCGGCAAGGATCACCTGTCGATCCGCTACGACGCCGAGATTCCAGCGGTCATCTACAGCGTGTTCCGCGACCTGGCGATCGGGCCATTCACGATCCAGCTCAACAACCGCAAGCTGATGCGCGGGTTCTTCGAGGGTCTGGGCATCGTCGACGGCGAGCAGCAGGCGCTCGCGCTGCGCGAGGTCGACAAGCTCGACAAGCGTGGCGCCGACCACGTGCGCGGTACGTTGACTGGCGAGGGCTTTGGATTGTCGCCCGAGGCTGCCGGGCGGATTCTCGACTTCGTGCAGATTCGCTCGCAAGGACACGCCGATGCGCTGGCGCGGCTCGAGGCACTCGGCAGCGGCAGCGAAAGCTTCAACCAGGGCATCGCCGAACTGCGCGAAGTCCTTGATCTGATCAAGGCGTTCGGCGTGCCGGAAACGCACTATGCGATCAATCTGTCGATCGCGCGCGGCCTGGACTACTACAC
>DATIEJ010000434.1:0-2289 GCA_035455825.1 Rhodanobacteraceae bacterium | reverse complement strand
TGCCATGGATGACCCGATGACCACACCTGTAGACATCCTCAGAAGGGTTTTCGGCTACGCGCGGTTTCGCGGCGAACAGTCGGCGATCATCGATCACCTCGTCGGCGGCGGCGACGCGCTCGTGCTGATGCCGACCGGCGGTGGCAAATCCCTCTGCTATCAGGTGCCTGCGCTGGTGCGCGACGGCACGGCGATTGTTGTTTCGCCGCTGATCGCGTTGATGCAGGACCAGGTCGAGGCCCTGCGGCAGAACGGCGTCGAGGCCGCCTTCCTGAACTCGAGCCAGGATGCGGCAACCCAGCGCGCGGTCGAGCAGCGTTTTGCATCCGGCACGCTGAAACTGCTCTATGTGGCCCCCGAAAGACTGCTGACCGAGCGTTGCCTCGACCTTCTGGGACGCGTGCCGCTGGCGCTGTTCGCGGTCGACGAAGCGCATTGCGTCTCGCAATGGGGACACGATTTCCGGCCCGAGTACCGCCAGCTCACGATCCTGCACGAACGTTTTCCGCAGGTGCCGCGCATTGCCCTGACGGCGACCGCGGACGCGCGCACGCGCACCGAGATCGTCGAACGCCTGCGCCTGGAGTCGGCGCGTTGTTTCGTCGCGAGCTTCGACCGGCCGAACATTCGTTATCGCGTCGTCGAAAAGGACAACGCGCGCCGGCAGCTCGAAGGCTTTCTTGCCGGACATGGCGGCGAGTCGGGCATCGTCTACTGCCTGTCGCGCAAGAAGACCGAGGAAACCGCCGACTGGCTCAACGAGCGCGGCTTCACAGCGCTGCCGTATCACGCCGGCATGGACGCCGCCACGCGCAGCGCCAACCAGCAACGCTTCCTGCGCGAGGACGGCATCGTCATGTGCGCGACGATCGCCTTCGGCATGGGCATCGACAAGCCCGACGTGCGCTTCGTGGCGCACCTGGACCTGCCCAAGAGCCTGGAAGGCTACTACCAGGAAACCGGCCGCGCCGGCCGCGATGGACTGCCGGCCGACGCCTGGATGTGCTACGGCCTCGGCGACGTCGTCGCGCTGGCGCGCTTCATCGCGCAGTCCGATTCCGGCGAGGAGCGCAAGCGCAACGAGCGGGCCAAGCTCGATGCCCTGCTCGGATTTGCCGAAACGACTTCGTGCCGGCGCCAGCGACTGCTCGGCTATTTCGGCGAGTCGCTGATGCAGCCTTGTGGAAATTGCGACAATTGTCTCGATCCGGCGCAGACCTGGGACGGCACGATCGCGGCGCAGAAGGCGTTGTCCTGCGTGATCCGCACCGGCCAGCGCTACGGCGTCGGCCACCTCGTCGCGGTGCTGCGCGGCGACGACGACGAGCGCGTGCGCAACCTGCGCCACGATGCGCTGCCCACGTTCGGCATCGGCAGCGATCTCGACGAGCGCCAGTGGCGCAGCGTGTTCCGCCAGTTGGTCGCCGCCGGCCTGCTCGTCACCGACGACGACGGTTTTGGCGTGCTGCGCCTGACCGCCGCGAGCCGCGGCGTGCTGCGCGGCGAGACTGCCGTGCGCCTGCGCCATGTAGCCGATCGCGCGGAGCGGCGGGCATCGCGCGGCAAGGCGCGGGCAAAAAGCCGCGACTCAAACCTGGCGATCGCTCCGCACGAGGATGCATTGTGGCAAGCGCTGCGCGAACTGCGCGCGCAACTCGCGCGCGAGCAGGGCGTTCCGGCCTACGTGATCTTCCACGACGCGACGCTGCTGCAGATGCTGCGCGACCGGCCGCAGACGCTGACCGAACTCGGCGCGGTCAGCGGGGTCGGGGCGGCGAAGCTGGCGCGGTATGGCGAAGCGTTCCTGCGCCAATTGGGCGCCTGAGCGCGGTAGCGCCTGCCTCAGGGCAGGTTCTCGAAACCGCTCTTGAAGATCGGATCGGAACTCTGCAGCACGAAGTTCATTATCACCGGCGGGACGCTCCCTCCGAGCAGGCTGACGGTCGTCGCGCCGGTCAGCGCGCACTGACCGAAGTACGCCGGCCCGATCGGACACGAAATGCCGGAGAACACCTGGTTGTAGTAGCCAGCGATCGCGTCGGTTGCGACGTTGTAGCCGGTGCCGGGGTTGGCCGGAAGCACGTAATAGCCATCCGAATCGGCGACACCGGACCCGATGTGCTCGTGCGTCGCTGCCGAGAACAGGTCGACGTAACTGCCGGGCAGCGGCATGCCGTCCTTGTTCGTGACCCTGCCAACGATCGCGTTGAGCGGCACGAGGCTGAAATCGATGCCCTCGACGGCCGCTCCAGTCGCGACGACGATCGGCGTCCCGGTCGGCGGCAGGCA
>DATIEJ010000433.1:0-3026 GCA_035455825.1 Rhodanobacteraceae bacterium | reverse complement strand
GGACGATAAGGGTGACTTCGAGAGCCATTCCGGCGCAAACGGGAGCGGAGCGGCAAGTGTAGACGATCGCCGGCGGATTGCGCGATTCCGCCCGCTCCGCGGGGCGCGCCGGCGTTTGGTCATCCTGGAGAACGAGTGGGGGCAAGGGCTGTCCCCACAGCCTCACTCCTCGTCGGGGACCTTGTCGAGGCTCGACGTGTCGCCCTTTGGCCGCGGCCCGGTCAACGTGTCGCCCGTGATCAGGTAATACACCGATTCGGCGATATTGGTTGCATGATCGCCGATGCGCTCGATGTTCTTGGCCATGAACAACAGATGTGTGCCTATCGGCACGCGCGCCGGTTCGACCTTCATCCAGTCGATCAGGCGGCGATAGATGCCGGTGTGGCTGTCGTCGATCGCCTCGTCCTGGGCCCAGACCGCCAGCGCCTTGTTCGCGTCGCGCTCGCGAAAGCTGGCGACGACATTGACGATTTGCCGGAGCGCGAGGTTGCCGAGCTCGGCGATTTCGTTGATCCACTCATCCGGCGAATGCGCATTGAGCGCGATTGCACGCTTGGCGATGTTCGCGGCGAAATCGCAGATACGCTCAAACTCGATGCCGATGCGCAGCGCGCTGAGCACCTGGCGCAGGTCGCGCGCGATCGGCTGGCGCAGTGCGAGCACCCGAATGGCGCGCGCATCGACCTCGCGTTCGAGCTCGTCGACCTCGAAATCCTCGCGCACGACGCGCGCGGCGACGGCGGTGTCGCGCAGCAGCATCGCATCGATCGCGCCGGCAAGTTGCGTCTGCGACAACTCGCCCATGCGCGCAATCGCGCTGTTGAGCTGGGTCAGTTCGTCGTCGAAACTTTTTACGATGTGGTCAGACATGGTCGGGGTTACAATCGAAGTGGTTGTTGGAAGACGGTAGCCGGAAATCGGTAGCCGGGAGCCGGAAAGCGGGCCCGACGCACGCCGGCTTCGCGGTCAGTTTCGTGCCCGGAGCCCGCTCTGAGGAGAAGGCGGAAAGCATGCTCTCCGGCTTACGGCTACCGGCTAACGGCTCACGTCTTTTCATCCGTATCTTCCAGTAATGTAGTCTTCCGTCATCTTCTGCTTCGGCGTTTCGAAGATCGTCGTCGTCGTGTCGAACTCGATCAACTCGCCCAGGTACATGAAGGCGGTGAAGTCGGAAATCCGCGATGCCTGCTGCATGTTGTGCGTGACGATCGCGATCGTGTAGTGTTCCTTGAGTTCGTCGACGAGTTGTTCGATCTTGCTCGTCGCGATCGGGTCGAGCGCCGAAGTCGGCTCGTCGAACAGGATGACTTCGGGCTTCAGGGCAATTGCGCGCGCGATGCACAGGCGCTGCTGCTGACCGCCGGAAAGACCGAGCGCGCTCTGCTTGAGCTTGCCCTTCGCCTCGTCCCACAGTGCCGCCTGGGTCAGGGCCTGTTCGACCCTGACGTCCATTTCCGCGCGCGACAGTTTTTCGTAGTGGCGGATTGCGTAGGCAATGTTGTCGTAGATCGACATCGGAAACGGCACCGGTTTCTGGAACACCATGCCGACCTTGCTGCGCAGCCGGTTCAACGAGTAGCGCGGATCGAGAATGTTCTCGCCGTCGAGCAGCACCTCGCCTTCGGCCCGAAGCTTCGGATAGATCGAGTAGATCCGGTTGAAGACGCGCAGGAGCGTCGATTTGCCGCAGCCGGATGGACCGATGATCGCCGTGACCTTGTTCGCGGCGACCTGCATGTTGATGCTCTTGAGCGCGAGATAGTCGCCGTAATGGAACTTCAGGTCGCGCGCGACCAGCTTCGGCGACCCGGCAGCCGCAATGGCAGTGCTGGGCGGTGCGGCGGCGGGCGTGGAATCGTTCACGGTCAGCATCCTCGAACTCCGGAAGTGTGGCGGCGTATGGCGGGGCCTTGTGACTCGGGCATGCTCAATCATTGGGTACCTTGTGGCGCAGGATTACGGCACGCGAGGCCAGTGACAGCACCAGTACGAACAGGGTGACCATGAACGCGCCGGCCCATGCGAGTGAATGCCAGGAGTCGTAAGGGCTCATCGCGTACTGGAAGATCACGACCGGCACACTGGCCATCGGCTTGGTCAGGTCGGCGCTCCAATACTGGTTGTTCAGCGCGGTGAACAGCAGCGGCGCGGTCTCTCCGCTGATGCGCGCCAGCCCTAGCAGCACGCCGGTCAGGATGCCCGGCGCGGCCGAGCGGTACAGCACCTGCAGCGTCATTTTCCATTGCGGCACGCCGAGGCTGAGCGCGGCCTCGCGCATCGCCGCTGGCACGAGTTGCAGCATTTCATCGGTCGTGCGCACGACGACCGGGATCACGATCAGCGCCAGGGCCAGAGCGCCGGCCAACGCCGAGAAGTGCCCCATTGCATGCACGACGACCGTGTAGACGAACAGGCCCAGCACGATCGACGGCGCCGACAGCAGGATGTCGTTGACGAAGCGGATCGTTTCGCCGATCGCGTGCTTGCGTGCATATTCGGCGAGGTAGGTGCCGGCTGCGATGCCGATCGGCGCGCCGATCAGGATCGCCAGCAGCGACATCACCGCGCTGCCAAAAAAGGCGTTCAGCAGGCCGCCCTCCGAACCTGGCGCGGGAGTCATTTGCGTGAACAGCGCAAGGTTCATTGCGGCGACACCCTTGCCGAACGCCGTAAGGAGAATCCAGGCCAGCCAGAACAGTCCGAACGTGGTCGCCACGAACGACAAGGCCATGGCCAGCGCATTTTTCGCGCGCCGACGGCGGTAGAGGGATTCCATGCTCGCGGCCATGGGCTTAGTCTCCGGCCCGCTTGGCCAGGCGCATCAGCATGTATTTCGCCGCGGCCAGCACGATAAACGTGACCACGAACAACAGGAAGCCGAGCGCAATCAGCGACGAGCGGTAGATATCGGAATCGGCTTCGGTGAATTCGTTCGCGAGTGTCGCCGCGATCGAATTGCCGGGCATCAGCAGCGAGGCGCTGAGCTGGTGCGAGTTGCCAAGCACGAATGTCACGGCCATCGT
>DATIEJ010000432.1:0-4949 GCA_035455825.1 Rhodanobacteraceae bacterium | reverse complement strand
CGATCCGCGCAAGCCGCGCGTGCCGTGTCCGCGTGTGCTGGCGGTGCGCGTGCCGAATCTCGACGCGAAGGAAATCCTGCTGATGTCGGACGAACGCAAGTTCTTCACCGAGCCGCACTATGACGGTTTTCCGGCCGTGCTCGTCCGCCTCGAGGAAATCGGCCGTGCCGAGTTGCGCGAACTGTTGATGCAGGCGTGGGCCGCGCAGGCGCCCAAGGTGTTGCTCGCGAAATAGGCAGACCCAGCGACTCCCGGTACTGGACGGTGTGGCCGAGGCGCTTTTGGAAACACTGTCGGTCTCCCCTGTCTTCCTGGAGTAGCGATCAGGAAACCTTGCCCGTTAAAGGGAGGGTTGGGCGGGGATCGCGTTCCGAGCCTCGAGATAACGCAACAAGTCCCAACAAGACGCAGCCAATGCGCAGGAAAGGTTGAGCGCAGCGACACCCATCGAACCGCAGCGCAGCATTGCAGGAAGTACGCGGCGGCGTATGATTGCGCACGACCAGAAGCCGTTCGCTACAACGCGCGATGAACGGCCATGCACAGGGAACAGGGGAGTGCGAGGAATGGAGACCGTCGTCCGGGCATTGATGCTCGCCGTGCTGTTGGCTGCAACGGGCGCAGCCGCCGGAACTATATACAAATCCACCGCGTCCGACGGCAGCGTCGTCTACAGCGATCATTCGCCGGCAGACGGCGGCAAGGTCGACAAGGTCATTTCTTTCGACGACTTACCGAGCAGTCCGGTGCCGCCGCCCCCGCAGGGGCTGCTTTCCGGACGCAGCACCGAAGCCACGCAACCTGCGCTCGCCAAGCCAGCAGAGAATGCCAAGGTGCGGTTGTACGTGGCGAGTTGGTGCCCGTACTGCCGCCGCGCGAAAGCCTGGTTAGCGCAACGACATATCCCGTACGAGGCGATCGACATCGAATCCGAGATTGGCAGGATGGAGTTCCAAGTCGAGGCTCGCGGCGGCGGCATACCGTATCTGGTCAGAGGATCGCGCCATATTCGTGGATTCGAAGAGGAAGGCTACGACACTTTTTTTGCCAGCCGCTAGATCCGCATTCTGCAACCAATGGCTCTCAGAGACGTTTCGGGGTGCCCAGCAATGATGCGGTTGAGCGTCGAATCATGAACCTGATCCGATTTCCTGTAGAACTCATGGAGGAAGCATGAACGTGAAAATGTTGGCAGTTACTGGACTGCTTGCTGCGGGCCTTCTGTCTCTCGGCTGTGCCGTCAGCGCCGACAACTGCAAACCCCTGAAGCACGTTATCGTGCACACGTCGCTCGTCGGGAAAGACGCTTCCAGGACGACCGCGGCGGTCAACGATGTGTCGAATCACGAAATCGTGCAGCGAGTTTATTCTTATAAGCTCAGCAGCGACGACAAGGATTTCAACGGCATGCGGACCGACAACTTTGCACAGACCGATACGACCGATGGAGAGGGCACGCATGCTGGCTATGCCATCTGGAAGAACTCGGCCGGTGATTCGATCTATTCCAAGTTCAGCGGCGAGCATCATGTCGCTTCAGGCAACGCCGAAGATTCTGAGTTCACGGGAACGTTTGTCGTGCGCGGCGGCACAGGCAAGTTCCGCGAGATTACTGGCCAAGGCACCTACAAGGGTCGTATAACACCGAGCGGGCAATCGTCGGAGGTTTTACTGGACGCGCGCTATTGATATCGGGAAATCTTGATGACTGCTAAGGCTATCGCGTTGATGTTTCTTCTGGAGGCGATGGTCACACCGTCGAGCGCCTGGCCGCAGGTGCCAGCGCCTCTTTCGCATCCCTCCCTCAGTCTGATGACAAACGGGTGGGTTGACTCTATTTCGGTTGCGCCGGATGGAAGCATTGTGCTCGGCGGGTCCTTCTCGCTCATCAATGGCGTTCCTCGCGCAAATATCGCTCGGTTGCTTCCAGATCATTCGCTCGATCCAGAGTGGAACCCTGGCGCCGATGACGAGGTGAGGGCGACGGCAATCGCAGCGGATGGGACAGTTTACGCAGGAGGTATATTCCACAATATCGGTGGTGCGCAGCGCGCATATTTGGCAAAGTTGGCAGGTTCGGGAAGTGGTGCAGCAGATGCCACCTGGAATGCACATGCGGGACAGTGGGTATATGCGCTTGCGACCGACGAAGATGGCGTCTACGCGGCAGGACGATTTCAGTCGATGGGCGGGACGCCACGCCAATTTCTGGCAAGACTGTCTGCTGATTCGGGCGATGCCGATGCCGACTGGGATCCTTCGCCGAATGCAGAGGTTTATGCGCTTTCGCTCGACCACTCGGGGTCAATTTACGCTGCAGGCGCATTCAAGTCGATCGGTGGTGAATCACGTACTTACGTTGCAAAGCTTTCTACAGCGAATGGCGGCGCGGCTGACCACAACTGGAACGCCGAAGTCGATGGTGTCGCCAGTGCTGTTATCGTAGACGCGGTCGACCATTCGGTATTCGTCGGAGCTGGAAGAGTTTCGAAACATTCCGACTCCGACGGTTCGGCCGACACAACTTGGTCGAAAGACGCTATCTACTCGACCGCTTCATTGGCACTGGACGGTGCTGGCTGGCTTTATGTGGGCGGTGGCGACGTAACCATTCATAAGGTCGCCACGACCGGAACGGGTCAATCGGATCCGGCTTGGAAGGCACCGTTGATCACAGGAAGTTCAATCTACGGGCAACGCATCGCAAGCCTGGCTATCGCAGATGGCAACATCGTTGCCGGCGGATACTTTACTGGACTAGGAGCGGAAACACGTCTCGGCGTTGGGTTTCTTTCGCCTGAAGGCGCGGTGCTAGGGTTTGCCGACGCGGCAAGACCCGGGGCCGTGCATGCCATTGCCCGGGAGGCCGACGGCAGCATGATCGTCGGCGGCGATTTTTTCCTTGCCGACGCGGGTGTTCCGCGCGGTAACGTTCTACGTTTGGATGCCGACGGGCAATTGGATCCCGTGTGGAATCCCAAGGCAGACGGCACTGTGTACGCGGTGGCCATCGGTGGTTCGGGCGCCATCTATATCGGCGGCGCATTCTGGAACATTGGACGAGAAACCGCGCCAGCCGTCGCGAGGGTCTCCGGATCAACCGGGGAAGTCGATCCTTCATGGACGAAGACGTACCTGACCGGAAACGGCGGCGAAGTGTTGGCTCTGGCCGTAGACTCTGATGAGCGAATCTACGTGGGGGGTTCATTCTTCTTGGCAAGACTAGAGAGCTCGGGCGCTCTGGATAGTTCATGGAACCCGCATCCCGACGGGGCGGTCAACGCTCTCGCCATTGACAGCTCAGGGAACATATATGCTGGGGGGTCGTTCGTTGCAATCGACGGTATTCATCATCCGTCTTTCGCTCGGTTCTTACCGGGGGCGAACACCATCGAACCGGCGTGGGGCCCTTATTTGAACGGAAGACTCGACGCGCTGGCCTTCGACGACAGCAGCGGCCAACTCTATGTCGGCGGTCGCTTCAACTACTGCGATGAAATCCCACAAGGCGGCGTCGCACGTATTCCTGTCTTGGGAAGTGGCGCAATCGACGCGACATGGCAGCCGAAATTGCCGATCATTAACTTTGGCGTACGTGCGTTGGCTCTTTCACAGCAGGGCAATATTTATATAGCAGCTACCCAAGACCTGGATCCGTGGGGAAAGACGTATAAGATATCCACTATGTCGCCGGGAAACATTGACTTAAGCTGGCATCCGATGCCCACGGGTGGCTGGATCGATGCGATTTCCGTGAGCCTCGCTGGAAACGTCGTTGAAGGCGGCAACTTCACGCGTATGGGTGGAACGGATCGATTGTCGATTGTCGCGGTACCCCCTGAGGCGCCAGACAAAATCTTTGTCGGATCTTTCGAGTGAAGGCAAGAAACACGGGTCCAAGGGGAATGGGTCAGAGGACACGCTTCTCAAAAAAACCATTCCGACCACACTTCCATCGACGCCACTTCCGTCACGGCACCGGAAATTCGAACCCGTTGACAAAAATCCGGTCGGATTCGAGTGCGCCGATATCGACGCCGGCTCCTGCCGATCTCGGAAAGCCGGCGCCGCGCTGGTCGTTCGGCGTGCCGAGCGCATCGTTGCCGACATCGATTGCCGCCTTGTCCGGAAGCAGGGCATGCGTGCGTGTCGCGCCGCCGTTGTAGGCGAGCGGTCCGAGGCGGGGGTCGGCAGCGACGGTTATCAGTCCGGAAACGGTCGAGTCGGTACTAAGCACCAGATTGCTCGAGACGTCGATCGTCGCGCTGGCCGGCACGCGCAGGTCGGCGATGCCGGCCTGGCCGGTATTGTTCGCGATGATCGAGTTGTTGATCACATGCTGCGTTATCGCCGAACAGATTCCGCTGGCTCCGGTTTGCGAAACGGTGCATGAGGCTGGACTGAAATGGCTCGGAAGCAAGAGCTTCCCGGACGGCTTGGCGCTGCGCGTCTGGCGTCCGGAAGCCCTGGCAGCAGCCGAAAATCGCGACACGGCCGCCATGTGATCAAAGAACGTTGCTTGGCGCTTGACCGAACATCACTGAACCAGAACGCCTTTCCCAATCGTTTCGGGCGCGGAGGCCGTTTAATCGGCGTTCCGGTCGTATTTCCCTCAAAGCGGCCCGACGTTGTTGTAACAAAGCGCCCCGTCGCCAGGAAAGTAATAGCCCACGCCGATGCAGTTCTCGTCGCTCTCGTAGTTGTCGCCGGTCTGTACCGTGGAGCCTCGATCATTCATGAACGCACATTCGTAGGTCAGTTTCTGGCCTGCGCCGAACTGGTAGAACGACGGCGCAGCGTAGGTTGCAATGGAGGGCGCCTCCCAGTTCGACGTCACCAGGAGCGTGCTCGCGCCGTTGCGCAGCGTCGCCGACTGCGCACGGCGATGCGTGTGGGTCGAGAACCACCAGAACTTTGCCGCAGCAGGTACGTCGCAGGCGAAAGTCGCC
>DATIEJ010000431.1:0-8023 GCA_035455825.1 Rhodanobacteraceae bacterium | reverse complement strand
GAAGCCGCCGCACGCTTCGCGTTGTGGGTGGGCGCGAGGCAGGACTATGATCGGAAGCCGGACCGCGCCAATGGCCGGCATTGACGACCGGAAACCTGGATGCCGCAGCGTCCGATCATCGGAGATCAAGCATGAGACCACTCGGCATCACGGCCTTGGCCATCGCTTGCCTGCTCCATTTCGCCCTCGCCAGTGCCGAAGACTCCGTGGCCTGCGGCGGAAGCGCGGCTACGCAGTGCCCCGGCACGAATCAATTCTGCGACGTCGGCATCGGCAACTGCCATGTGCCGGAGGCCGCCGGCGTCTGCAGGGTCAAGACGCGGATGTGCACGATGGATTACACGCCCGTATGCGGCTGCGACGGGAAAACCTACGCCAACGCGTGCGGCGCTGCGTCGGCGGGAGTTTCGGTCGATCACGCGGGCGAATGCGGCGGCGTAAAAAACTGAGCAGGCTGCCGCCGTCAGTTCGAGGCATACACCCACGACGCGCCGAGCACGGCGCTGCCGAGCAGCGTCCAGCCCATGCCGAGCTTGAAACGCAGCATCGCCAGGAGCGACGCTGCGCCGAGCGCCAGCGCGGCTGGATCGATGCTGTTCCAATCGGGAATGTCCGCGCGAACGAGCCCTGACTGCGTCGCGCGCACCGTGTGGAAGATCGTGTGCACCGCGAACCAGACCGAAAGGTTCAGGATCACGCCGACGACGGCCGCGGTGATCGCCGAAAGCGCAGCATGTATCGTCCGGTTGCCGCGCAGCGCTTCGACATAGGGCGCACCGAGGAATATCCACAGGAAGCACGGCGCGAACGTTACCCAGGTCGTGAGCAGCGATCCGAGGACGGCGGCTGCGTATGGCGGCATGCCTCCGGGGTGGCGAAAAGCGCTGAGAAACGCAACGTACTGCACGACCATGATCAACGGGCCGGGTGTCGTCTCCGCCAGCGCGAGGCCGTCGACCGTCTCGCCCGGGCTGAGCCATCCATAGATCTCGACGGCCTTCTGCGCGATGTAGGCCAGAACGGCGTAGGCGCCGCCGAATGTCACGACTGCAGCCTCGCCGAAGAACACGCCCTGCTGGGCGAAGATGCTGTCGCGGCCGAACAACGCAATGACCGCGACGATCGGGCCAACCCACAAAACCGAGCAGACGACGAGAACCGCGATCGATTTGCGCAGGGGGCGCGACATCTGGGTCAATTCGCCGCGCGCGATCCGCCGGTCGACGAGGTAATCACCCTGCGCCAGTGCTGCGCTCGAAGCGGGCGCCGGAAAGCTTTCCGGCTGCCAGTGGCGGCCAACGATACCGATTGCCGCTGCGCCCAGAATCACGAGCGGGAACGGCAGCTTGAAGCAATACAACACGATGAAAGCGGCAGCCGCGATCGCGACCATCAGGCGATTCTTCAGCGCGCGCCGGCCGACGCGCAGCACGGCCTCGACGACCACGGCGAGCACGGCGGCCTTCAGTCCGAAGAAAATCGCCGCGACCGCCGGCAATTGCTGGTAAGTGGCATAAAGCCAGCTCAACGCGCCGATGACGATGACGCCCGGCAGCACGAACAGCGTGCCGGCAATGACGCCGCCGGCCGTGCGATGCATGAGCCAGCCGATGTAGATCGCCAGTTGCTGCGCTTCGGGTCCGGGCAACAGCATGCAGTAGCTGAGCGCGTGCAGGAAACGCTCGTCACTGATCCAGCGGCGCTTCTCGACGAGTTCGCGATGCATCAGCGCGATCTGGCCCGCCGGCCCGCCGAAACCGAGCCAGCCGATCTTCGCCCACACGCGCGCCGCTTCGGCCAGGCTGACCGTGTCGTCAGCGGATTTCGAGGCCGCTGCCTGCTTCTCCATCTGGCCGGCCGGTCAGGTTTTGCCGGCCATGGTTTGCGCGTCGAGAGCGCTTCGCAGCGCACGCGCCAGGTCGTCGGGTTTTCCGGTGGTCCAGAAGTGGGCGAAGTAGAAGTCCGGCTGCTCGCCGATCATGTGGCTGTGCAATGCAACGATGTGAATGCCGCCCTTGCGCAGCGCATGCAATACCGGTTGGACCTCCGAGGCACTCATGATGAAGTCGCCGTCCATTGCTGCCAACGCATCGCTGCCGCTGAAGGCTGCCCATGTCGTCAGTCCCATCGAAGCGCCGACCGCCATGCCTTGCATAGTGCCGCTGCGTCCGATCGTGATCTTCGCAACGCCCTGCATGTCGACTGCCGGCTGGCCAACGATCTTGCCGATCGCCGTCGCGTCGACTCTGCCTGCCGTCGGCGCCTTGCCGCCGAAGCTCGTCGCCGGCTCGGCGTGCGCGGATCGCACGGCGCGGATGGCGTCCCAGACGGCCTTGACGCCGGCCGCGAGCGCGTCGGGCTTGCCATTGCCGCCGATATGCATGAAGTAGACTTTCGGCGTGTCGTGGAAGAAGTGGTTGTGCAGGGCGGTCACGTCGAGGCCATGCGCGAACGCCGCATCGATTGCCGCATCGACTTCGTCCTCGAATACGACGGTATCGCCCATCACCATAGCGCCGTCGGACATCGGTGCGAACGCGGCCCACGACCCCAGGCCCGCGGCCGGCGGCAGCTTCAAGCCGTCGACCGTTACGGTCACATCGGTTCGGGGCCAGCCGATTTTCACGACTCCATCCGCTGTCGCGGTCGCTGCGGCGCCGCTCGCGTCGCCGATCGCCTTGGCATCGAGCGATGGAACGCCGGCCTGACTTCCGGTTGCAGCGAAAGCGCCCAGAGCCACGCACAAGGCAAGCATCGGTTTCGTTCGTGCGGACACGGAGTGATTGGTTCCATGCTGTTTCACGGTGCACCTCCAGGAAGTTCGTTGTAGCTGGCATATAACGCATCCAGCACCGCGCTCATGCCCTTCAGAAGCTTGTCGTCGTCGGCTTGCTGCGCGCGCGCGCCGGTCATGATCGCGGCGAACCCGGCGGCTTCCGGCACCGCGATGCCGCCGACGTCGAGATAGTGGACCATCGCGCCGATGCGCGCGATCGCCCTGTCCTTGTCGAGGCCGAAGCCCGCCGCGAGCACCTCGAACGTCACGCGCGCGCCGACATGCGTGAACTCCGCGCCGTCGAAATCGAAGCCCACTGCCGACTTCGGGCAGTCTTTCGGCTTCTTCAGCCAGAGGAATTTCGCTTTCGGATCGATGAAGCGGCGGATCAGCCAGGCTGACGCGACGCGATCGATCCACGGATGCTGGCGGGTCGCCCAGGTGCGTCCGCTATACCGAGTCCGGTTGCGCGGCGCGATAGCGCCCTGGGTCGGGTGCGGTTCGTCCGGCGAGAATCGCGCATTCAGCGCGGCTTCGCAGTCGGCGAGGGCGCTTTCGATCTGGTCGCGCGCGGCGCCCGGGAAAAAGTCGATCGCCACGAGTGCCCCCAGTTCGCGGCGCAACGCGCTGGCTTGGCGCCGGGCTTCCACCTCGTCGAGCTTTGCGATCGTGGACTTGAAGGCCTCGAGCCTCGCAAACAGCTGCGCGTAATCGGCGCCGCGATCAAACAGGCGGACCAGTTCGCTTTGCTGGACGTCATCCTCGCCGTCGAACGCCAGGATATGCGCGGTTCCGCCGGCAGCGGCGACCTCTTCGGCCTGTCCGGCAAATACCGCACGCGCAGCGTCCGATCGCGGCAACACGTAGACGCCATCGCGCAGCGCCGCCGCGCCGCTCGCCTTGAGCGCGCGCCAGATGCGCATGCGGGCGGTCTTGTTTTCGCCGGATACGCTGTTGACCAGCATCAGCCAGGTACGCGAATCATGCATGTAGTAAAGCCTACATCATTGTAGTAATATCGACAATAACTTCTGCCCGCAACCTGAACAATGGAGGCGCGCCATGAAATGGGTGACCCGGGAACGGCCGAAGATCGATCGCATTGCCTGCCCGTGGCTGATCGCGCGCTTCATCGATCGCGAGCCGGAATTCCTGTTCGTTCCGCCTGGCGAGGTGCTTGCCGTCGCACGCGATGGCGCCGCGATTCCCTACGACGTGCCGAATGTGGAATTGAGCCATGTCGGCGAGTTGTGCAGCTTCGATGCGTTCCTGCGCAAATACCGACTGGGAGACGATGCGGCGCTCGCGGAACTCGCCGTCATCGTGCGCGGCGCCGACACGGCCCGCCCGGACCTCGCGCCTCAGGCGGCCGGGCTGCTCGCCGTCTCGCTCGGACTTTCGCACCTGTATCGCGATGATCACGAGATGTTGAAGCACGGCATGGTGATCTACGACGCGCTGTATGCCTGGTGCCACCATGCGCGCGGCGAGACGCATGCGTGGAATCCGGCTGCGCTGGGCGCATACGGCGCGACGCCGGCGTAGCGGGGCTGGTCTGGATTCCTTGGCCAAGGCATCTCCCACGAGGTCATGTCGATGCGCCTGACGTGTTCTGACGTTCGTCTCACATCGCTCGCCGCGAGCATTGCATTGCTTTCGTGCGCGGCTTTCGGCGCCGGCGTGGCGCTGCTGCCGGTCGCCGACATTCCGCTTGGCGGCAATACCACGCGGCTGGATTACACGAGCCTGGATGCCGACCGCCACCTGCTGTTCATCGCGCACCTCGGCGACAGCGCCGTCGTCGTGTTCGACACGCAGGCGCGGCGCGTCGTCGCGCGCGTCGCGAACGTGAGCAAGGTTCACGGCGTGCTGGCGATCCCGCCATTGCGCCGAGTCTATGCGTCGGCCACCGGCACGAACGAGGTCGTCGCGATCGACGCGGATTCGTGGCAGATCATCGCGCGCGTGCCGGCGGGTGTGTATCCCGATGGCATGGCCTACGCACCGGAAGTCCGCAAGCTCTATGTTTCCGACGAGCACGGCAACACCGAGACCGTGATCGATGTCGAACGCAATGTCCGTGTTGCGACGATTCCACTCGGCGGGGAAGTCGGCAATTCGCAGTACGACGCTGCGTCGAAGCACGTCTTCGCGAACGTGCAGACTGCCGGGGACCTGGTCGAGATCGATCCGGTGACCGACAAGGTCGTCGGCCGCACGCCTCTGCCGGGGGCGAAACGCAATCACGGCCTGTTGATCGACGCCGAGCGGCAGCTGGCGTTCATCGCTTGCGAAGACAATGCGAAATTGCTCGTTCTGGACCTGCGCACCCGCAAGACCATGGCTTCGTTCAGCACCGGCAGGGACCCGGACGTCCTGGCGTTCGATCCCGGCCTGGGCCTTTTGTATGTCGCGAGCGAGTCCGGGAACACGGCGCTGTTCGGCTTCGAAGCCGGCAAGGTCGTGAAGGCCGGCGAAACATTTTCCGGTCCGCACGCGCATGTCGTCGCGGTCGATCCGCGCACGCACGACGTCTATTTCCCGCTGATGAACCTCGACGGCGCCACGGCACTGCGCATCGTGCGTCCGGGCTCTTAGGATTGCCGTTCAGGCGGCCTGCTGCGTCTGACCCGCTTTGTCGGCGGCGCGCGATCGAGTAGGATTGCCCGGTTCACATGGGATGCGAGAGTGGGCTCGCCTATCCGATGACTATCGATCCGCCAAAAATGCACGCGGTTCATGCCGAGGAGCCGGTCGTGATCGTCGTCGACGACGACGGCCTGATGCTGGCCGCTCTGCGGCGCGTGTTTGCAGCGGCGAAACTCAAGGCGGAACTCTACAACTCCGGACAGGACTTCCTCGCGCAGGCGCGTCTGGACCGGCCGGGTTGCATCATCCTCGACGTCTGCATGCCGGGCATGGACGGCCTCGAAGTTCAGGTTCGCCTGAAGCAGAGGGGCGTCGACACGCCGGTGATCTTCCTGACCGGCGCCGCGGACGTGCCGATTGCGGTCTCGGCGATGCGCGAAGGCGCCGTTGATTTCATCCAGAAGCCGGTCGACAACAAAGACCTCGTGGCGCGCGTGCGCCAGGCGATCGATCGCCATCGGCGCCAGCGCCAGGATGACGACGAACGCAGCAACGTGTTGCGAAGGCTCAGCTCGCTGACGGCGCAGGAGTGCCGCGTGCTGGATCTGCTGATCAGCGGCAAGACCGACCGTGAGGTCGCGCGCGCGCTCGGAACCGGCAATCGCTCGATCGATTCGTATCGCAGCCGCATCATGGAAAAGATGGCGGCGCCGACGCTCGCCGATCTCGTGCGCATGCGCCTGCTCGCCGCAGAGAAAGCGCTCTCGAACTGAAATCCCCCTGCACGATCGCTACTGCGACGTGACGCGCCAGACGACATTGCCGACGTCGTCGGCCACGAGCAGCGCGCCTCGCCGGTCGAGTGCGACACCGACCGGTCGTCCAAGAGCATCGCCCTGCGCGTCGACGAATCCGGTCAATACGTCGATCGGCGCGCCGGCCGGCTTTCCCTCGGCGAACGGAACGAAAATCACCTTGTAGCCGCTCAGCGGGTCGCGATTCCACGATCCGTGCTGGCCAATGAACATGCCGTTGGCGAACGCGGCGGGCAGTGAAGTTCCAGCGGACGACGCCAGGCCAAGCGATGCGGTGTGTGGTCCGAGCGCGTAGTCCGGCACGATCGCCGCGGCGACGAGGTCGGGCCGTTGCGGCTTCACGCGCTCGTCGACGTGTCGACCGTAGTAACAGAATGGCCAGCCGTAGAACCCGCCGTCGCGCACCGACGTGAGGTAATCCGGCACGAGGTCGCTGCCGATTTCATCGCGCTCGTTGACCACCGTCCAGAGCGCGCCACTCGCCGGTTCCCAGGCCATGCCGTTCGGGTTGCGCAGGCCCGAGGCAAACACCCGGTGCGTGCCGGTCTTCGCATCGACTTCCCAGATTGCCGCGCGCCCGGCCTCTGCCTCGATGCCGTTTTCGCCAGCGTTGCTGTTCGAGCCGACCGTGACATACAACTTCGAGCCGTCGGCATTGGCGATGAGATTCTTGGTCCAGTGGTGATTGATGCGTCCGGCCGGAAGATCCACGACTTTCGCGCCAGGCGCCGTGATATGCGTGTCGCCGTCCGAATACGGAAAGCGCAGCACCGCGTCGGAATCGGCGACGTACAGATCGTGGCCGACCAGCGTCATGCCGAACGGCGAGTTCAGGCCCTCGATCAGCACGCTGCGAGAATCGGCGGCGCCGGTGCCGCCAGTATCGCGCAGCAACGTTATCCGGTTCGCGCTCGGCGTGCCGGCGCCAGCCTTCTTCATCTGCATGCCCATGACCCAGCCGCGGATGCCGCGGCGGTCGTCGGGTTTCGGCGGAGCGTTGGTTTCGGCGACGAGCACGTCTCCGTTCGGCAGCACGTAGAGCCAGCGTGGGTGGTCCAGCCCACTGGCGAACGCGCTGACACGCGTGCCGGCCGCAGTCTGCGGCGTCGCACCGGACGGCCAGCCTTTGGCCGGAGCAACCTTTATCGTTGGAATCAGCGTTGGATTCGGCGGCGGCAGCGTTGGCTCAGGCCCCGTGCCGGCCGATACCGGCAGCGTCGCGACTTCGCCGCAGCCGGCGAGCGCGATTGCCACGGTGAACGGCACGGCCAGCACGCGCGAACGCGTCGACAGCATGCCTGCGGAAGCTAGCGGGCTGATCGCGAACTGCGTGGCGGCTCTTTGCAGGAATTCCATGCAGGTGTTTTAGACATGCACCGATGAATGCAGGCTGTCGACGTTTTTGGAACGATTGAACCTGCACGCATATTCGTCGCGTGCCGCTTGCGCACAACGTCCGCGCCGGGGCCGGATTACTCGTAGCTCAGTGCCGCCGCCGTCGAAGTCCTTGTCGCACGCAGTGCCGGCAATGCGCACGCCAGCAGCGCGACGATGATCACGAGCATGAGCCACTGCACGACGCCGGAGCCGTCCGGCACGATGCTCGTCGGCACCTCGAACATGATCTTTCCGAACGCGCGCTCGAGCACGATGCTCATCGGCACGGACAACGGAATCGATACGAGCCAGCCGAGCAGCGCGATGACGATGCCTTCGACCTGCAGCAACGTCACGATGTCGCGATGACGCGCGCCGATCGCGCGCAGCACGCCGATCTCGCGCGTGTGCTCGAGCACGGCCAGGCTCATCGTCGATCCGAGCCCCATGCCGCCGACCGCGATCA
>DATIEJ010000430.1:0-6038 GCA_035455825.1 Rhodanobacteraceae bacterium | reverse complement strand
GCTCCTTGCCGAAGAATTCCTTGACCGCGTCCTGCACCTTCGGCATGCGCGTCTGGCCGCCGACCAGGATGACTTCCTGGATGTCGGAAATCTTCAGGCCGGCATCGTTCAGCGCCGTGCGGCACGGTCCGATCGTCGCCTTGATCAGTTCATCGACCAGCGCTTCGAGCTTGGCCCGCGTCAGCTTGATGTTCAGGTGCTTCGGACCCGACGAATCGGCCGTGATGTACGGCAGGTTCACCTCGGTCTGGTGCGCGCTCGACAGCTCGATCTTCGCGCGCTCGGCCCCGTCCTTCAGGCGCTGCAACGCAAGCGAATCGTTCTTCAGGTCGACGCCGGTGTCTTTCTTGAACTCGTCGACGAGATAGTCGATCAGGCGCTTGTCGAAGTCCTCGCCGCCGAGGAACGTATCACCGTTCGTCGCCAGCACTTCGAATTGCTTCTCGCCATCGACTTCGGCGATCTCGATGATCGACACGTCGAACGTGCCGCCGCCGAGATCGTACACGGCGATCTTGCGGTCTCCGCCCTTCTTGTCGATGCCATAGGCCAGCGCGGCCGCGGTCGGCTCGTTGATGATGCGCTTGACCTCGAGGCCGGCGATGCGGCCGGCGTCCTTGGTCGCCTGGCGCTGCGAGTCGTTGAAGTACGCCGGCACCGTGATGACCGCTTCGGTCACCGGTTCGCCGAGATAGTCTTCGGCCGTCTTCTTCATCTTCATGAGGATCTTGGCCGAGATTTCCTGCGGCGACAGCTTCTTGCCGTCGGCAGTCTCGAGCCACGCGTCGCCGTTGTCGTGCGCGAGGATCTTGTACGGCACGAGGTCCAGGTCCTTCTTGACTTCGGCATCGGTGAACTTGCGGCCGATCAGGCGCTTGACCGCATAGAACGTGTTCTTCGGATTCGTCACCGCCTGGCGCTTGGCCGTGGCGCCGACGAGGACCTCGTTATCCTTGAACGCGACGATCGACGGCGTGGTCCGGTCACCCTCGGAATTCTCGATCACGCGGGTCGTGTTGCCCTCCATGATCGCGACGCACGAGTTGGTCGTGCCCAGGTCGATACCGATTATCTTGCCCATGTTTCAGTCTCCGAAAATTCGCTGGATTTTGTTGCGGCGCGATTCGCCGCGCATGGCTGCAATACTGGGGTCGGCGCGAGTCAATTCAAGCGTCCGGCGCCTTCGCGATCGCGACCAGCGCAGGGCGCAGCAGGCGATCGTTCAACGCATATCCCTTCTGCATGACGGCGACGACCGTATTCGGCGCCCGGCCCGGCGCCGCGACCATCGTCATCGCCTGGTGCAGCTCCGGATTGAACGGTTGGCCGATAGGGTCGATCGGCTTCAGGCCATTGCCCTCGGCGACTTTCAGCAGTGCCTTCAGCGTGAGGTCCATCCCCTCGCGCAAGGCGGCGACGTCGGCGTTTTCGACGGCCAGGCCGCGCTCGAGGTTGTCGCAAACCGGCAGCAGGTCGCCGAGCAGGCGCTCGTTGGCGAACTTGCGGGCCTGTTCGAGATCGCGCTGCAGCCGCCGGCGCTGGTTCTCGATTTCCGCGCGCTCGCGCAGCAGCACGTCACGCATCTCGCCGAGCTTGTTTTCGTACTCGCTCAGCTTCTGGCTGAGCTGGTCGACGTCGGTCTGGACGGCATCGGCGTTTGCAGCGTCGTCGTTCGGCGGGCTGGGCTGATTCGGATTGGTGGTTTCCATCATTCCAACAAAGCTCCACAAATAGAAAACGGCCCGCGGCAGAAGCTGCGTTCCGCAGGAATTGCCCCTGGATCTATCCTCACCTTGGCGCAGGTAGAGCGCCCCTCACCCTAGCCTCTCCCCGCTGAAGAGCCCGCGGGGAGAGGGGACAAGGTCCACGGCGGCAATGCCGCCGTGGAGCGCGGAATCTATGGGGCCTGCTGCGAGCGATTCAAGGCGCTGGACAGGATCTGTGCGGTCGCCTGCACGACCGGTATCACGCGCTGGTAGGCCATGCGGGTCGGCCCGATGACGCCCAGTACTCCCAGGACCCTGCCCTCGACGCCATAGGGCGCCGTGACGAGGCTGCAGCCGTCCAGGGCGGTAAAGCCCGATTCCTCGCCTATGAACAGCCGAACGCCCTCGGCATGCGAGCAATTTTCCAGCAGCATGAGCAGATCACGCTTGCGCTGGAATGCCTCGAACAGCTCTTTCAGACGATCCATGTCGGCCAGGCCTTGCGAGCCCATCAGGTTGACCTGTCCGGCGACGAGCATGTCGGCCCCGGGCCGTTCCGTGAACGCATCCTGGGTCACGTCGACGGCGGCGACCATCAGCTGATGCAGGCGGTGGCTGGTCTCGCGCATTTCCAGCAGCATGCGCTCGCGGATTTCGGCCATGCGCAAGCCGGCATAGTTCGCGTTCAGGAAATTGGCGACCTGCTCGAGCTCGCTTGCCGTGTAAACGCGCTGGGTCGTCACGACCCGGTTCTGCACCTCGTTGTCCGTGAAGACGAGGATGACGAGCACGCGATTGCCGCCGAGCGCGACGAAATCGATGTGCCGGAACGGAAACTCCTCACGCTTCGGAACCGTGACGACGCCGACGAACCGCGTCACGTCCGACAGCAGCGACGAAGCGCCGTTGAGCAGATCCTGGGTAGGCGCCTGGCTCGGCAGGCCCAGCCGCATCTGTTCGAGCTGCTCGGGGTCCAGCGGCGTCAGTTCGAGCAGGCTGTCGACGAACACGCGGTAGCCCTGGGCGGTCGGGATGCGGCCGGCCGATGTGTGCGGCGCTGAAAGCAGCCCGATCTCCTCGAGGTCGGACATGACGTTGCGGATCGTCGCCGGACTGACGTCGAGGCCCGAATTCCTCGCCAGCGTGCGCGAGCCGACCGGCTGCCCGTCGGCAATGTACTGCGCGATCAGCGTGCGCAGAAGCTGGCGTGCGCGGGCATCGAGCTTGGGGCCGAACGGTGGGGACATGATGCAGCGCGGTCGAAGATGGGGATCAAGCTAGCAATGCTACGCTCGCGAATCAATATGGTTCTGTGTTGCAGGTCGTTCAAGGCGATACCCGGTCCGCAACGTTGACGCGCCGGTTTCCCGTTCATCGAGTCTTGGCGTTGCCGCCGACGCGTGCTAGCGTCGCGCCGCCACCTTTCTTCCGACCCCGCTTTCGCGCATGCTGCAGTCGCTGTACGTCAAGGATTTCGCCATTGTCGGCGAGACCGATATCGGTTTCTCCGATGGGCTGACGGTCGTCACCGGTGAAACTGGCGCCGGCAAGTCGCTGCTCGTCGACGCGCTGCTGTTGCTCGCCGGCCAGCGCGCCGAGTCCGGCGTCGTGCGGCATGGCTGCGAGCGCGCCGAGCTGATTGCGGAATTTTCGCTGGCCGACGCGCCCGCCGCGCGTGCCTGGCTGGCCGGCCAGGAATTCGACGATGGCGATGCCTGCCAGGTGCGCCGCGTGATCCGCAGCGAAGGCACGTCACGAGCCTGGATCAATGGTCATCCAGCGACCCTGGGCCAGTTGCAGACCCTGACCGGACACCTGCTGGAGATCCATGGCCAGCACGAGCACCAGGCCTTGCTCGACCGCACCAGCCAGCTGGCCTTGCTCGACGCGTATGGCGATCATGGCGCGGCGCTGCAGCAGGTTGCCGCGCTGGCGGCGCAGTGGCGCGCTCTCGACGCGCGCAGGCGCGCGCTGATGCAGGGCGGAGAACACGATCAAGCCGAGCGCATTGCCCTGCTCGATCACCAGGTCACCGAACTCGACCGCTTCGCGCTCGAACCCGCGGAGCTCGACGCGCTGAACGAAACCCACAGGCGCCTGAGCAACGCCGGCCAGCTGGTCCAGGGCACGACGGCGCTGGCCGAGCTGCTCGACGGCGACGGCGAATTCAATCTCATGCGCCTGGTCGCGCGCGCGCGCAGCGAAACGGCGCGCCTGGCCGAAGTCGACGCGAATCTCGTCGGCGTGCGCGAGTTGCTCGACGCCGCGGAGATCCAGGTCGGCGAGGCAAACGAGGCACTCGCCCGCTATCGCGACGCGCTGGATCTGGACCCGGAACGACTCGCCGATGCCGAAACCCAGATCGCCAAGCTGCACGAACTTGGCCGCAAGCACCGTTTGCCGGTCGCCCAGCTCAAGGCGCACGCGCAGGCGCTGCGCGACGAACTGGAAGGATTGCGGAATGCCGGCGTCGTGCTGCAGAAGCTGGAGCGCGAAAGCAGCGTGATCGAACGCGAATATGCGGCCGCGGCCGCGAAACTGTCGTCGTTGCGCGCGCAGACCGCGCAGCGCCTCGGCCGCGACGTCAGCGCGCTGATGGACGAACTCGGAATGCGCGGCGGGAGCTTCGAAGCGCAGCTCGAAGCCGCTGGCAGCGCCGAATCGGACAAATTCGCAGCCGATGCGCAGGGACGCGAACGCGTCGAGTTTCTCGTCAGCGCGAATCCGGGCCAACCGCTGCGCGCGTTGCGCAAAGCCGCCTCAGGTGGCGAACTGTCGCGCATCAGCCTGGCGATCGAAGTCGCGGCGCTTGGTCTCGACGAAATCGGCACGATGGTGTTCGACGAAGTCGACGCCGGCATCGGCGGCGCGATCGCCGAAGTCGTCGGCCAGAAGCTGCGCCGCCTGGGCGGGCAACGCCAGGTCTTGTGTGTGACGCATCTGCCGCAAGTCGCGGCCCAGGGCCATCATCACTTGCGCGTGGCGAAATCCAGCGACGGAAAGAACACGCAGACGCGCATCGACGTGCTCGACGACAAATCACGCCGCGACGAAATCGCCAGGATGCTCGGCGGCATCGAAATCACGCGCGAAACGCTGGCGCACGCGAAGCAGATGCTGCAGAAAGGGCTGAGGGCTGAGGGCTGAGGGCCGAAAAGCCAGAGCGGCGCCGCTTTTGATCTTCCGCCGTCAGCCCTCAGCCCTCAGCCCTTGTTTCAGCCACCCAACCATCACAAGCAACGCCGCCGTCAGCCCGAACACAATCCGCATATCGCGCTCGGCCGGCTCGTGCCGGGCTGTGGTGAGGTCAGAGATTGTCGTTGCAACGCGCGCCGGCGAGTCGGCCTTCACGTAGCCAAGCCCAGCCGACGTTCCGACGAGCCTCAGATAGTCCTCGTTCAACGCCGACTTGTGCTCCCGCACCTCGTCGAGCGCGCCCGAGCGCTCGAGTTCGGCTGGCGAGGCCGACTGCTTCACGAGTTCGGATAGATTCGGGTAGAAGCCTTCGCGCACGGCATCGACTGCCGTCCAGTAGCCGATGATGTTGTTGTCCGCGTCGAGGTGCGGCACCGGACTCGACTGCTGCGACCCGAGTCCGACCAGCCAACCCTTGACCTTGCCCTGCAGCGCAAGCAGTTCACCCATGTGTGGCACGGCAACGTGCGGTGCTTCATCCCCGTCGCTGAGAAACACGAGGTCGAGGCCGCGGTTGCCGGCTTCATGCAGCGCGTTGACGACACCGGCTTCGATGCGCGAGTCGCCGTCCCAGGCCATGCGCCAATCGATGCCGTCGACGACCTGCTCGATCGCCGGATAGTGGCGGCAGACCTCGAGCGGCTCGAACAAAACCAGCGTGTCGCTGCCGGCGAACAGGCCGACGGCGACGCGCGAACCACAAGGCAGCGCCGCAAGCGCTGCAATGACGGCTGACTTCGCCCGGTCCAGGCGTGACTGTTTTGGCAGGCTGGCGTCGACATCGCGCACGTTCATGCTTTCGCTGACGTCGATCACGAACAGGTACGCGAACGTCGTGCCGGCCAGCATGCGCTGCGGCGAGAAGAACACCGGCAGCAGCACGATCGCGGCGAGGATCAGCGTGCCCACGCGACGCGCCACGACGACCCGGGCCAAACGGCGCAGCGCATTCAAGGCAGGCCCCGTTTCCGGTCGTCCTGCATCGAGGTCCAGCCGTTGTGCTTGTCGACGTGCAGCATGATCGGGTCGGTATTGCGCCGCCAGCCGGCCAGGTGCCGCAGCGGCGACAGGCGCTCGAGCAGTTCGAGGTTGTAGCGCGCGCCGGCCAGGTCCGGCTCGATGCGCAGCGCGCTGCGA
>DATIEJ010000429.1:0-2168 GCA_035455825.1 Rhodanobacteraceae bacterium | reverse complement strand
GCGATGGCGATCGAGCCGAAGACCAAGAGCGACCAGGAAAAGATGGGCATCGCCCTGTCGCGTCTCGCGCAGGAAGATCCGTCGTTCCGCGTGCGCTCGGACGAAGAGTCCGGCCAGACGATCATCGCCGGCATGGGCGAGTTGCACCTGGACATCATCGTCGACCGCATGAAGCGCGAGTTCAGCGTCGAGGCGAACGTCGGCAAGCCGCAGGTTGCCTACCGCGAGACGATCCGCAAGCACGTCAAGCAGGAAGGCAAGTTCGTGCGCCAGTCGGGCGGCCGCGGCCAGTACGGCCACGTCGTCATCGAGCTGGGTCCGCGCGAGCGCGGCACCGGTTTCGAGTTCGAGAACGGCATCGTCGGCGGCGTGATTCCGAAGGAATACATCCCGGCGGTCGAGAAGGGCATTCGCGAGCAGCTTGGCAATGGCGTGCTGGCCGGATTCCCGGTCGTCGACGTCGCGGTGAAGCTGATCGACGGTTCGTATCACGAAGTCGACTCGAACGAAATGGCGTTCAAGATCGCAGGTTCCATGGCGTTCAAGGAAGGCTTCAGCAAGGCCAGTCCGGTCCTGCTCGAGCCGATCATGAAGATCGAAGTCGTGACGCCGGAAGACTACATGGGCGACGTGATGGGCGATCTTTCACGCCGGCGCGGCGTGCTGCAGGGACAGGACGACAGTCCGTCCGGCAAGACGATCGCGGCGCAGGTTCCGCTCGGCGAGATGTTCGGCTATGCGACCAGCCTGCGCTCGATGAGCCAGGGGCGCGCGACGTTCACGATGGAATTCGACCATTACGCGGAAGCGCCGGCGAACATCGCCGAAGCAGTGATCAAGAAGAGCTGAGTGCCGGATTCGCGCTCAGCTTCGACAGAAGACATCAACTCAAGATTAGCAAACAGGTAGACAAGCCATGGCCAAGGGTAAATTCGAACGCACCAAGCCGCATGTAAACGTGGGAACGATCGGCCACGTGGATCACGGCAAGACGACGCTGACGGCGGCGCTGACGAAGGTTGGTGCGGAGCGGTTTGGCGGCGAGTTCAAGGCATACGACCAGATCGACGCGGCGCCGGAAGAGAAGGCGCGCGGGATCACGATTTCGACGGCGCACGTGGAATACGAGAGCCCGAACCGTCACTACGCGCACGTGGATTGCCCGGGGCACGCGGACTACGTGAAGAACATGATCACGGGCGCGGCGCAGATGGACGGCGCGATCCTGGTGTGCTCGGCCGCGGACGGCCCGATGCCGCAGACGCGCGAGCACATCCTGCTGGCGCGGCAGGTGGGCGTGCCGTACGTGGTGGTGTACATGAACAAGTGCGACATGGTCGACGACGCCGAGCTGCTGGAGCTGGTCGACATGGAAGTGCGCGACCTGCTGACGAAGTACGAGTTTCCGGGCGACAAGACGCCGATCATCAAGGGCTCGGCGCTGAAGGCGCTGGAAGGCGACCAGAGCGATCTGGGCGTGCCGTCGATCATCAAGCTGGTCGATGCGCTGGACACGTACATCCCGGAGCCGGTGCGGGTGCTGGACAAGCCGTTCCTGCTGCCGGTGGAAGACGTGTTCTCGATCTCGGGCCGCGGCACGGTGGTGACCGGACGCGTGGAGCGCGGGATCATCAAGGTCGGTGACGAAATCGAGATCGTGGGCATCCGGCCGACGACGAAGACGACGTGCACGGGCGTGGAGATGTTCCGCAAGCTGCTGGACGAAGGGCGCGCGGGCGACAACGTCGGTGTGCTGCTGCGCGGCACGAAGCGTGACGAGGTGGAGCGCGGCCAGGTGCTGTGCAAGCCGGGTTCGATCACGCCGCACACGGATTTCGAGTCGGAAGTCTATGTGCTGAGCAAGGAAGAGGGCGGGCGTCATACGCCGTTCTTCAAGGGCTACCGTCCGCAGTTCTATTTCCGCACGACCGACGTGACGGGCGCGGTGGAACTGCCGGCGGGCGTGGAGATGGTCATGCCGGGCGACAACATCAAGATGGTGGTGAGCCTGATCCACCCGATCGCGATGGAAGAAGGTCTGCGTTTCGCGATTCGCGAAGGCGGCAGGACGGTCGGTGCGGGCGTGGTGGCGAAGATTATCAAGTAGCAGGGATGAGGGGGCAGGGACCAGGGGCCGGCGAGAGCAACGCGCTTTTCAGCTAGCCCCT
>DATIEJ010000428.1:0-5136 GCA_035455825.1 Rhodanobacteraceae bacterium | reverse complement strand
TCGGCCGGCGCAGCCTGTCGGTCATCGCGCCTCTGAGTAGTCTGAGCAAGATCGTCACCGACGACGGTGTCGCTGCGGAAACGCTCGAATCGTTGCGAGGCCTCGGCCTCGAGGTGATAGTCGTTTAGATCCGCGTTCCGGCAGTCTCCGGCTTTAAAGGTGTGAAAAAATGCAAGAAGAACAATCAGAAAATGAGAAAACCTAAATAGGGAACCGCGGGACAACTTAAAACCGTCGTCATTCCCGCGAAAGCGGGAATCCATTTTGCTTTCTGATCAATGGAACAAGATCAAGATGGATTCCCGCTTGACCAGCTCCGCTGTTGAGAGCCGCGGGAATGACGACTTATTCAGAGGTACGCAGCAGAGATCAGAGGTACCCGGCAGAGATCAGAGGTACGCAGCAGAGATCAGAGGTACGCAGCAGAGATCAGAGGTACGCAGCGGAAATCAGAGGTACCCCTGCAGAGATTCCTAGCGTGCCTTGCGTGCTGACCCTTTCCGCCGCTGGCCGTCGATCGCTTCGAGCCGCGAACGGGCTTCCCGCTTCCCGAGTGCGCGAATGCCGGCGAGCACGGCCAGCTGCTCCTTGCGCGGGGTGGTCTTCTTGAGTTCCCAGTTGTAGACCGACTGGTCGCTGACGCCTACGAGACGCGCAAGCTCGGGCGCGGAAAAACCGAGGCGCGCGCGCAGCGACCGCAGCCCCTTGGCGACGAAACGTTGCGGAGGCGCGGACTCGGCGCTGCCGGCCGCACGCGGCGCATTCGCGGCGGTCTTCGCGATGGCCTTCGCCTTGCGCTGCAGCTCGAGCACCTGTCGCTTGAGCGCGGCAATCTCGCGGCGATGCGCCGCGGCGGCCTTGCGAAGCGGCGTTACCTGCTTGCGTATCTCTCTCCGGCTCAGCCGTGAAATCTCGTCCCGCAGAAAAGTCGCGATATTTGCCATGATTTCGTTGATCCCATCATTGCCGCCTCCCTGCAGGTGGATTGAAGCAATCTGCTCTGGTCATTATAACGCGATGCCGACGAATCGCCGGGTTCCGATCAGCGCGTCATGTCGAACAGCAGGACCTCCGCGTCTTCCAGCGCTTCGATCCTGATCCCGGGCAGACCTTCGATCGCCGCGCCATCGCCCTGCTCGAGCGACTGTCCATCCAGTTCGACGCTCCCGCGCGCCACCTGCAGCCAGCCGATGCGGCCGGGCCTGAATTGATGCGCAAGCTGCGCGTCGGCCGCGATGCGCGCGGCATACAGGTCGACGTCCTGGTGGATCAGCACCGACTTGTCGCGGCCATCCGCCGAGGCCACGAGCAGCAAACCACCATCGAGCTTCGCGCTGAAATTGCGTTGCTCGTAGCCGGGCTTCAGACCCTGCGTCGCCGGCAGAATCCAGATTTGCAGGAAGTGCACCGGCTCCGTGCTGGAATTGTTGAACTCCGAATGCGCGATGCCGGTGCCCGCGGTCATGCGCTGCATCTCGCCGGGCATGATGACGGCGCCGGTCCCGATGCTGTCCTTGTGCGCGAGCGCGCCGTCCAGCACCCAGGAAAGGATTTCCATGTTCTGGTGGCTGTGCTGCCCAAAGCCACGTCCCGGTTCGACGCGGTCTTCATTGATCACGCGCAATGGGCCAAAACCCATGTGTCTGTCGTCGTGGTAGCTGGCGAATGAAAATGTGTGGCGGCTCTTGAGCCAGCCAAAGTCCGCGTAGCCGCGTTCGGCCGAACGTCGAATGCTGATCATGGTTCATGTACCTCGCGAAGTTCGACGAATGGGAGCAGCCTGGCAGCTCGACAGCGCTATCCCGTGGCTGCGTCGCCGAATCTAAACGCTGTTGATCGTCTTCGGCAAGCTCGCTGTCTGCTTCGTGAAGGAGGTTAAGAGCGCTGACGCACCGACTGGCCGCGGTTCAGGAGGGACAATCTACACTGCGTCGACAAAGCCACGTCACCAAAGCGCGTGATCAAAGGCTGTGCAACGCCGCCGTCGCGACGCGCGCCGCGTACGAGTTCACCTAGGCATGTAGCCGGCGCCGATCGGCTGCCATGCGCGATCCAAACCCTCACAGGAGACTCACATGACATTTCGCCTGACAGCGCTAGCTGCACTGGTATTGATTTTCACCGCGCCAACTTCCGTCGTTCGCGCACAGGACCACGGTCACGGCGACACTGTCGAGTGTCAAAGCCGCGACATGGGCAGGACCCGCTGCCGCGTTCCCTGGAACGATGCGCGCCTGGTCCAGCAGTTGTCCGACACGCGATGCATTCGCGGCGAGAACTGGGGGATCGATCAGCGCGGACTTTGGGTGGACCGCGGCTGCGCAGGACGCTTTGCCGCCTCCAGCGGCAGACATCATTCCGACCATCAGGACCAGGCCGTCTATCAGGACGGCCGTCATGATCGCAATGGCTGGCAGCCGGAGCCGGGTTGGGATTCGCGCTTCAATGTCGCCTGCCAGAGCCAGAACTTCGAGTACCGGTTCTGCGCCGTCGATCTTGGCGGAGCCGGGCGGGTTACGATCGCGCGACAGATGTCGGACAGCGCCTGCGTCGAAGGGCGCAACTGGGGCTCGAACCGCGCCGGCGTATGGGTCAATCAGGGTTGTGCGGCCGAATTCACCGTCGATCGGCGCTGGCACTGACGCCTCGACGGCCATGGATGGCCGAGGCAAGCGGCCGTGAGAGAGCCCGTGAGGCTCGCAGCGTTCGAACTTGCGCTGAGTGATCGTAAAACCAATACCCGCCGCAATGGCGGGTATTTTTATGGCCATGGATGGCCGGTATGCCGGAAATGCAGGAGCATTTTTCGGCATGGCCATGGATGGCCGGTATGCCGGAAATGCAGGAGCATTTTCCGGCGTGGACTGCTTGAAGCCGCGCACCAAGGCGTCGTGGCGTCGTTCTCGGACCTGCCGGTTGCGGCCTGTCCGCGCGTGGCGTGAATCATGCCGAATCCGCGTTCTACACCTCGACGCCGCGCCACGATCTTGGCTGGACGGCGTCGCAGGTGTATAAGCATCTTCGCAGCAAGCCACGGCAGATGACGTAGCGCGGTTGCTCGGGGTAATCATGTGGCGGAAACGCTGAATCTATTGTCAAGGACGGGCGAAAACTGGCGACATCTCCGGTGTATCGGACATGATCATGAACGCTTTGTACATTCGATTCTTCTGCGCAATGCTGCTGCTCGCGACCGCGATGGTGGCGACCGCGGCGAAGGCGGCCGAGCCGGCGCCAGTCGATGCCGACAGCGTCGGCATCGCATGCTGAAGCAGAAATTCACCGCACGCGCAAACGTTTCGGAAAGAACCGCTCTTCCAATGCCGTTCGCCTGAGCATTTGTCTGCCGGTGCTTCGTCGACGCGCCGCGCAAAACGCGCCGGCCCGAACGGAATAATGAACAAACCTTGTATCGCCGCGAAGCCGCCCCACCTATGGGCGCTCCCATCGCCGCTAGTATACAAGTGCCTTAATGATAAATTTACTCAAAGCGTTCATGTTCGCTTTCCTCGTGGCGCCGGTTTTGTCGAACGCCACTGCGTCGGAACACGCTGACAGCGCCAATCCCTATGCGCCGCGTTACGGACATCCTTACCGCCACGGCGCCGTGCCCACGCGCGAAGCCGCAGCCCGGATCGGCGCCTGGAACGCCGGGCAGCCGGTCACAAACGCAAGCGCAAGCTCATTGATGCTTGCCTATGCCGGCGGCGTCGACAACGTCGGCGTAACGAGCGGCAAACCGAAGGTTTATCTTGTCGTGTACGGCAGTCAATGGGGCGTCCAGGGTACCGACGCGCAAGGCAACACGACGTTGTCCGGCGACCGCGTAAGTTCGGTGCCTTACCTGCAGATGCTGTTCAAGGGGCTCGGAACAGGCGCGGAGCTGTGGTCCGGAGTCCTTACGCAATACTGCGACGGCTCCCTGGTATTGCCGGGCGCGACGCATTGTCCGGCGAATGCGGCGCATATCGCTTATCCGGCCGGAGGAGCTTTGGCAGGCGTCTGGTATGACAACTCGGTCGCATCGCCCGCGCAGGCAACCAGCCGGCAACTTGCGCTGGAAGCCATCGCTGCGGCGAAGCATTTCGGCAATACGACGCCTGCTTCGAACCGCTACGCACAGTACGTAATTCTTTCACCGAGCGGAGCGCAGCCCGATGGCTTCAACACGCCCGACAGCGGTTTCTGCGCGTGGCATTCCTACAGCGGTGACGATTACCTGAGCGGCGGCGCCGTCTTCTCGCCGTATGGCGATGTCGCTTTCACGAACATGCCGTATGTCTACGACGTCGGTGGCAGCTGCATGGCATATGCCGTCAATTCGGGCAGCCGCGGCGCATTGGATGGTGTTTCGATCGTCGAAGGACACGAGTATGCCGAGACGCTGACCGATCCGACGCTCGGAGGCTGGTACAACCAGGTTTCGGGCAGCCTGTTCGCAGGCGAGGAAATCGGTGACGAGTGCAGCGGCGTGTATCCGGCGCCCGGGTTCGTTCAGAACGTCGTCATGGGCAACGGCGCGTACGCAATGCAGAGTATGTGGTCGAACGACACCGGCGCTTGCGAAATCTCGCATGCGGTCATCGATCCCGGCTTTAGCGATGACATCTTCGCAAGCGGATTCCAATAAGGGACCGTGATCGGCGACCGTTCAAACGATGGCCTCGATGGGTGAGCCGCAACCTCGAAGCGCGTAACGCGACGCTCACGGGCACCCGGCCAGCGGCGTGACTGGCGCAAACGTCCACTGCGTCAGGTTCATGGCGTCGTAGGCGGCGAACCCGTTTGCGAGAGTCGCATGGATCTCGGCGTAGGTCTGACCGAACTTGTTCGTGACCGTGCCGCCGGACTCGGCCACGCAGGTGAACTTCGGCGCACCACACACATCCAGGGTTTCGCAGCCCGGCACGGATGGCGCCGCTGCTTGCAGCGCCGGATCGCCATGCAGCGCGACGCCGCCGACCAGCACAAGGCGAATATCGCGGGTCCGCGCGTGGAGCAGGGTCGACCACGGATCCGAACACGTGCCGGCAACGACAGTGAGATCGGCCTTCTTGCCGACGTCGATCGAGCCGAGCACGTCCTGCAGATGCAGTGTCTTCGCCGCGTTCGTCGTTACCATCTGGACCAGGTCGT
>DATIEJ010000427.1:0-11872 GCA_035455825.1 Rhodanobacteraceae bacterium | reverse complement strand
GCCCAATTGGCGGCGGATTTGCGCCGTTCGGTCGCCGACTTCAAGTTGCCATCCTAACCAAGGTTTATACCTGTCGCAGCGTGAGTTGCCTTCAATGCCGATGCAGTCTCCGATGAATCGTCCGAACAGCGCGCAGCGCTGCGCGGGCGCTCGCGTTGAATCTGGTGCGGGGCTGGAGCAGCTACGGAAAGCAGGAACGCACCCATGAAATTGCAAGAAGACATCGACTTCACGACCCTCAACTGGGTCAAGCAGGAACTCGACGAGACCCTGAACCAGGCGCGTCAGGCGCTCGAGGCCTACGTCGACGATCCCGCCGACACCAGCCTGATGCGCTTCTGCGCGACCTACCTGCACCAGGTGCAAGGCACGCTGCGCATGGTCGAGCTGTACGGCGCGGCGATGGTCGTGGACGAGATGGAGCGCGTCGCGCAAGGCCTGCTCGACGGCAGCGTGAAGCCGCAGGACGACACCTATTCGGTCCTGATGCGCGGCATCGTGCAGCTGCCCGATTATCTCGAGCGCCTGCAGGGCGGCCACAAGGACATCCCGATCGTCCTGCTGCCGCTGTTGAACGACTTGCGCGCGACGCGCGGCGAAAAGCTGCTGACCGAGTCGGCGCTGTTTTCGCCGGATCTGTCGGCGACGCTGCCGGCTGCTGCCGCCGGCGCGGCGGTGGGCTTGCCGGTCATCGAATTGCACGCCCAGGGCGCGCGCCTGCGCACGGCATTCCAGCTTTCGCTGTTGCGCTGGATCCGTGACGATTCGGCTGCAGACCAGCTCGATCGCCTGATCGACGTGCTCGATCGCGTGCGCAAGCTGTGCGCGGGCGAAGAGGCGCGGCGCTTGTGGTGGGTTGCCGCCGGCGTGCTCGAATCGGTCCGCAGCGGCTCGCTCGAAACCAGCGCTGCCGTGAAGCTGCTGTTCGGCAAGATCGACCGGCAGATCAAGCGCCTGGTCGACGGCGGAGAGTCCGAGTTCGCGGCCGATCCGCCGCGTGAGCTGACCAAGAACCTGTTGTATTACGTCGCGCACTCGACCGCGGCCGGTCCGCGCGCCGCGGAAATCGCCCAGCTGTACCGGCTCGACTCACTGCTGCCGACCGAGCGCGAAGTCGAGCATGCGAAAGGCTCGATCTCGGGCCACAACCGCGCGCTGCTCGACACCGTGTCGACCGCGATCAAGGACGACCTGTTGCGGGTCAAGGAGGCGCTCGATATTTTCCTGCGTGCGCACGGCGCCGATCCGGGCGACCTGGCCGCGCAAGGCGAAGTGCTCGACCGTGTCGGCGACACGCTCGGCATGCTCGGCTTGGGCGTTCCACGCCGCGTGGTGACCGAACAGCGCCAGATCATCGGCGACATTGCCAGCAAGACGCGCAGCGCCGACGAAACGACCCTGCTCGATGTCGCCGGCGCGCTGCTCTACGTCGAAGCATCGCTGGACGACCACATCGACCGACTTGGCGGGGAAGAGCCGGCGTCGGAAGACGCCGCCGTGCAGATGGAACTGCCGAAGGCCGAGGTCCGCAAGATTCTCGACGCGCTGATGAAGGAAGCCTCGGTCAACATCGCCCAGGCCAAGCAGGACATCGTCGCGTTCATCGAATCGCCCTGGGATCATGCCAAGGTCGAACAGATTCCGCGCCTGCTCGAAGAGATTTCCGGCGCGCTGCGCATGCTCGACCTTACCGAGCCGGCCGGCTTGATGACGGCGATCGTGCGTTTCGTCGAAGTCGAGCTGCTGCACCATCGGCGCGTGCCGACGGTCGAGCAGATGGACAAGCTCGCCGATGCCCTGGCGTCGATCGAATACTTCATGGAAGCCACGCGCGAGCAGCGCGGTGGCCGCGACCATATCCTCGATGTAACGCGCAGCAGCCTGGAGTCGCTCGGCTACTGGCCGATCCCGTCCGACGATGACGCGGACGGCGAGACCGTCGCCGCGACGGAGCAGGCCGACAGCACCGCGATCCATGACGCAGCGGAAAGCGCGCCGCCCGCCGCAGACGAGTTCTCTGCAGCGTTGATGGCAGCGGGATCCGGCCTGAGCGCCGACGGTGCCGAGGCGCACGCCGCGGCGACGCGCGGTGAATTCCTGCAGTGGAGCGACCATGTTCCGGCAGACGCCGAACCCGAGGCGCCGTTCGAGCAATCCGCGGGTCAGGATGACGGCGCGCATCTGCCGAGCATCGAGTTGACCACCGACGCGAACGTCGACGATCTGATCGCAAGTTTCGCGCGCAGCGAAGAAGCGGCCGCCGAGCGCGCGCCCGCGGCCGAGCTCGAACTGACCCACGCGGTCGATATCGCGCCGGGCATGAATCTCGAAGACCTCGTCGTCGGCGAGGCGCATGCACACGAGCCGGTCACGCACGATCTGCACGGCCTGGCCCTGCCAGAGACCGAGCCGACGGCTCCGCCGCCGGTCGACGAAACCGAACAGCACGCCGCCGTCCAGGCCGCGCCGGAAGCGGTGCGCTACGTCGAAGTCGAAGAGGAAATCGAAGAGGAAGTTCCCGATACCGAAGGCAGCGCCGTGCTGCCCGACGCGAGCTTCCACACGAGCGCCTCCGATGAGATCGACGCGGAAATCCGCGAAGTATTCGTCGAGGAAGTGCAAGAAGAAATCGAAAACCTGAGCCGGCAGTTGCCGAACTGGCAAGCCGACCCGAACGATTTCGAGCGGCTCAAGCCGATTCGCCGCTCGTTCCACACGCTGAAAGGTTCGGGCCGCCTGGTCGGTGCGCTGGCTCTGGGCGAGTTCAGCTGGAAAATCGAGAACATGCTCAACCGCGTGCTCGACCGGACCATCGGGCCGACGAACGCGGTGCAGGCGTTGACCGGACAGGCGATTGCCGCGTTGCCCGAATTGCTGGCCGGACTCCGCGGCGAAGGCGCGCCGAGATCCGATGTCGGCGCGATCATGAGCGTGGCCGATCGGCTCGCCTCGGGCGAGGACGCCTGGGTGCGCACGGGCGCGCCGAGGCGCATGAAGAAAGTGCGCCGCGTGGTGCGCCGGCTGGTGCCGGTCGCGGTCGAACCGGCGCAGGCGCCGCAACCGGTTGTCGAACTGCCGCCGATGCAGGAAGCGCTGACGACATTCGAGACGCCGCCGCAGGCCGAAGCCGCCATCGACGCATTTGCCGACGAGGCGCTGCCGGCGCGCAGTCCGCTGCCGAACATCGATCCGGTCCTGTACGAGATATTCACGAGCGAGGTTGCCTCGCACCTCGGCGTCATCGATGCGTTCCTGGCCGAGTCGCGCGCGGTCGCCGACGGCGTGCCGGCGAGCGAACCGTTGCTGCGTGCCGTGCACACGCTCAACGGCGCCGTCGCGATGGTCGACGTGCCCGTCATCACGCAGTTGCTGTCACCGCTGGAAAGTTACATCAAGCGCCTGTGCGCCGGTGGACTGGCGCCAAGCGAAGAAGGCCTCGGTGTCCTGACCGACGTTGCCGGCGTGACCCGTGACGTCATGGCCGCGCTCGAACGCGGCGACGGGCATCTGCCGGAGTCCGGTGGATTGGCGCACCGCATAGAAGCGTTGCGTGATGCGCTTCCCGAGCCACAGATGTATCCGCTGTTCGAAGCAGCGCGCGATGTGGGCGAGGCGCCAGGGCAGACGGCCGAAGTTACGGCCGACGCGGTGGAAGCGGCACCAGTGCACGCAGAGTCCGAGCAGATCGCGCTCGACCAGGTCGATCCGGCCTGGCTTGCCGAACTGGCCGGAATCGAAACCGTTTCGCTGAGCAGCGAAGAACCGCCTGCGCCGGTCGTTGACGAGTTCGCGTCCGCCGTGATTATTGAAGATGCCGCCGGCAGCGGCGCGCTCGATGATGTCGCAAGCGCTGCCGATTCGGGCATGGACCTCACGGCGATGCTGGTCGAGCAGATCGACGCATCGCCCGAGGTCACCGAAGCCGAGGCTCAGGCAACGATCGAGTCGGCAAACGAGGCCGATCTGGGCGCCGAAGCAGCGGCCACTGAGCCGGAAGCCGTGAACGAGCCGGTCGAAGCCAGCTTCGACGACGCATCGCTCGCTGCAGAAACGTCGGTTCTTTCCTCGGACGAGCTTGCATCCGTCGTCGAACCGGAAGCTGTCGAAGAACTTACGACAGCCCAGGAGCTGACGACCGCCGAAGAGCCGACGACCGCCGAAGAGCCGACGACCGTCGAAGTAGCGGTCGTTGCGTTCGAGACGCCGATAATCGAAGAGACGCCCGAACAGGTTCCAGAAGTCGTGGCAGCGCCGGTCGGGCGCGTCGAGCCGGCCTATGCGCCGATGCTCGCAGCCTCGATGGCCGAGTCGCTGACCGAAGCGCCGGTGCTCGCCGAAGACGTGCAGCCGGAAGGAAAACTCGAACTGGCCGAAATGGATGAGGATCTGCTCGAGATCTTCGTCCAGGAAGGCGCGGACATTCTCGACCACTCCGATTCGCTGATGGCCGGGCTGCGCGCCGCGCCGCACGATCGCGAACTCGTTGGCGGCCTGCAGCGCGACCTGCACACGCTCAAGGGCGGCGCGCGCATGGCCGGGCTCGCTCCGATCGGCGACCTCAGTCACGCGATGGAATCGCTGCTCGACGCGATCAGTGAAAACCGCCGCGTGATGGACCGCATTACGGTCGAATCGCTCGAACGCGGATTCGACCGCCTGCACGGACTCGTGCAGCGCGTCGCCAAGCGCCAGGCCATCGCGATGCCGGCGCATGCGATCGCCCGCTTCGAAGGGCTCGTGTCCGGAGATTTGCCGGTTGCCGAAGCGCTGCCCGAGCCGGATGCTCCGGTCGTGGCGGAAGCGGCAGGCGAAGAAGCCGAAGAAGCATCGATCGTCGCCGAAGCGCCGGCAGCTGCACCGCCGGCACGGCTGCCGCCGCGTCCGCTGCCACGCTTCGAGGATGAGGAAATCCAGCCGCGCGCGCCGCAGGAAATGATCCGCGTGCGTTCGGACCTGCTCGACTCGCTCGTGAACTACGCCGGCGAAGTGTCGATTTACCGCTCGCGTCTTGAGCAGCAGATTTCGACGTTCCGCTTCAACCTGGTCGAGTTCGAAACGACGGTCAGCCGCCTGCGCGACCAGTTGCGCAAGCTCGAGCTCGAAACCGAAGCGCAGATTTTGTCGCGCTACCAGCGCGAAGCCGAAGCGACCGAGTCGGTGTTCGATCCGCTCGAACTCGACCGCTTCAGCCAGCTGCAGCAGTTGTCGCGCGCACTGGCCGAGTCGGTCTCCGACTTGACCTCGATTCAGGGGTTGCTCGACGACCTCACGCGCCAGTCGGAAACGCTGCTGCTGCAGCAGTCGCGCGTGTCGTCCGACCTGCAGGAAGGCCTCATGCGCACGCGCATGGTGCCGTTCGACTCGCTCGTGCCGAGCTTGCGGCGCACGCTGCGCCAGGCGGCGCAGGAACTCGGCAAGCGCGCCCAGCTCAAGGTCGAAGGCGCACAGGGCGAAATGGACCGCAACCTGCTCGAGCGCATGAAGGCGCCGTTCGAGCACATGATGCGCAACGCGCTCGCGCACGGCATCGAATCGCCGGAAGAGCGGCTGATCGCCAACAAGCCGCTCGACGGCACAGTCGGCATCCAGGTGAGCCGCGAGGCGACGGAAGTCGTGCTGCGCGTGTCCGACGACGGCCGCGGACTGGATCGCGACGCGATCCGGCGCAAGGCGATCGAGCGCGGCATCTTGAAGCCCGACGTGCAGCTGTCCGACCGCGACCTCTACGGTTTCATTCTGGAAACCGGATTCTCTACCGCCGAGACCGTGACCCAGCTGGCCGGGCGCGGCGTCGGCATGGACGTCGTCCACAACGAGATCAAGCAGCTCGGCGGTTCGCTCGCGATCGACTCGCGCCACGGCGTCGGCACGACCTTCGTCATCCGCCTGCCGTTCACGCTGGCCGTCACCCAGGCCATTCTCGTGCGCCTCGGCGAAGGCACCTACGCGGTGCCGATGTCGTCGGTCCAGGGCGTCGTGCGTATCGCGCGCTCCGACCTCGACCGCCGTCTTGCCGAACCCGATCCAAGCTACGCGTATGCGGGCGAGGACTACCTGATCTACGAGTTGTCGAACCTGCTCAATGTCGCGCAGTCGCGCATCAGCGACGAAACGCAGATGCCGCTGCTGATGACGCGCACCGGCGATCAGCGCGCGGCTGTTCGCGTCGACGCGGTCATCGGCTCGCGCGAAATCGTCGTCAAGTCGGTAGGACCGCAGATCAGCTCGGTGCCCGGTATTTTCGGCGCCACGATCATGGGCGACGGTTCGGTCGTCATGATTCTCGATCTTGCGCCGCTGGTCCGCCGTCACGCGGCGCTGCGCGAGCGCGTCGAGGAAGGCGAAGTTGCGGCACCGGCGCCGGTCATGCCGGCGCCGACACCGGCCGTCGTTGCGCGCCGCCAGCCGCTGATCATGGTCGTCGACGATTCGATCACGATGCGCAAGGTCACGACGCGCGTCCTGGAACGCAACGAAATGGACGTCGTCACCGCGAAGGACGGCCTCGACGCCGTCGAGAAATTGCAGGAGAAGGTGCCCGACGTGGTGCTGCTCGACGTCGAGATGCCGCGCATGGACGGTTACGAGCTGGCGACCTACATGAAGAACGACGCACGCCTCAAGCTCGTGCCGATCATCATGATCACCTCGCGCACCGGCGAAAAACATCGCCAGCGCGCGCTGGAAATCGGCGTGGAACGTTACCTCGGCAAGCCGTACCAGGAAGCCGACCTGCTGCGCAACCTGCAGGAAACGCTGAGGTTGAGTCGTGCCTAACAGCCAGGCCATTTTTGCGGCGGTACCGGTCGCGCTGCTCTATCAGGGCGACAACCTCGGCGGTCATCTGAAGGATGCGCTGCGCGATCTTGGCGCGGACATCGTCTATGAATCGCTCGCGGTCGACCTGGATCGCGACGCGCTCGAGGGTTGTGGCGCACGCATCGTCGTGTTCAACCTGGACTCCCAGTCCGACGCGCAGATCGACCACGTTTACGACGTGCTGGACGAAGGCGAATACGAGGTCGTGTTCAACGATGCCGATGCGTCGGCACAACTGTCCGGTTCGGACCAGGCGCGCTGGGCGCGGCATCTGGCCGCCAAGATACTGAACAAACCGGAGATCGCGGTGCCGGCCCGGCCGGTGTGGGCCGAGAGCGTCCCGACTCGCGCGAAAAAATCCGTCCCCACCACCGCACCGGCAACCGTAACGCCAATCGCGCGGCAGCCGGCGCCTGCGGCACCGGAACCGGAGCCGCTTGTCGCAGCTGCGATGGCGTCCGAACAACCTGCATCGCTGGATGCGGCACTGCCAGCGCTGGCGAGCGAGGCGCCCACGCTCGAATTGCCGGTACTCGACACATTCAGCGTTGTCGAAATCGAGCGCCCGGCTGACGCGAGTGCCGTCGAGCCTGGCGAAGCGGTGCCGGCCGATGGCGAGCAGCGCTCCGCCGCGCAGGCAACCGCTGAAGCCGACGCGGAGCAGGATTTCTCGGCCGCGCTCGAAGACTTCGCGCGCCAGGTCCCGACGCATACGTATGCCGCACCCGCCGCGGATGATTTCGCCAGCCAGATCGACGCTCTGTTCGCCGACACGCGCGCGCCGGATTCGGCAGCGCGCAAGGCCCAGGAAGCGGCCGCACCGGAAACATTCGCGGGTGTCGAATCGCTGTTCGGCGAAGCGACGCCATCGACGGAAGCAGTAGCGGGTGCTGACCCGGATTTCCCGGCGACGTTCGACAACATGGATGCCGTTGCCGCCGCGATTCCCGAGGCCATCGACCGCAGCTTCAAACCGGCACGCCTGCCGAGCGCTGCGGATGCGGAGCCGGCGAAACCGGAAAATCCCCTGCTGCCGCCGGACTGGTCGCTCGAACCGTTGAGCGATGAGGCCACGCCAGCGGCGCCTGCGACCGGCCGCGCGTCTTTCGGCATCGACAAGATTTCCGCGAGCGATTTCCTCGCGCCGGAAAGTGATGGCAGCGAGCCTCTGGTAACGCAGTTGCCAGTCGACGACGCACTGTCGCTCGAGTTGATGCCGATGGAAGAAGCGGTCGCGCCCGGCGCGTTCGCCGCCACGCCGGCCGACATGGGCGCCCGTGGAGCGGATCAGCCTGCGCAAAGACTCAAGGTCGGCGCCAGCGCCGAACTGCAGCATGTCTTCGTGCTCGGCGCCTCGATCGGCGGTCCCGAGGCGGTGCGCGAGTTCCTCGGCGCCTTGCCGCCGCGCTTCCCCGCGCTGTTCGTGCTTGTCCAGCACATGGGCGACGAATTCCTCGATTTGATGTCCGCGCAACTGGCGCGCTGCGTCTCGCTGACCGTGCGCACGCCGACGCACGGCGAAATTTTCGGCCATGGCGAAATCGTCATCGTCACGACCAAGCAACGCCTGCAGATCGATGCGGTCGGCGTGGTGACCTTGTCGCCGCTGCCCGAACGCACGGCCTACAGTCCGTCGATCGATCTGGTATTGCGCGACGTCGCCGACCAGTTCGGCAGCAGGGCCGGAGCGATCATCTTCTCGGGCATGGCCCAGGATGCGATTGCCGGCAGCGCGTACCTGAAGGCTCGCGGTGGCGTCGTCTGGACCCAGGATCCGAACACCTGCACGATCAGCACGATGGTGGACGCCGTCACGCAAACAGGCGCGGTGACATTCAGCGGCTCGCCGCAGGAACTCGCGGCAAAAATGATTTCCGACTACGGTGCGGGCTAGGGGAGCAATGCAAGATGGCCGATAGCAATAACCGCGAAATCCGTGGTCTGATGATTCCGGTGACCGGGACCAAGGTCCTGCTGCCGAACGCGACCGTCGCCGAAGTCATCACCTATTCGGTGCCCGAGAAGATCGCCGGCGCGCCACCGTGGCTGCTCGGTCGACTGTCGTGGCGCGGCTGGCGCTTGCCGCTGTTCTCGTTCGCCCAATTGTCCGGGCGGGCGACCGGCGAGAGTGTCAGCAACGCAAAAGTCGCCGTGCTCAAGGCGCTGAGCGGAAATCCGAAAATGCCGTTCGTGGCGATGCTGGCGCAGGGCTTCCCGCGCCTGACGACGATCACGCCAGACCTGCTGATCCCAACCGGCGACGAAAGCGAGCATCCGCCCGGCGTGCACGCCCAGGTGCTCGTGCGTGAAGACCAGGCAGTGATTCCGAATCTCGATCACATCGAGTCGCTGGTCGCGCAGGCGCTCGGAGCCTGAGCGTTCTCGCGTCGGAGAGGTCTCTTTTTTGACGCGGATTTACGCGGATGAAAAGCGCGGATTTACGCGGATAGAGCAATTGGTGAATTCGCGCTGATCCCTGCTCCTCGGATATCGCACCCGCGGCCTCACGCGTGGCTCGCGCGAGCGCTCATAGCATCTGCTTTATCCGCGTAAATCCGTGCTGATCCGCGTTCATCCGCGTTCAAAAACAAACGTCCGAAATACCCCTTACATGTCTCCCTGCAGTGCCTGCAGCGCGGCAAGCGCCGCGATGCCGGCTGTTTCCGTGCGCAGGATGCGCGGGCCCAGGCGCAGCGCGCGAAACTGACTCTGCAGCAGCATCGCGACATCCTTTTCGGAGAATCCGCCTTCCGGCCCGACGCACAACAGCGCGCCATGAGGCATCGGTGGAAGCTCGCGCGCACCCACGTCGCCGCCGGGAATCAGCGCGAGCCGCGCCGCATCGCCCTCGAGCGCGGACAGCCAGCGGTCGAGCCGCTGTGGCATTTCGAGTTGCGGCAGCCGCGTTCTACCGGACTGCTCGCACGCGCCGGCGATAACCTGGGTCCAGTGCAGCACGCGGCGCTCGGCGCGTTCCTCGTCGAGCTTGACCTCCGTGCGCTCGGTGACGATCGGCACGATGCGCGCGACCCCGAGCTCGGTCGCCTTCTGCAGAATCCAGTCCATCTTCTCGCCGCGCGCGATGCCTTGGGCGAGCGTGAGATGCAGCGGCGACTCGCGCTCGATGGCCCGCATCGCGGTCACTTCGGCGGTGACCGCGCGCTTGGCCAGCGAAGCCAGGGTGGCCGGATATTCGCAGCCATCGCCATTGAACAGGATCAGCGGATGGCCGCGTTCCAGCCGCAGCACGCGGGCGATATGTTCACCCGACTGTTCCGGCAGCAGGACCTCGCGGCCCGGCCCGAGCGGCTGATCGACATGGACTCGGGGAATGCGCATGCGGATATTGTAGAGAGTAAGGCCGGCGACTGCGCGGTCTCGTGAGCAGTGAGCCAAGCTCACCAGTGCTGCATAGTTTGAATCGACAGCCAAGCTCGAATGGTTCGGCACAAAGCGCCCCCATCCGCCTTCGGCACCTTCCCCCGCTTCGCAGGGGAAGGGAAAGCATGTGGCGTCAGCCTGGAATCCTTCCCCCGCCTGCGGGGGAAGGTGGCGGCAGCCGGAAGGGGGCAAGTCACAGCAAGAACGTGACAGATGCTCCCGAATTCATCATTACAGTCCACCAGCTTGTGCGGCAAGCGACCTCACTCACTTCTCACGCGTCGCCACTTCTATCGCAGTCGTCGCGACATCGACCATCAGGTCGATTTCGTCCTCGCTGATGACGTACGGCGGCATGAAATAGATCACGTCGCCGAGCGGACGCAGCAGCACGCCGTGATCGAGGCCGTGCAGGTAGGCGCGCAGCCCGCGGCGTTCGGCGGCCGGGAACGGCGCTCGGGTGCGCTTGTCGCGCACCAGTTCGACGGCCGCGATCATGCCGGTCTGCCGCACTTCGGCCACGTTCGCGTGAGCGGCCAATGGCGCGAGCCGTTTGCCGAGGTGCGCGGCCAGCGCGCGGTTGCGTTCCAGCACCGGCTCGTCGCGGAAAATCCCGAGGGTCGCCAGCGCGGCGCGGCAAGCGAGCGCGTTGCCGGTATAGCTGTGCGAATGCAGGAACGCTTTTCCACTTTTGTACTCCGCCAGGAAAGCGTCATAGACGGCAACGGTGGTCAACACGGCGGACAACGGCAGGAAACCGCCGGTGAGGCCCTTTGACAGACAAAGGAAATCGGGAGTGATGCCGCCTTGTTCGCACGCGAACATCGTGCCGGTGCGGCCGAAGCCGACGGCGATTTCATCGGCGATCAGGTGCACGTCGAACTCGTCGCACAATGCCCGCAGACCGGTGAGATAGGCCGGATCGTACATGCGCATGCCGGCCGCGCACTGCACGAGCGGTTCGACGATCACCGCACAGACGTCGCTGGCGTGGCGCTCGAGCACGCTGCGCATGTCGGCCAGGCGGCGCAGCGAGCAGTCGCGCCAGGACTCGCCCGGCTCGCGCGCGTAGCAATCCGGCGAGGCGACGAAAATCGGCTCGGTCAGCAGCGGCGCGTAAGTCGCGCGGTACAGCGGAACGTCCGTCACCGACAGCGCGCCGAGCGTTTCTCCGTGATAGCTGCCGGTCAGCGCGATGAAACGCTTCTTCTGTTCGCGGCCGCGGTTGCGCCAGCTGTGAAAGCTCATCTTCAGCGCGACTTCGACTGCGCTGGAGCCGTTGTCGGCGTAGAACACGCGCGCCAGGCCCGGCGACGGCCTCTCTCGGCAATCCATGGCCTCCGAGGGCACCTCTCGACCATCCATGGTCTTCGGTGCACTCGGGCTCCTGCCCATCGCACTTGGGCTCCTGCCCGGCGCGACGCGCAGCAGTTCTTCGGCCAATTCGATCGCCGGCTCGTGCGTGAAGCCGGCGAAGATGACATGTTCGAGGCGGTCGAGCTGGTCCTTGATCGCGGCGGCAATGCGCGGATTCGCGTGGCCGAACAGATTCGTCCACCACGAGCTGATTGCATCGAGATAGCGACGCCCGTCGTGACCCACGAGCCAGGCGCCTTCCCCGCGCGCGATCGGAATCATCGGCACGCGCGGCCGGCCAAGCTCGCTGTGATCC
>DATIEJ010000426.1:0-7389 GCA_035455825.1 Rhodanobacteraceae bacterium | reverse complement strand
GGCTGTGAGCACAGGGACGTGCTCTCAGACGACCCCGCCGTACCCGAGAAGCGCAGGGCAGTCCGATTCGCACGATGCGAATCGGACCACCGCGTCCGGTGCCTAGCCTTTTTGGTTACTTTTTGGGCAATGCCAAAAAGTGACCGGCTCGCCGTAGGCGAGACGAAGCTCTGCACTTCGGGAGCGAAGATCAAGATGGATTCCCGCTTGCGCGCGGGAATGGCGGCAAAAAGGAAGGAGCTGGATTCCGGCCTTCGCCGGAATGACGAGCGAAAAAGCACCGCGAAAAACGAGCTAGAGCAATCCGAGCGTCAGCGCCTCCGCATGCAAAGCGGGCGCCCCCGCCAGTACGCTGGTCGTATCCAACGTCAGCTCGCCCCCCGCGAGATCCGTAAACACACCGCCAGCCTCGCGCACGATCACGGCGAGTGCCGCGATGTCGAGGATGTTGACGTCGGACTCGATGACGAGGTCGATGCTGCCGCGTGCGAGCAAATGATAGTGGTAGAAGTCGCCGTAGCCGCGCGTGCGGCCGCAGCGCTGGATCAGGCGCGCCAGCGCGCTCCAGCCGGCCCCGCGGGACAAGGTCTTGACGTTGCCGATCGAGATCGCCGTGGCCGGACCGAACTCGCTTGCGCCGGAAGCGCCGATGCGCTCGCCGTTGAGAAACGCGCCGCCGCCGCGCCGCGCCCAGGCGATTTCTCCGAACTGCGCCGCGTTCGATACGCCGACGACGAGTTCATCGCGATGCATCAGCGCGATCTGGGTCGAGAACATCGGATAGCCGCGCACGAAACTGCGCGTGCCGTCGATCGGGTCGATCAGCCAGAGGAAGTCGCCCTCGCCTTCGCGGCCTTCTTCCTCGCCGTAGAACGCATGGTCCGGAAATGCGCTGCGCAGCACCTGCTTGATCGCCGCTTCGGCTTCGCGGTCGGCCACCGTGACCGGCGTCTGATCGGCTTTCGTTTCGACGCTCAGCGCGGTGCGGTAGTGGCGCGCGACGACCGCCGCGGCTGCGTCGGCTGCCTGGCGGGCGACGGACAGCGCGTTGTCCAAAAATATATCTGTCAGCATTTTATACGTTTCCCGAAAGTTTCCTGAGCACGTTCGCCGCCAAAAGCCGACACCGATCCTAGAACAGGCCCAGCTGGCGGCCCTCGATCAGGAGCTCGCGCGAGCCGTCGGCCTGCGCTTGTCCGACATATTGCAGGGCCTCGGCCACGCGCGGATCGTCGCCGCGCGCGGCGAGCCTGACCTGCGCATCGTAGCGGCCGAGACTCGCCGTGAACGTTCCGTCGGCCTGCAGCGGCCCGCCGAGATCGTGCACGACTCCGGATATCGCGCCGCCGGCAATCGACGCGAACGTCAGTTGCAGGTCGCTCAATCGCGCTTGCGCCGCACCGGCAACGGCAGCGTCGCGCCAGTAAGCGGCGCCGCTGGCGTCGGCGAGCCACAGGCCGCTCAAACGCGCCCGAGCCACATCGATCTCGATCGTGCCGAGCAGGTCGAGTGCCGGAATCGCCAGTACCGGCGCGACGATCCGGGCCGGCATGCGCGCGACGACATCGCGGAACCAGACCTGCCCGTCCGCGTCACGGTCGACCAGGCCGCTCGCCGTGATATCGACGCCGGTCAGCGTCAGTTGCGCAATCGCCTCGCCGTGCAGCAAGGGCGCCGGCCGCAGGCGCCATTCCAGCGCACCGAGATTTTGTCCCAGGAATTCGGCCGCGGCTGCGCGTCCTTGCCAGACCGTGCCGCTGAGATCGTGCAGTGCAAGCGGTGCGATCCGGCCGCCGAACCAGCGGTACGCGAGGTCGGCCGGGCAGGTCCATGCGACGACGCCGGCAACGGCCGCCAGCACGATCGCAAACAGAACAACCCTGCGCAGCCACTTCATCGCGCCGTCACGGCTCCTCGAGCACGACGCGCGCGTTGACGGTCCCGATTGCCTCGACGCGATCGGCGGAAAAGTCGGTGGTCTGCACGGCGTAATCGCGCGCGAGTGCGTCGACCCAACCGATCAGCGCGTCGAAATTCGCTGCTTCGAAACTTGCGCGAACGCTCTTGGGCCCCGTCGGCTCGACCCGCTTGAGCGCGGCGCCGAGTCCAGCACCGCGCGCCGTGACGTCGGCGAGCGCGAACAGCGACTTGCCCTGGCGATCGACCTTTCCGCGCGCTCCCTTGGCGCGCAGCTCCTGCAATTCTCCGCCGCTCTGGAGCATCCAGGCCAGGTCCGTGCGTTCGTGCTCCACGCGTGATTCGAGTTGCTCGCGCGCGCGCGCCAGCGGATACCAGACGAAGGCCCATGCCAGCAGCAGCGCGACTACGGCAGCGCCGACCGCGAGTACGCGCCGGTCACGTTCGGACTGCTTCTGCCACCATTCGGCGATCATGGCTTGCCCCCGCTGATTCGCAGGCGGCCGTCGACACCCTTGTCGCTCGTCGCCGCAGCCGTGACTTCGGCCTTCAGGCCGCCGAGGTTGGCCAGCTGTTCGCGGACCAGATCCAGTGTCGGCACGTCCGGCGCGCGCAGGCCCAGTTCGAGCGTGGCGTTGCGGTACTCCATGCTCTTGAGCGAGACACGGGTCGTGGCCGAGAGCACCGGCCCGACGCTGCCGAGCAGCGGCAGCAGGCCGCCGGTCGCTCCGCCGCCGCGCATGCGCGTCAACGCACTTTGCATCAGCTGGCGCGGATCGCCGGCGACATCGGCGAACTCGGGCAGGCTTGCGCGCAGCGCCGCGTGTTGCGCCAGTTCGAGCCGATCCGATTCGCGCTTCAGGCGCAGATAGTCTGCGCCGGCATACGCCAGCGCGAGCACCGCGCCGGCGGCAGCGAGCAGCGCGGCTCTGCGCCACAGCGTCCGTGCCGGCGCATGACGATGGTTCGGCGTGAATTCGCCTTGCAGCAGATTGATCGACGGTTCGCGCGCAAGCGCCTGCCCGAGCAATGCCAGCGGATCGGATTGGCGTTCGTGGTAGCGCGCGACTTCGACCGGCAGATCCAGGCGTGGCGCCTGGCGGAAATCGTGAACCTGCACGGCCGCCGGCGCAATCACCGCGAGCCACTGGCCGAGCGCGGCGGTCTCGCACACGCAAGCATGCGCCTGGCCCCAGCGCAGCAGGGTCCGGTCCGGCTCGATGAACACCGCTGCGGCGTCGCGCGGAACCGGCACGGCCAGGAAATCGGGCACGATCGCGTCGGCGCGGATGCCCAGTTGTTCGAGCGTGCGGATCCAGCCCTGCAACACCGTACGCGCGAGAACTGCAACGCCGAGGCGCGCGCCGGCGACCTGCTCGGAAAGCGCGAAATGCAGTTCCTCGACCGGACTGGCCAGCTGGTCCTCGAGCGCGAACGGCACGGCCTTGGCGAGCTGCGCCCGGCGTGCGGAAACCGCGTCGGTTTCCAGCAGGACGACATGTTCGGACGGCACCAGGACAATTACGTGCCGCGCACCGGCAATCGTCGCCGGCGACGGAACGCCGGCGTTCGTACCGGACAATGCGCGGCCTTGCGCGTCCTGGGTGATCCAGGCCAGCTGGCCATCGGCTTGAAGTCGAATCAGCAGTCGGTCGGACATGTCTTAAGGCAACGCGCGCATCGGCGGCATTGTAGCAGCGCGCCCGAGCGGACCCGCAGCCCGGCAGCGCCGGCCGCGCGCGGGTTCTCAGCCATCGCTGCCGCGTCCGCGCGCAATCACGCGCACGCCGCTGTCGGGGCCGCTGCCGAGGCGCCGCTCGATCAGGCTGAAGAACGTGAACGGCTGGCCGTCGAGCGTGATGTCGCCGCGCGCCTGGAAATAGCTGCTGCTGACGCCGTAGTAGAGGCTCTCCGCCTGGATGCCCGGAACGATCGCCTGCAGCGCGGCCAGGTCCGGGTAGTTCGCGCGTCCTTCCTGCCACACGCGCTGCGCCAGCTGTTCGGTCGTGACACCGGCCAGGGTCATCAGCACCGGCACGGTCGCGGTGTTGACGTTGATCTTCGTGCCGCGCGGCAACGCGCAGACGTGCGGCTCCAGCGTCGAGTAGACGTCGCCGCTGATGCCCTTCACCAGGCGCAATTCGGATACATGTATAAATTGCCGCTTGGCCGCGCGATACGCGACCGGCTGCGCCAGATAGTACGGATCCTCGTTGCCGGGCCGTGAATCCTGCCAGGCGCCGACGGCGTCGGCCAGGTTCGGATCGAGCCGCAGTGCCGTCAGCAGCCGGCGGAATTTCTCCACCCACGGCGGGTTCGGCGCACCGCCGGCATCGGCAAGGTTGTTCAGGTTGAAGCAGCCGTTGCGGTCGTGCATGGTCGCGGAAATCGTGCCGTTCGGAACCGGCGTCGGCGGCAGCGGCACGGCCCACATGCTCGCGTTCGAATCGGCCGCGCCGCCGGTCGCCGCCCAGTCCTGCTGCAGGACACGGGCCGCGTATGCCTCGAGGCCCTGCGCGTAGGCGCTGGCCTGCGCCTCGAGCGATTGATTGCGCGTTCGCGCCAGGCCAAGCTCGCCGCGATCGAGCAGGCTTGCGATCAGCACGGTGGCAAGCGCGACGACGAGCAGGGCAACGAGCAGCGCGACGCCACGCTGGGACGAAGGAAATTGCACCGCGCGGCTCATGGCACTGCCTGGCCCGGCCAGCTGGAAACAAGCTCGACGACGCCGGCGACTTCGCCGTAATCGCGCGTGCCGATGCGGAACTCGACGGCGCGCGGAAGTTGCGTCAGCAGATCCGCCGCGCCTGCATCTACCTCCCGCAGCGGCGGCCAAGTGTCCCCCCAGCGATTGCTCGCGTCGAGATAGCGCAGGCGAAACGTGTCGACATTGCCGCGCAGCGTCGCGAGCTTCGGAGCGGTTGCCGGCGCGCGATCGAGCGCCGGATAGACGCCGCGCTTGAGCGCGTCGTCATCGAATTCGTACAGGACGCGTTCGAGATTCGAGCGCGGCTCGGCTTGCGGATTGGCGAAACCGGTTCGCGTGAACTCGATGTGTCCGCTGTTGCCGATCAATGCCGGCAACGGTTCACCGTAGTTGCCGCGCACCGGGCGTGCAATCGCCTGGCGCAGGTCGCGCTCGAGCAGTCCGACACCGCGCATGAGGTCGCGGAAAGAGTCCTGCTGACGGCCCAGCTCGGCGCGCGTGCGCGCGATCGAGTCCAGGCCGCCATAGGCCAGCGCTGCCATCGTCGCGAAGACCGCGAGCGCCACGAGCAATTCGACCAGGCTGAAGGCGCGTTGCCGGCCCCTGGTGCGCAGCTGTCGCGGCCTCATGGCAACAGGTCCTCGCCAGCCAGGCCACTGAGTTGCGCGATCGCCGTCTTGCGGTCGGCATCGGCGAAGACGCGAACATCGATGCGCCGGATCGTCGCGACCTGGGTCGGCTGCACGACGACCTCCCAGCGCCATTCGGCCGGACCGAACCGGCGTGTGCCGTTGCTCGTGCCGAGCGGCGGGAACGGATTGGAGATTCGCGTCTCGGCGAGCAGATTCTGCGCCAGCCAGCCAGCCATCGTGCGATCGCGCAGCTGGCCAAGGCCGTCGACCTGCAGCGCAGCCGTGCGCGTCAGCGCGAGCAGCGCAAGGCTCAGCACGACCAGGCCGATGAGGACTTCGAGCAACGTGAATCCGCGCGCGCGACGGCGCGCCGGACGCCGGTCAGCGGCCACGGCTTTGCACGCTGCTGGCGGCGACGTCGCCATTCCGCGCGGCTTCGACGCGGAATACCGCCGCCGCATCGGGCAACGCGAGCTCCAGTCGGAACGCGGTCAATTCGCCCGAGGAAAAGCACGCGAGCTGCGGCTTGTCGGGAAATTCATCGACGACGCCGACAGGATTGCCGTCGCGCGTCAGCGTGACGATCGGGCTGATGCTCCATTTGCGCGGTCGCAACTCGCCGTCGCGCAGCAGCAGCCAGTCGGTGTGTTCGCTGCGGCTGAAGCGGTAGCCGCCACGACTCAGGCTCAGGCCGATATCCCGCCCGCTCAGCTCGGCCTGCTCGCAGGCGTAACCGACGAGCGCAGCGACGCGATCGGCGTCGCGTGCGAGCTGGCGTTCGCCACCGGCGCCTGCAAGGGCCAAGGTCGCGGCAGCCGCGACCACGGCGAGGATCACCGTCACGACCAGGATCTCGATCAGGCTGAAGCCGGCGTCGAGAGAATAGGGACCAGGGACCAGGGACCAGTGAGGATCAAGGGCGGCGCGGTCCCGTGCTGGCTTGGTCCACCGATGTCGACGTGCCATTTCTTTCTGGTCCCTAGCCGCTAGTACCCAGCCCCTGCTCTACTCCCAGTTACCGACGTCCGCGTCTTCGCCATCGCCGCCGGGCTTGCCGTCGGCGCCATAGCTGAACACGTCGATGTCGCCATGGCTGCCCGGGTGCAGGTAGAGGTAGGGACGGCCCCACGGATCCTTCGGAGTCTTGTCCAGATATCCGCCCTTGCGCCAATTCGGCGCGTCCGGCGCGCCGCCTGGCTTGTTGACCAGCGCATCGAGTCCCTGCTCGGTGCTCGGGTAGGTAAAATTGTCCAATTTATACATATTCAAGGCCGTGGCGATCGCCTGGATGTCCTGCCTGGCGCGCACCTGGCGTGCCTCGCCGGGATGTTCCATGACCTTGGGCACGACGATTGCGGCGAGAATGCCGAGGATCACGACCACGACGAGGATTTCAATCAGCGTGAAGCCTCTCGTTGGAGCGAGGGCTGGCGGCTGGGTGCTGGGGGCCGAGCGTCGGAGCGCCGTCGACATGTGCATGCCTTGTGCTGAACGGTAATGCCGCCGATCATAGCAAAGCATGAACGCCGTTCCCGCACCCGACAGCAACGACGCGCGCGCCGCCGCCGCGTGGCAGGCGCGCGACCTCGCGGTCCTGTGGCATCCATGCACGCAGATGCAGGATCACAGCGAGCTTGGCCAGCCGCGCGTGCCGATGATACCGGTCGCACGCGGCGATCGAGCCTGGCTTGTCGGACACGACGGACGGCGTTATCTCGATGCCGTCAGCTCGTGGTGGACGAACCTGTTCGGTCACGCCAATCCACGTATCGCGGCGGCAATCAAGGACCAGCTCGACCGACTCGAACACGTCATCTTCGCCGGCTTCACGCATGAGCCGGCGATCGAACTGGCCGAGGAACTACTGCGGGTCGCAGCGGGCAGTACCACGGATGGCCGACAGAGGCCATCGCCGGGCCTGGCGCGCGTGTTCTATGCCGACAACGGCTCGAGCGCGGTCGAAGTCGCGCTGAAGATGAGCTTTCACAGCTGGCGCAACCGCGGACGCGAACAGAAGAAGCGTTTCATCGCGCTGACCGGCAGCTATCACGGCGAAACGCTCGGCGCGCTGTCGGTGACGGACGTTCCGCTGTACCGCGCGACTTACGCGCCGCTGCTGACCGAGCCGATTTT
>DATIEJ010000425.1:0-3015 GCA_035455825.1 Rhodanobacteraceae bacterium | reverse complement strand
CACTGTTCGAGCAGCGCGAAGCGCACCGCGGGCGAGGGTGCTTCTAGCAGGCGTTGCCGCAGGTCGAGCACCTGGTCGCCGAGCAGCGCTTCGAGTTCGACGACCTGATCGCTGAGCTCATGCTGTGCCAGGCGCAGCAGTTGATACGCGCCATGACTGTGGAACTGCGCGCCGAGCAGCACCGTGTCGCCATGCGATCCGGTCTCGATGAAGCTCTCGCTCTGGCCGGCGAGCCAGCAGGTTGGAAACGAGCGTGACGGGCCGCCGGGGTCGCGCGCGAACAGTGTTGGCGCAGCGCCGAGATTGAACAACAGGTGCGCGTTGCCGGTCGGCAGGCGCCGGTCGCGCAGGTAGTTGGCACGACCGCTGACGTGCCAGAACAACTGCACGTGGTCGGCCAGCGGCGGGTCGGGAAAGTAGAACGCACGCGTCCACCTTCCGAGCGGAGAATCGTGCTGACTGATTGCTGTGCGCCCCATGCGGCATTCTGTCGCGCGCGTCGCCGCGCGGCAAGCCGCGGTCTGCGGTGTGACTTTTCCCGCGCCACAGCGGAAAATCCTTCGAGTGAAGACCTCGTAGATCCAAGGAAGCATCATGATCCCAGCCGATGGCCGCCGCTCCCTCTATCCGGAAATCGAACCGTACGATTCCGGCTCCCTGAAGGTTTCCGCGCTGCACACGCTTTACTTCGAGCAGTGCGGCAACCCGCGCGGCAAGCCGGTCGTGTTCCTGCATGGCGGCCCGGGCGCAGGCTGCAACGCGAAGTCGCGGCGCTTCTTCGATCCGGCGCGTTACCGCATCATCCTGTTCGACCAGCGCGGCTGCGGCCGGTCGACGCCGCACGCCGAACTGACCGACAACACGATCTGGCACCTGGTCGACGACATCGAACGCCTGCGCGCGCACCTCGGACTGGAACGCTGGCAGGTATTCGGCGGTTCATGGGGTTCGACGCTCGCATTGGCCTATGCCGAGAAGCATCCCGAACGCGTCACCGAACTCGTCTTGCGCGGCATCTTCATGCTGCGGCGCTCCGAGCTCGAATGGTTCTATCAGAAGGGCTGCGACGCGATCTATCCCGATGCCTGGGAGCCGTATCTGGCTGCGATTCCGGCCGTCGAGCGGGCCGATCTCATGGGGGCCTACTACCGCCGGCTGACGAGCGCTGATCCAGCGGTGCGCCTGGCCGCGGCCAAGGCCTGGTCGATGTGGGAGGGCGGCACGAGTTTCCTGCAACCGAGCGCGGACTACATCGCGTCGACGGGCAGCGACGAATTCGCACTGGCGTTCGCGCGCATCGAATGCCACTACTTCGTCAACGGCGGTTTCTTCGATGCCGACGACCAGCTGCTGCGCGAAGCGGGAAAGTTGAAAAATATTCCGGCGGTCATCGTGCAGGGCCGCTACGACGTCGTCTGTCCGCTGCGCAGCGCCTGGGACCTGCACCGCGCCTGGCCAGAGGCCGACCTGCGCATCGTCGGCGATGCCGGGCATTCGGCGCTGGAGCCGGGAATCACGCACGAGTTGATACTCGCGACGGATCGATTTGCCGGCTGAGGGCTGAGGGCTGAGAGCAAGATCAAACGTGAACGCGGCCTGGCTTTTTCGGTCCTCAGCCCTCAGCCCCAAAAAAAACCGGGCACATGGCCCGGTTTTTTTTTCTCTCAGTGCGCCGCCGCCCCAGCGCCATCGCTCTTCAGGCACTCGCTCATGAAGGCTTTGCGGTCTTCGCCGGTCTTGCCGGTCGCCTTGGCGTTGCAGGCGGTCATCTTTTCCTGCTGTGTCATCGGTTTGGCGGGCGCCGCCGCCGTCGTCGAGTCGGCCTTCAGGCAGTTGCTCATGAATGCCTTGCGGTCGTCGCCGGTCTTGCCGGTTGCCTTGGCATTGCAGGCGGTCATCTTTTCCTGCTGCGTCATTGGCTTCGCCGGCGCCGCGTCAGTCGAACTGCTCAGGCAGGTGCTCATGAATGTCTTGCGCTCATCGCCGGTCTTGCCGGTGGCTTGCGCGTTGCAATCCTTCATCTTCTGCTGCTGCGGTGTCAGCGGCTTGGCCGGCGGATCGGCGGCGAACGCAGGACCTGCGCCGAGCGCGAGCGTCAAAGCAGCGATTGCGAACAGTCTCATGACGAATCTCCTCCTGGTTGGGGACGAAAACAAATGGAGTTTACGCCGACGACATGAACGCTGTGAAACGTTGTTGCGGCGAGCCCGGGCCGACCTGGCCCGGGCTCGGCGCGGAAGCCGCTTCAGGACTTGCCGGAGCCAGCATTGCTCTTCGACTTCGAGCCGGAGTGCTTCGGCGCCGCGGCTGCCGTCGCCGGAGTGCCGGCGGTCGACGAACCGCCCTTCAGGCACGTGCTCATGAACGCCCTGCGCTCATCGCCGTGCTTGCCGGTCGCCTGCGTGTTGCAGTCTTTCATGCGCTGTTGCTGTGGCGTGACCGCTTTGGCCGGCGCGTCGGCGGCAACGGTGGAGCCCGCGGCGAATGACAACGCGAGGGCGAGTGCGGCAGTTGCTATGTAGTTCATGACAGTCTCCTTGTCCTGGTTTGAAGGTGGCGGCGACCGCTTGATCGCCGGGCGCAATCCTGCCATTGCCGCGGACCGGAGCCTGTGCGAAATCGCTGACACGTGCTGTAGGCTGACTCGGATTCGCCGTCCGTGAAACGCGGGCAGCGGAAATTGCTCAGCCATAAAAAACCGGGCCTCAGCCCGGTTTTTTTCAGGCGTGACGCGGTCGGCGTCAGGCGGCGGCGGCCGCCTTCGCCGGCATCTCCATGCGCGGGCCATGCAGCAGCGCCTGGCGCACGCCGTCGATGACGAGATCGACTTCGTCGGCGGTGATCGCGAAGTGCGGGGTGAAGCGCAGCGAATTCATGCCGCCATGGATCACGCCGAAGCCGCGCTCGCGCATCCATTCCTCGGTGCTGCCGGCGCCATAGCACTTGAATTGCGGGGCGAGCTCGCACGAGAACAGCAAGCCGGTGCCCTGGACCTTCGTGATCAGGCCAGGCAGT
>DATIEJ010000424.1:0-2992 GCA_035455825.1 Rhodanobacteraceae bacterium | reverse complement strand
CTGAAATTCCCGCGCGAGGCGCCGAGCCGGTCGACGCTCAAGCTCGAGGAGGCGCTGCTGACCCTCCTCGACCCTGGCGAACGCGAACGCTGGCTCAAGCCCGGCATGACCGCCGTCGACCTCGGCGCGGCGCCGGGCGGCTGGACCTGGCAACTGGTGCGCCGGTCGCTGCGCGTGACCGCTGTCGACAATGGGCCGATGGATGCGGCGTTGATGCAGTCCGGCCTCGTCGCCCACACGCGCGAAGACGGCTTTCGATTCCGCCCGAAGAAGCCGGTCGACTGGATGGTCTGCGACATGGTCGAACAGCCGCGCCGCATCGCCGAACTGGTCGCGCGCTGGTTCGCCGACGGCTGGTGCCGGCAGTCGATTTTCAACCTGAAGCTGCCGATGAAGAAGCGCTACGCCGAGACGATGCTGTGCTTGGATCTGATCCGGGGCAAGCTCGCGGGCGCGGGGCGCGACGCCGAGCTGCGCGCAAAGCAGCTCTATCACGACCGCGAGGAAATCACGGTCTTCTGCCGCTTGCGCAAGTAGCCGGCAATTGCGCCGGCTTGCGACTGAACAAGTGCGGCCGCGCGACGGGACGCGAAAACGCAACGGCGCAGAACGCAAGCGTCCCGGTGTAAACTCGGCCCCGACGCGAGGCCGGCGCAAGCCGGCCTTCGTATTTCGCGGTTGATGATGCGAGCGATTCGCACGCGCCTCTCCGACTCGCGGGAAGAGGCTCACCGGCGGCTCGCACTGATCCATCTCCAAAGACAAGCATGAAACGTCTGCGTTCTTTCATTCCGTTGTTGCTGCTGATTGCGCTCGGCATCGCCGGCCTGTCCAGTGGCGTGCTGAACCGCTTTCGCCCCGAAACGCTCGCCGCGGAACAGGCCAGCCTGCAGGCGCTGATCGCGGCGCATCCGGTACTCGCGGGCGGTGCGTACGTCGGCGCGGTGACGCTGGCGATATCCACCGGCATTCCGGGTGTCATCGTGCTGATCCTGGCCGGCGGCATGATGTTCGGCCTGTGGGCCGGCACAGCCTTGTCGACGACTGGCGTGACGCTCGGCGCGGTCGTTCTGTTCCTCGCCAGCCGGCATGCCTTTGGAGATCATCGCCACGCGCAGGCGCCGGGACTGGTCCAGCGCCTGCGCGGGGGTTACCACGCGCATCCTGTCAGCTACACGATATTCCTGCGCCTCGTGCCATTTTTTCCGTTCGGTGCCGTCACCGTCGCGCTGGCGTGGCTGCGTTGCCCGATGTGGCTGTACGTATCAGCCACTGCTTTCGGCGGACTCGTCATGACCGGCATCGAAACGGCACTCGGCGCCGGGCTGGCGCAGACGATCGGCGAGAAGAAAGCCGTCAGCCTCGATATTCTGATGCAGCCGACCGTCTTGCTGCCGCTGTTGGGCATGGGACTGCTCGCCCTGGTCCCGGTGCTCGTTGCGAAGCTGCGCTCGCGCGGGACGGATTCGAGTGCAGCGCCGTAGCCGCCGCCCGTGTTTCGTTGAGCCCGGCCGCGCGCATCGGCTATCCTGAGCCGGATTTCGGCAGCCGCCGCGGCAGCCGGCCGTAGGACTACCGAGGTTTCTTTGACTCCCGTCAAGCCCGCTCCCAAACCGTCGTTCTGGCGTGCGCTGCTGCTGAGCGTGACGATCGCGCTGCTGAACGTCGCGATGTGGACCTGGCTCAACCGCCCGATCGAGGTTCCGGACTGGCCCGGCAAGGTTGCCGGCTTCTCCTACGCGCCGTACCAGCGCTACCAGAATCCGAACAACGGGATCTATCCGACGATCGAAGAGATCGACGCCGACCTGAAGCTGCTGGCGAAGTACACCGACCGGATCCGCACCTATTCGGCTCTGGAAAACCCGGTGATCCCGGCGATCGCCAAGAAATACGGACTCAAGGTCACCGCCGGCACCTACCTCGACCATCGCGACCAGCACGACGACGACGAGATTGCGGCGCTGATCCAACTGGTGCGCGACAACGACAACATCGACCAGGTGCTGGTCGGCAACGAAACGCTGCTGCGCAACGACATGAGCACGAATTCGCTGATCGGCTATCTCGATCGCGTGCGCGCACAGGTCAAGGTGCCCGTGTCCACCGCCGAACCGTGGCATATCTGGGAGAAATACCCGCAACTGGCCAGGCACGTCGACTTCATCACGACGCACCTGTTGCCGTACTGGGAGAAATTTCCGCGCAAGGACGCGATCGGCCTCGGCGTGCTCGCGCGCTACGACAAGCTGCAGACGCTGTTCCCGGGCCGGCGCATCGTGATCGGCGAAATCGGCTGGCCGTCGGCCGGCGATCGCAAGGAGCTTGCCACGCCATCGATCGAAGACGAATCGCAGTTCCTGCGCCAGTGGGTGCAGGTCGCGGCGGCGCGCAACATCAGCTACTTCATCGTCGAGGCGTTCGATCAGCCGTGGAAGGAGCCGTTCGAGGGCCGCGCGGGTTCGTACTGGGGCGTGTTCAACGCCGATCGGCAGGAAAAGTTTCCATTCACCGGCAGCGTTACCGAGGATCCGGCCTGGCCGTGGAAGGCCATCGTCGCGTCGCTGCTCGCGCTGTTGCCGATGTTCTGGTTCGCGCGCCACTTCATCCGCTTTCGCTGGGTGGGCCTGTTGTTCTTCTGCGTTCTGATCCAGCTGTCGGCATCGGTGCTCGTATGGTCGTCGACGTTGCCGTATGCGTACTACCTCAGCCCGTGGGACTGGGCGATGCTGATCGTGCTGTTCCCGGCCCAGCTGGCGATCATCTTCATCCTGCTGATCAACGGCTTCGAGTTCACCGAAGTGATGTGGCGGCCGCGCTGGCAGCGCGAATTCGGCTTGCTGACGCCGCAGCCGGGCGATCCGCAGCCGTTCGTGTCGATACACCTGGCCTGCTGCAACGAGCCGCCGGAGATGGTGATCCTGACGCTCGACTCGCTCGCCGCGCTCGACTACGAGAACTTCGAAGTCCTCGTCATCGACAACAACACGAA
>DATIEJ010000423.1:0-3857 GCA_035455825.1 Rhodanobacteraceae bacterium | reverse complement strand
CCGAGTCGGCGGCGGCGCTGCCACCGAGGGCTGAGGGCTGAGGGCTGAGGGCTGGGGAGCGCGACTGGGACATGTCGTGGAAGTTTTTTGGTGTCGGGTAACTGAAACAGCGAACAGCCTAGCACTCCTTCGCAGGCCCGGTACGAACGACACGATCGGTTCGCACTGGGGCCTTCGACAGGCTCAGGATAAACTCCGCTCGCGCAGCGAGCGAAGTCGAAGTGTTCCAGCGACCATTCGACTTCGAACCCATCCTGATTGGATCGTTGGACCTGCGCTCACGGTGCACGCGGATCGACATTTCGCTTGAATTCAGCTGGAGGAAAAATACTGAAATGCAAGCGCGGATGGTACGTGACAGCAACCGTACCGAGTGCGGTTGCTGCAGCCGATCCAATTCCTGGAACACCATCCCCACCCAACCCTCCCCTTGAAGGGGAGGGCTTCAGAGCAGTCGGCGCTGCCGCCGAACTCTTACAGGTTACGCACCAGTTTGCGCAATCCCGGCAGGTTGCGGCGGCTGACTTCGAGCGGTTCGGCGACGCCGTCGAGCTTGGCGAAGATGCGGCCGTCGGCGCTGCGCGTCAGGCCGGTCAGGCGGTCGCGCGAGACCAGGCAGTTGCGGTGGATGCGCACGAAGTTTTCCTCGAATTCCGTTTCCAGCGCCTTGAGCGCCTCTTCGATCAGCACCGCGCCCTTGGCGTGATGCACGACGACGTACTTGTCCTCGGCCATCAGGTACTGGATCTCGCCGATCGGCACGAGTTGCAGGTTGCCGCGCACGCGCGCGCACAGGTGGCTGCGCTTGCGCGGGCCGCCGCCGGCACTTTCGGCGCGCTCCAGGGCCGCGCCGGTGAAACGCTGCGCGCGCGCGATCGCCGCCTTGAGACGTTCGAGACGAATCGGCTTGACCAGATAGTCGACCGCGTTGGCGTCGAACGCGGCCAGTGCGTGACCGTCGAATGCCGTGCAGAAGATCACCGCGGGCGCATTTTCGAAACCGGCGATGTGGCGCGCGGCCTCGATGCCGTCCATCAGCGGCATGCGGATGTCGAGCAGGACCAGGTCCGGACTCAGGCGCGCGACCGCTTCGACGGCGTCGCGGCCGTTCGCGGCATCGCCGACGATTTCCACATTTCCACATTCCCGCAACAAGGCGGCCAGGCGGTCGCGCGCGGGCAATTCGTCGTCAACGATCAGAGCTTTCATGCGCCGGTTCCGCCTCCTCGACCTGACCTCGTGGCAACCCTGCCGGTTTCGGCTTTGCCGTCGCCCCGGGACATGGCAGGCGCACGCTGCAGGTGAAATAGTCGGCGCCGGCATCGGTGTCGAGGCCGCCGCCGCGCTCGAAATGGTACTCGATCCGCGAGCGCGTGTTCGCCAGCGCGACGCCGCTGCCGCCGCCGCGCCGCGCGCCGGGCGGCGGCCGCGGATTGTGGATGTCGATGCAGACCATGCCGTCGGCGTGGGTGCCGCGGATGAGGACCGTGCCGCCCTCCGGCATCTGTTCGATGCCGTGATAAATCGCGTTCTCGATCAACGGCTGCAGCAGCAGCGCCGGCACCGGCAGATGCATCGGCAGCGCGTCGACGTCGAGTTCGGCGCGCAGGCGCTCGCCGAGGCGCAGCTGTTCGATATCCAGGTAGTGGCGCACCAGATCGAGTTCGGCGCCGAGCGTGCTCGGGGCGCTGTCGGCGCCGAGCGCGGCGCGGAACAGGTCGGACAAATCCTCTACCGCGCGCTCGGCTTCGGCCGGCCGCGTTCGGATCAGGCTGATGATCGTGTTCATGCTGTTGAACAGGAAGTGCGGGCGGATGCGCGCCTGCAACGCCTCGAAGCGCGCCTTGGCCTCGGCGCGCACGCGCGCGCGCCACTGTTCGAGGACATAGAAGTAGCGCAGCAGCGCCGCGCCGACGATTGCCGCGAGCAGCGCGTTGCGCCAGAGGAAGCGTGCCTGCAACTGCGCAGGCAGGGTCAGCCCGAGATTGAACTGGTGATCGAGCGCGAACACGAGCGCACTGCCCAGCAGCACGGCCAACAGCATCAGCGAATACGCTGCAAGGATGGCGAGTACCGGCCGCATGCTCTGCAGCCGTGGCCGCAGCTGGCACAGGCAGACGACACAGATCAGCGCGAGCCATTGCACGAACGCGCTCGCGGTCGCCAGTCTCGGCAGCAGCGGCAACGATTCGTCGGTTGGCGCAATGATGATGACGAGCACGAGCAGCTCGGTCACGACCATCACGGCGAAGATCACCCGCAGGCTGCAGAAGTCCGGCAGCCACGGCGGCGCGTCAGGCAGTTTGGAGACAGGCGCTGGGCGATCCGTGCGGTTCACGCTGGTCGATGCTACAGGAAGTGAGGGGCGAGGGGCGAGGGGGCGAGCGACTTGCGAAGACGCGGCGCCTCGCCAAGCATGTCGTCATTCCCGCGGAAGCGGCAATGACGACATTTTCTTGTTGGCACGCCTTCTCTCCCCTTTCAAGCAACGAGGTGTAGATCGTGCTGCGACCGCCCGATCGCGAAGCTTGTTGCTCAAATGGTGAGACCATCCCCACCCAACCCTCCCCTTGAAGGGGAGGGCTTGTGTCGCCTGCGAAATTTTTTGGGGGGTCTCTGTGTTCAGCCTGCGAGGCGCGCGCCGATCCACTTGCGCAGGTCGGTGATCTCTTCCATGCAGACCTGGTGCGCCATCTGGTAGGCGTGCCATTCGACGTCATAGTCGCGCTGCAGCAGGTAGTCGCGGCTCATCGAACCGAGCGCGTGCGGAATCGTCGGATCGAGCATGCCGTGGGCCTGGAAGATCGGCAAGCCGCGATTGGCGGCGCTGGCCTCGGCGTCGGTCTTTTCGGCCATCGGCAGATACGTCGACAGCGCGGCGATGCCGCCGAGCCGCGACGCGTACCGCACGCCGCCGGCGAGCACGATCGCGCCGCCCTGCGAGAAACCGGCGAGCAGGATGTTCGAAGAGGCGACGCCGCGCGCGACCTCGCGCTCGATCAACTCGCCGAGCTGGCCGATCGAGACACGAATGCCGGCTTCGTCCTGGCGCTGCGCGATCTCCATGCCGGAGATGTCGTACCAGGCGCGCATCGCCATGCCGCCGTTGATCGTGATCGGCCGCACCGGCGCATGCGGAAAGACGAAGCGCAGCGCCGGCCAGGAGCGATCGACGAGTTGCGGCACGATCGGCTCGAAGTCATGGCCATCGGCGCCCAGGCCATGCAGCCAGATCACGGCGTGGCGTGGATTCGGTCCGGTTTCGAGTTCGATGGCTTGCAGCGGCATTGGTTGCGCGGTTTCTCGTTGGTGCCGTGATGGTGCCGCATTTGGGGAGCAGGGAATAGGGGTTGGCGTGGGTGTTTCGGTTTCGATTGCAAATGGTCGCGCAAAAGCCACTGCTCGTTAGCCCCTCCCCCTTGATGGGGGAGGGGTTGGGGAGAGGGTGAGCGCCTGCGTAGCAGGCGCCTGCGGCGCCTTCCCCTCTCCCGCCCCACCTGCATGCGCTACGTGGTGTTTCGCATTTGTCGACGCGCCAGCGGCGCATGCAGGTGGGGCGACCTCTCCCACAAGGGGAGAGGTGAAAAGGACGAGCGGGCCATGCGATGCCAGGCGCGAGGCGCGCGGTCACTTATCTCTTATCCTCGCCCCTCGCCCTCGCTCCTCCTATCCTGGCCCCTCGTCCCTCGCCCCTGCTCTCCAATGACTTTCGGCTGCTCCCGGAACCCCCGCGTCCCAGCTATGCTGCGCGACTTGTTTTTCGTTGCTGGAGCTCCTTTTATGTCCCGTCTGCTCGCCGGCGCTGCCGGCCTGGTTGTTTTTACTTCGGCGTTTGCCCAGCAGGCGCCGTTGACCCT
>DATIEJ010000422.1:0-3802 GCA_035455825.1 Rhodanobacteraceae bacterium | reverse complement strand
TGCGCCTGCTCGACCCCGCGCGCTATGGCGACCTGGAGCGCTACCAGCAGGAGGCCGAGGGCTACGTCGAACTTTCGCGCATTGTGGACAAGTTGCAAAATGCGCAGCCGCTGGCCGGCCCCGAGCTGGCGCAGCTCGGTCCGATCCTGCACGACGATCCGGCGCTGATCGCGGCGCTCGGCAATCCCCAGGCCGCCGGAAATGTGATCGATGCCCTGATCGACCGCCACGGCACCGGACGCGTGATGTTCCGCAGCCGCCGTGCCACGGTCGGCGGGTTTCCGCAGCGCATCCTGCATCTGACCGAGCTCGACGCGGCCGCGATCGACGACGATTTCCGCCAGCGCCTGCTTGCCGAGTTCCTCTCGGACGCGCAGCAGCCGCCGGCTCCGCACGCGACCGATTACGCCGACGACCCGCGCCTTGCCTGGCTTATCGGCCTGGTCGAACGCAACGCGGACGAAAAATTCCTGCTGATCTGCCGCAGCCAGGCCAAGGTGCTGGCGCTCGAAGAAGCGTTGCGCACACGCAGCGGCGTCAAGCTGGCGCGCTTCCATGAAGCGATGACGATCGTCCAGCGCGACCGCAACGCCGCGTTCTTCGCCGAGGCCGAAGGCGCGCGTTTGCTGCTGTGCGCCGAAATCGGCTCGGAAGGCCGCAATTTCCAGTTTGCGCACAATTTGATCCTGTGGGACCTGCCGCTCGATCCGGACCTGCTCGAGCAGCGCATCGGCCGGCTCGACCGCATCGGCCAGGCCAGCGACATCGACATCCACGTTGCCGTGTTTCCGGGCAGTGCGCAGCAGGCGCTCGTGCGCTGGTACGACGCCGGCCTCGATGCGTTTCGCAGCAGTCCGGCCGATGGCCGGGAGCTGTACCGACGCTTTGGCGAACGCCTGCAGCGCACGGCCGTGGAGCATGCGCGCGGCGCCGACGAATCCGACGCCGAGATCGATTCGCTCGTGGCCGAGACCCAGGCCACGCACGCCCAGTTGTCGGCGCTGATCCACGACGGGCGCGACCGCCTGCTCGAGCTTGCGAACCAGCGCGAAGCGCGCCTGCAGCTGCTCTATCGCGCGCTCGCCGCAGTCGACGCCGACCACGCTGCCGACGAATTCGTCCTGCGCCTTTTCGAGCAGTTCGGCGTCGAAAGCGAGGACCAGGGCGCGCGCACCCATCTGCTCGATCCCGAGTACATCAGCACCGACGGTTTTCCCGGCCTTCGCGACGGCAAGCAGATGGTGACGTTCGACCGCGCCGTCGCGCTGACGCGCGAGGATCTGCCGTTCCTCGGCGCCGATCATCCGATGGTGACCGGCGCGCTCGAACTGCTGGTCGACGGAGAGCTTGGCAACGCGGCCTTCCTCGTCGACGATGGCCTGCCGCCCCGCAGCGTGCTGCTCGAGACGCTGTTCGTGCTCGACGCGAATGCGCCGGCGACGCTGGCGGCCGACCGTTTCCTGCCGCCACTGCCGCTGCGCGTTGCGGTCGATTCGCGCTTGCGCGAACGCGCGGACTACGTCGTGAGCCCGGCAGTCGTGCAGCGCGCCGTGTTGCGACCGGCCGACGCACCGCGCTATCGCAAGTTTTTCGCCAAGATCGTGCCGCCGATGCTCAAGGGCTGCGAGGAAATCGCGCGCGCGCGCGCCGATGCCGAAATCGCCCGCGCGATCGACGCCGCGCAGCGCGATCTTGGCGCCGAACACGAACGCCTGACAGCGCTGGCGAAGGTCAATCCCGCCGTCGGCGCTGCAGAAATCGAAGCCATCGCCGCCGAGCTCGAAGGGTTGCGCGAATCGCTGCCGCGCGCGCTGCTGCGCCTGGACGCCGTGCGTTTCGTCTGCAGTGCGGATTTCCTGTCGCTGCGTTGACCCAACAAGCGCGCCTTCGACATTCTTCAAGCAGAGCAACATGGCGCCTGCTCGCCAGCTCCGCTGTCGAGGACGGGGCTGACGACTTTCCTTGAATCCGTCGGGCGCGAGATACTGCGGCAAATCGCCCACGTGACGGACCGTCAATGACCCGCTACCCATTTGGCCGCTTGCTCAAAGAGATCAGCATTGCCGCGCTTGCCACTCTGGCGTTCCTGCCTGCACAGCTGCTTGCGCAGACGCAGGCGCCTGCAGTCCCGCTCGTATTGCATGCGGCGCGTCTGCTCGACGTCGATTCCGGAAAGCTGCTGACGCCGGGCGAAGTGCTCGTTCGCGGCGAGCGCATTTTGGCGGCCGGCTCGAAAGTCGATCATCCTGCCGGCGCGCGCGTCATCGATCTCGGCGACACGACGTTGCTGCCCGGACTGATCGATACGCACGTGCACCTGTTCCTGCATCCCGGCGGCGAAGCCGAGCAGACCTTCAACGAGTCCGTGCCCGAACGCACGATCCGCGCGACGCTCGCTGCGCGCGACGACCTGCTGGCCGGCTTCACCGCCGAGCGCGACATGGGAACCGAAGGCGCCGGCTCGGCCGACACTGCCGTGCGCGACGCGATCAACCGCGGCGCGATCCCGGGTCCGCGCCTGCGCATCAGCGGCAATGCCATCGACATTCTCGGCGGTCACGAGGACGCGAATTCGTACAACCCGGACGAACACGCCCAGCCGAACGCAACTTACGCCAACAACGCCGACGAACTCGTTACGGTAATTCGCGCGCAGGCCAAGCTCGGCGCCGATTTCGCCAAGATCTACGAAACCGGCAGAGACAGCATTGCCAATGGCGAATTCTCGACGCCGTACCAGTACAGCGAAGACGAACTCCGCGCTGCCGTGCGCGAAACCGCGCGACTCGGGCGAAAGGTTGCAGTGCATGCGACCGGCGAGCCTGGCACCGGAATCGCGGCGCGCGCCGGCGTTGCCTCGATCGATCATGCCTACCAGCTCAGCGACGCAACGATGAAGCTGATGCGCGAGCGCAATGTCTTCGCGGTGCCGACGTTTGCCGTGCTCGAATATTTCGCCGAACACGCGGCCGCACCAGAAGCGGGCGCGCGCTACCGCGCGATCCAGGCCTACCATATCGAACAGTTCAAGCGGCAACTCGCGGCGAAGGTGCCGATCGCGCTCGGCTCGGACGTCGGGCCATTCCCGCACGGCACCCAGGCGCGCGAATTCGTGCTGCTCGTGCAGAACGGCATGACGCCGCTGGCTGCTATCCAGGCCGGCACGCTGAACGGCGCGACGCTGCTCGGCTGGGACAAGGACATCGGCCGACTGGCCGCGGGTTATTACGCCGATATCGTCGCGGTGCCGGGCGATCCACTCGCGGATATCAGCGTCCTGCAGCGCGTGTCGTTCGTCATGAAGGGCGGCGCAATCGTTCGCCAGTGATTCAGCGCAAAAGGTTGAACCACGAAAACCCCGAACGGCAGAAAAAAGAACAGACGCTCATTTTCCAACACGGATGTGCGCGGATCGACACGGATGAACGCGGATAGAGCAATTTCAGAGTTGGGTCGTCCCTTTTGGTCGCGGCTGACGTTCCTTCCAACTTGATCTGCTCTTATCCGCGAAAATCCGTGTTGATCTGTGGCAATCCGCGTTAAGAAAGATCGGATAATGCGAAGTCTACGGCGTATCGCCTGGCATGCGTTTCAGGCGTACGGCGGCCGCGACGCTCGCCAGGAGCGGATCAGCACGAAACCGACGATGGCGCCGCCGAGATGGGCAAAGTGCGCAACGCCGGCCTGCGTGCCGGTCACGCCGAGGATCAATTCGAGGATCATGTAGCCGGCAACGAAAATCGGCGCCGGCACCGGAATCGGGACGAACATCAGCGCCAGCCTCGCGTGCGGGTAGAACATC
>DATIEJ010000421.1:0-8208 GCA_035455825.1 Rhodanobacteraceae bacterium | reverse complement strand
GGTGTGCACCGGCGAGGTCTGGATCAGCGCGCTGCGCGGTGCGGTCAGCCAGTCGAAGCGTTCGCGCCGCGACAGCGCGCCGAGCGGCCCGGCGCCCGCGCCGCCGGCGCAGATCGCCGGTATCGCCGCCAGATGCGCACGCACCGTCGCCAGGTCCACCTGCGGATCGATCGCAACGAGCCGCGCCTCGTCGAGTTCGATGCGCGCCTCGAGCGTGCCGCTGTCCTGGCACGCGACGATGATGCCGGCGTTGACGAATTCCGCGCGGTCGACGCGCGGCACGACGCGAATCACGGCGTAGTCATACGTTGCGTGCACGAAGCGCCTCCTCCGCGTAGGCACGCGGCGCCTGCAGCCTCCGCGTCAGGTAAGCAAGATACGCCGCGCGCTGCGCCGTTGCGTCGAACGGCGCACTGCCGTCGAGCCAGCTGGCCGGTATCGCGTCGACGATGTCGGCGAGGATGCGCGGATCGAGTCTGTCCGCCATCAGCGCGTCGACCTCGGCCAGCTTTGCCGCGAACGGCAGCAGCACGTGGTCCCTGGTCCGGCTGAACGGATCGACGCTGCGTTCGAGGTAACCGTCCCAGTGGTGATGGAAATACAGCGCTGCGCCGTGGTCGATCAGGTGCAGCCGGCGATGCCAGATCAGCATGTTGGTATTGCGCGCGGTGCGGTCGACGTTGCTGACATACGCATCGAACCAGACGATGCGCGAAGCGAGGTCGGCATCGGGCTTGTCGACCAGCGGGTCGAAGGTCAGCGAGCCGGGCAGGTAATCCAGGGCGAGATTCAGGCCCGCGCTGGCGCGGATCAGATGCTGGATCTCCGGGTCGGGTTCGGTGCGGGCAATGTCGCCGTCGAGCTCGACGAGCACGATCTCCGGCACGGCCAGGCCCAGCGCGCGCGCGATTTCTCCGGCGACCAGTTCGGCGACAAGCGCGCGCGGCCCCTGGCCGGCACCGCGGAACTTGAGCACGTACAGGCCCTGGTCGTCGGCTTCGATGATCGCCGGCAACGAGCCTCCCTCGCGCAGCGGCGTGACGTAGCGGGTGGCGGTGATCGTGCGCAAGTGCATGGCGCCATGATCGGCGATCGGTGCGTGCGCATGCAAACCGCGGATGGCGCGAACCTGCGGGCATCGCCATAATCCGGGCAGGACAGACAGGGGACTTGCGCATGACCGGCACCGTCGAAATCAATCCGGCGCGCGCCGCCGCGGCCACCGCGGGCAACTCGCCGGTTCGCATCCTGTTCGCCAGCCTGATCGGCACGACGATCGAGTTCTTCGATTTCTACATCTATGCCACGGCATCGGTGCTGGTGTTTCCGAAACTGTTCTTCCCGGCCGGCGATCCGGCATCGGCGTTGCTGCAGTCGCTGGCGACGTTCGCGCTGGCATTCTTCGCGCGGCCGGTCGGCTCGGCGCTGTTCGGCCACTTCGGCGACCGCATCGGGCGCAAGACGACGCTGGTCGCGGCGCTGCTGACGATGGGCTTCTCGACCGTCGCGATCGGCCTGCTGCCGACCTATGCGTCGATCGGCATCGCGTCGCCGCTGCTGCTGATGCTGTGCCGCATCGGCCAGGGCATCGGTCTCGGCGGCGAGTGGGGCGGTGCCGTGCTGCTCGCTACGGAAAACGCGCCGCCCGGCAAGCGCGCCTGGTACGGCATGTTTCCGCAGCTCGGCGCGCCGCTCGGATTCTTCTGTTCGACCGGCGTCTTCCTGTGGCTCAGCAGCGGCTTGAGCGATGCGCAATTCTTCGCGTTCGGCTGGCGCATCCCGTTCCTGGCCAGCGCGGCGCTCGTCGGTGTCGGGCTTTACGTGCGCCTGAAGCTGAGCGAGACGCCGGCATTCCTGCGCACGCTGCAGCACAACGAACGCGTGCGCGTGCCGATATTGATGGTGCTCGCGCGACACCGGCGCGAGCTCGTTCTGGGCATGTTCGCCTCGCTGTCGACGTTCGTGCTGTTCTATCTTATGACCGTGTTCGCGCTGAGTTGGGCGACAACCGCGCTGGGTTATGCGCGCAAGGATTTTCTCGAACTGCAGATGATCAGCGTGGTGCTGTTTGCGATCGGCATCCCGCTGTCGGCGTTGTTCGCCGACCGCCGCGGACGGCGCACGATGCTGCTCGCGGCCAGCGCCCTGATCTTCGCGTTCGGCTTGATGTTCGCACCGCTGTTCGCCTCGCAGTCCGGCGGCGGCTCGTTCGTGTTCCTCGGGATCGGCATGTTCCTGATGGGACTTACCTACGGTCCGCTCGGCACGGCGCTGGCCGAACTGTTTCCAACCGCGGTGCGCTACACCGGCGCGTCGGTCGCGTTCAATCTCGCCGGTATCGTCGGCGCGTCGCTGGCGCCGTACATCGCGACCTGGCTGGCCGGGAAATACGGCCTGCAGTATGTCGGCTACTATCTCGCGCTGGCCTGCGCGCTGACGATTGGCGCCCTGTTGCTGATCGAGCGCGATCGTCCCGATCGCTGAAGGCGATCGGCCACGACTCTTCCGCGTTGCGACTGCCTGCGAAAAACGGCGGCGCGATTGGAATGCGCCGCCGAAGTCGGCCACTTAGGTGCCGTACACGCGTACCACGTCAAAAGAAGATGATGCCGCCCAGCACGTAGGTCTGTTCGTCGGCGGAATTGCCATCCCATGCCTTCGATTTGGTATCGACGTACTCACCGACCAGCGTGATGCTCTTGGTCAGGTTGTAGTAGACGCCGAAAACACCGGACTTGTTCTGCTTGACCAGATTGCTGGCGTACTTGTTGTTGAGCGGGTTGATCACGAGTTTCTCGTCGTTGGCCAGGTCCAGTTTCGACTCACCATAACTGGCGCCGAACTTTACCTTGTCGAACTTGTAGGTCAGCTGCGCATAGCCGCCTTGCGAGTCGCGCTTCTCGCCCGATGCGGACGTGGGCAGGATCAGCAGGCCGGTCGTGCCGATGCCGCTGCCGGTATAACCGTACAGCACGCCTTCGAAGCCAGCGATGCCGAGCTTGGCACCGAAATCCCAGGAATTGCCGGTGAAGCTGGTATCGGCTCCAACGCCATTGGCAGCCTGATCGGCCGCCGAAGCCTGGGCTTTCTGGCTCACGACATCGACCCAGACCTTGCCGGTCAGCTCGTCGTTCTTGGCTTCACCCCAGGCGAAGCTCGCGCCGGCCTGGAACTGCGGCGAGTCGTGCTTGGTGTAGCTGGCATAACCGACTGCATTGAGCGGCTGGAAGATGCCCGCCGAGAAGTTGAAACCGCCGAAATTCGGCGTCGAGTACGTGATCTGCGGTATCCAGTCGGTGTAGATGTAGCCGATGCCGATACGGCCGAGGCTCGTGTTTCCGGGGGCGGAGTTGTTGCCGACCGAGCCGACGCCAAGCAGGGTCATGTCGTCGAGGATCGCATCCTTGGCGTAGATGCCGATATCGCGGCCCATCTTCACCGTACCCCAGCTCGCGTCGCCGAACGTGAAGAACGCCTGGCGTGCATCGATGCCGGGTGTCTGCAACGCTGCCGGCAGTCCGGCTCCGTTGACGCCGGCCGCTGCCGAACTGTTGATGCCCGGATACAGGCCGATCGTCACGCCGACATCGAGATCGCCCTGGCGGGAGGTTGCGCTGAACACCAGCGCGGCGGGAAGCAGGCCGTTGCGGATGGCCGCGCTGTCGCTGCCGGTGCAGGCGAGTCCACCGGTCACGAGAGTCGATGATGGGGGTCCGTCGTCGCAACCGGCACCGACATAGAACGCATTGACATTGCCCGAGATATCGACTTTCCAGTCGCCGGCGGTGAAATCGATGCCGGCCAGCGCTTGCGCTGCGGGAATCAGCCACAGTGCCGCGCCGATTGCGGTGACGAGTCTGGTACGCGTTTTCATACTCCCTCCACTCTGTGATGGTTTTGATGAGTTTTCGGGCCGCTCCATCGCCTTGCGATCCTGCGATTCGAAACGCAGGATCGAAAAGCCATGGGCAACCCGTGTTCGCTCGGGTGGAAGGCTCCGGTGCAGAAGCGGCGCGTTATTCGGGGCGGACTCCAACGCTAAGTGACAGGCACGCCGTACCGCATCGCGGGACTTTCCAGCCGCCGGATGAGCAACGCATCCGGCCGAGCAGCGGGCTGAAACGCAAGACCTGTACCAAGCGCCGGATGCGGCAGCGCAGCGAGAAATCGCGCGGGCAGCGCGCGCCTGCCGCCGGATCGGCGAATCGCCGAGGAAAGAATTTCCAAACAAGGTGTTGGCGCGATCGGGCGCTGTCGCGCCGAGGCCGAGATGAACCAGGGAAGACGGTTGCCGTGTCCGGCTTACTGTTGCGGGTGCGCCACGGCGGTCCCTGTTAATGATCCGTTAATGACACACGCATCGGAACTGTGACATTCCGAACTTGTAGCACATTGCGCAAATGCAACAATCTGCCAATTGCAGCGCTACGGCGGCTCGGGGGGCGCCTGGTTGCGTCCCGACAACAGGCGGCGCAACTCATCTTTCTCGCCGGCGTCGAGCCCGGGCTGCTGGCTGCTCTTGGCCAGCAAATCGTCGATGCGTTGCTGCAGCGTCTGCCGATCCAGCTGCGCGAGCGCGTCGAGGAATTCCTTGCGGGACTCGTCTTCCCCGAACGAAAACTCCATGACGGCGAGTTTCTGCAGCGCGCGCGCTTCGTCGCGTTCGGCGAAATGTTCGAGCATGCCGGCGGTGGAAATTTCGCGGCGCTCGCGGCACAGCGCGATCAACTCCCCGAGCAGGGGAATTCCCGGCTGGCGCAGCGTCGAGAACAGGTACGGCGGCTCGATCGCAGCGGCGAAGCCGGGGTTTTGCAGCAACAGCGCGACGGCGGTGCGCACGAGCGTGCGCTCCTGCGGCTTGACCGGCCGCCGCGGCTTGCCGTCGGCGACCGCGGCTTCCAGGCGCAGGCGGACATTGGCCAGCTTGTCGAGCTCGCCGAGCATCAGGTCGCGGAACGCGCCGTCGGGAATCTGCGTCAGCAGCGGCCGCGCGCGTTCGGCCAGGCGTGCCTTGCCGTCGAGCGTCGCCAGGTTGACGTCCTTGCCGAGTTCGGCGAAGAAAAATTCGCCGAGCGACGTCGCCGCCTTGAGGCGTTCCTCGAATCCGGCCTGGCCTTCCTGGCGCACCAGCGAATCGGGATCCTCGCCGTCCGGCAGGAACAGGAAGAACGCCTGGCGGCCGTCGCGCATGCGCGGCAACACCGATTCGACCGCACGCCACGCGGCCTGGCGGCCGGCGCGATCGCCGTCGAAGCAAAAGTATACATCGGCGCAATTGCGGAACAGCAGCTCGGCGTGGTCGCGCGTCGTCGCCGTGCCGAGCGTCGCGACGGCCTGGGTCACGCCGTGCTGGAACAGCGCGATGACGTCCATGTAGCCTTCGACGACGATCAGGCGCGGAATCTTGCTGTGTGCCTGGCGCACCTGCCAGAGCGCGAACAGCTGCTGGCCCTTGTGGAACAGCGGCGTCTCGGGGGAATTGAGATATTTGGGTGTTTCATCCCCGAGAACTCTTCCGCCGAACGCGATCACGCGCCCGCGCCGGTCCTGGATCGGAAACATCACGCGGTCGCGGAAGCGGTCGTACTTCGTGCCGCGTTCGCCGCTGGTCAGCATGCCGGACTTTTCCAGCAGCGCGATGCGTTGCGGATTCGTGCCGAGCGCGTTTTTCAGCGCGTCCCACTGATCCGGCGCGAAGCCCAGGCCGAACCGTTCGATCGTTTGCGCGTCGAGGCCACGCGACTCGAAATACGCGCGCGCCTTGTCGCTCGTGCCAAGCTGGCGCTGGTAGAACTTCGCCGCCGCGTCGAGCAGCGCGTACAGGTCGGTCGAATCTTCCTGCGGCGCGCGCTTCGCGCCGCCCTCGAACGGCACCTTCAGGCCGGTGCGCGCGGCAAGCTCCTCGACCGCATCGACGAATTCGAGCCGGTCGTAGTTCATCAGGAACGTGATCGCGCTGCCGTGCGCGCCGCAGCCGAAGCAGTGGTAGAACTGCTTGGCCGGACTGACCGTGAACGACGGCGAACGCTCGTCGTGGAACGGGCAGCGCGCGCTCCAGTCGCGCCCGGCCTTGCGCAGCGGCACGCGCTGCTCGATCACCTCGACGATGTCGACGCGAGCGAGAAGCTCGTCGATGAATTGCTCGGGGATGCGGCCGGCCATGATTGTCTAGGATGCCACGCGCGGCCGGCGATTCGGATACGCGATGTGTCGGACTTGCTTTTCCCTTCTCCCGCCGGGAGAAGGTGGCGCGAAGCGCCGGTTGAGGGTTCATACGGATCAAGGTCGCTCCGAACCCCGACCCTCACCCCTACCCCTCTCCCGGAGGGAGAGGGGAAAAAGCGTCAATGTCCGAGCGCTGCGAGCTTTGTCTTGATGATCTCCGACAGCTTGCCCATGTCGGTCTTGCCGGCGACCTTCGGCCGGACCAGGCCCATGACCTTGCCCATGTCCTTCGGACCGGTCGCGCCGGCCTCGGTGATCGTCGCGGCGATGATTGCGTCGACTTCGGCGGCGCTCAACTGCGCCGGCATGTACGACTGGACCACGCCGATCTCGAACGTTTCCTTGTCGGCCAGGTCGGTGCGGCCCGCGGCCTGGAACTGCGATACGGAGTCGCGGCGCTGCTTGAGCATTTTTTCGAGCACGCTCAACACCTGCGTGTCGTCGAGCTGGATGCGTTCGTCGACCTCGCGCTGCTTGATCGCGGCGTTGATCAGCCGGATCACGCCGAGACGCTCCTTGTCGCCGCTCTTCATCGCGGTCTTCATGTCGTCGGTGAGTCGGGCTTTGAGGGACATGGTGACTCCAGAGTATGCGGGGCTGAGGGCTGAGGGCTGAGGGCTGAGGGCTGAAGATCTGGAGCGCCGTGCTCTCGATTTATCAGCCCTCAGCCCTAGGCCCTCCAGAAAACACAAACGGCCAGCGTTGCTTGCGCCACGCCGGCCGAAGAATTTGAAAACAGACGGTCAGCTTGCGCCGACCGGCGCGCGGATCAGTACAACCGCTGGCGCTTGGTCACATCGCGCGAGACGCGGCGCAGATGGCGCTTCACCGCTGCGGCGGCCTTGCGCTTGCGTTCCTGCGTCGGCTTCTCATAGAACTCGCGCTTGCGCGTTTCGGCCAGGATTCCGGCCTTCTCGCAAGTGCGTTTGAAGCGGCGCAGAGCGAACTCGAAAGGCTCGTTCTCGCGAACTTTGACGTTGGGCATTGGTGCTCCACTGGTAAACTGTTAAAGGTTCGAACATTCCGGACAGCGAGATTCCGTTCTGCCAAGGCATCTCCAAACCCCGTCAAACCCCTGCTGGGCAAGGCTTTGATGCCCCGTGACCCGAGGGGCTGGAGGGCCTGGATTTCGCCCGTACGTTGTTCGCAACCGAACTGATACCCATATCCCTTGGGCGAGCCGCGTATTTTACCGTGCAAAACCAGTCGATTGCAAAGCCCGGGCCGGTCCTGGGCATAGAAACCTCCTGCGACGAAACCGGCGTGGCCGTGTTTTCCGTCGACCGGGGGCTGCTGGCGCACGCCCTTTACAGCCAGATCGACATGCACGCCGAGTACGGCGGGGTGGTGCCTGAACTGGCCTCGCGCGACCACGTCCGCAAGCTGCTGCCGCTGATCCGGTCCACCCTGGCCCAGGGCGGCATGACCACGCGCGACCTCGGCGGCGTGGCCTACACGGCCGGTCCCGGACTCGTCGGCGCCTTGCTCGTAGGCGCCTCGTGCGCGCGCGCGCTGGCCTGGGCGCTCGATGTGCCGGCGATCGGCGTGCACCATATGGAAGGCCACCTGCTCGCGCCACTGCTCGAACCCGATCCGCCGCAGCCGCCGTTTGTCGCGCTGCTGGTCTCGGGCGGGCATTCGATGCTGGTCGAGGTCGCCGCGATCGGACGTTACCGGCTGCTCGGCGACACGCTCGACGACGCCGCCGGCGAGGCGTTCGACAAGACCGCCAAACTGATGGACCTGGGCTACCCGGGCGGACCGGCGCTGGCAAAACTGGCCGAATCCGGTACGCCGGGCCGGTTCAGGTTCTCGCGGCCGATGACCGATCGTCCCGGACTGGACTTCAGTTTCAGCGGCCTGAAGACCCAGGTGTTGCTTGCCTACCAGAAGCATGCCGGCGATCCGGCGGCGAAGGCCGACGTCGCGCGCGCGTTCGAGGATGCAATCGTCGACACGCTCATCATCAAGTGCCGTCGCGCC
>DATIEJ010000420.1:0-3689 GCA_035455825.1 Rhodanobacteraceae bacterium | reverse complement strand
CTGATCGCGCGCAACGAATGGGGCCACAAGCGCGAATTCACCTACGCCGACCTGCATGATGAGGTCGGCAAGCTCGCGCACGCCCTGCGCGCGGCGGGCGTGGGCCTGGGCGACCGCGTGGCCGGATTCATGCCGAACATTCCCGAGACCGTCATCGCAATGCTCGCGACGACGTCGATCGGCGCGGTCTGGTCGTCGTGCTCGCCGGACTTCGGCATCAACGGCGTCGTCGACCGCTTCGGCCAGATCGCGCCGAAGGTGCTGTTCACGGCCGCCGCCTACGGCTACGGCGGCAAGAAGTTCGACTGCCTCGCGAAGATCCGCTCGGTGCTCGAGCAGATCCCGAGCATCGAGCGCCTGGTCGTGGTTCCGTACAGCGGCGATGCGCTGCAGCTCGATGGCCTGGCGAAGGCGATCGCGTGGCCGGACTTCCTCGGCACCGACGTGCATCCGCTGCGCTTCGAGATGCTGCCGTTCGACCATCCGCTGTACATCATGTATTCGTCCGGCACGACCGGCGTGCCGAAGTGCATCGTCCACGGCGCCGGCGGCACGCTGATCCAGCACCTGAAGGAACTCGTGCTGCACACCGACCTCAAGCGCGAAGACACGATCTTCTACTACACGACCTGCGGCTGGATGATGTGGAACTGGCTCGTGTCGAGCCTGGCGGTCGGCGCGGCAATCGTGCTGTACGACGGCTCGCCGTTCCATCCGGACGGCAACGTGCTGTGGAATCTCATCGACGAAGTCGGCATCGACGTGTTCGGCACGAGCGCAAAATGGATTGCCGCGGTCGAGAAGGCCGGCATCGTGCCGCGCGAGTCGCACAAGCTGCTGACGCTCCGGACGATCCTGTCGACCGGATCGCCGCTCTCCGACGAGAGCTTCGAATACGTCTACCGCGACGTGAAGCAACGCGTGATGCTGTCGTCGATCTCCGGCGGCACCGACATCATTTCGTGCTTCGCACTCGGTTGCCCGGTCCTGCCGGTGTATCGCGGCGAGTTGCAGTGCCGCGGCCTCGGTCTGAAGGTCGAAATCCTGAACGATGCCGGCGAGCCGGTGCGTGAGGAAAAGGGCGAACTTGCCTGCACCGCGCCATTTCCGAGCATGCCGATCGGATTCTGGAACGACCCGGATGGACAGAAATACCACAATGCGTATTTCTCCAAGGTTCCGAACGTCTGGTGCCACGGCGATCACGCGCTGCTGACCGAACGCGACGGCGTCATCATCTATGGCCGTTCCGACGCAGTGCTCAATCCGGGCGGCGTGCGCATCGGCACGGCCGAGATCTATCGCCAGGTCGAGCAGTTGCCGGAAGTGCTCGAATCAATTGCGGTAGGCCAGGAGTGGGACAGCGACGTGCGCGTGATCCTGTTCGTGCGGCTGCGCGAAGGCCTGACGCTGGACGATGCGCTGCGCGCGCGCATCTGCAAGCAGATCCGCGACAACACCACGCCACGCCACGTGCCGGCAAAGGTGCTCCAGGTCGCCGACATCCCGCGCACGATCTCGGGCAAGATCACCGAACTCGCGGTGCGTGAAACGATCCACGGGCGGCCGGTCAAGAATACCGACGCGTTGGCCAATCCCCAGGCGCTGCAATTGTTCGAGGCTCTGCGCACGGAACTGCAGAGCTGACGACGCCCCGGCCCGCGCGACTCGCAGTAACGAAAGGTAGCGGTTAGCCGGTGGCCGGAGGGTGGACAGCGGCGCTCCCGATCCCGGAAGCCCACTCTTCGGCCGCTCTTGTCGCATAAGGCACGACGGTCTCCCAACGTACCCATGGCCGCTTCTAGTATTCTTGCCGCCGTGAACGCCGCCGAAAACCCGGATCCATCAACTCTGCAACGCGATCTTCCGCTGTGCGTGGACCTCGACGGCACTCTGATCCGTTCGGATCTGCTGGTCGAGTCGGCGCTCGGCCTGCTCCGGCGCAATCCATTGTATTTGCTGCACTTTGCTGGGTGGTTGCTGCGCGGGAAAGCGCATCTGAAGCGTGAAATCGCCCATCGCACTTCGATCGACGTGGCCACACTGCCCTACGAACCGCGCGTCGTCGACTGGCTGCGCAACGAGACTGGCGGCCGTCTGCGCGTGCTGTGCACGGCGTCGGACCACAAGTTCGCCGAAGCCGTGGCGGCGCATGTCGGCGGCTTCGATGAAGTGCTCGCCAGCGACGGCGTGCGCAATCTGTCCGGGCGCAACAAGGCTGACACGCTCGGCGAACGCTTCGGCGAGCGCGGCTTCGACTACGCCGGCAACGAAGCGCGCGACTTGCATGTGTGGAAGCTCGCGCGCCGGGCGATCGTGGTCAACGCGCCGCACGGCCTGGCCGAGCGCGCCGGACGCGTAAGCGAGGTCGAGCGCGTCTTCGAGCGCAGCGCCAAGCCTTGGCGCGCCTGGCTGCGCGCGCTGCGCCTGCACCAGTGGCTGAAGAACCTGCTGGTATTCCTGCCGCTCCTGACCGCACACCTGATGCTGGCGCCCGCGGCAGTGCTGCATTCCACATTGGCATTTTTCGCTTTTTGCCTTTGTGCGTCGGGTGTCTATCTGCTCAACGATCTGCTCGACCTCGATGCGGATCGCCAGCATCCGCGCAAGCGCCTGCGGCCGTTTGCCGCCGGCACGCTCTCGCTGGGCGCAGGCCTCGTCGTCGCGCCGCTGTTGACGCTCGCGGCATTCGCCCTCGCCCTGGCGATCTCCAAGCTGTTCGCGCTGGCGCTGGCCGCGTACTACGCACTCACGCTGGCCTACTCGTTCGCGCTCAAGCGCATCGCGATGCTCGACACGATCGTCCTCGCCGGGCTGTACACGATCCGCATCATTGCCGGCACGTTGGCCCTGCGCATCGGCGTGTCGTTCTGGCTGCTCGCTTTCTCGATGTTCCTGTTCCTGAGCCTGGCGATGATCAAGCGCTACACCGAGCTGCGCGGTCTGTTGCGCAATGGCGACAGCCGCAGCGCCGGGCGCGGTTATTCGGTCGACGACCTGACGCTGGTGCAGTCGCTTGGCGGCGCCAGCGGCTACCTGGCCGTGCTCGTGCTCGCGCTGTACATCAACAGCACCGCCAGCGAACTTCTGTACCGCCACCCGGCCGTGCTCTGGCTGCTGTGTCCACTGCTGCTGTACTGGATCAGCCGCGCCTGGCTGATCGCGCATCGCGGCGACATGCACGACGATCCGGTCGTGTTCGCGGTATCCGACCGGACCAGCCGCCTGGTGCTGGCGCTGGCGATCGTCATCGTGATCGGAGCAATCTGAGATGCCGGCGCCCGGAGCCTCGTGGGGCCGCTACCCGCGGGCCGAGCAACAAATTATACCTTTACACTGGCGCGATGCGCCGCTGCCGGAAGCGACGGGTACGCTGCTGGCCTATGGCAACGGCCGCAGCTACGGCGACAGCTGCCTGAACGACGGCGGCACGCTGCTGCACACGCGCGGCCTGAACCGCCTGATCGGTTTCGACCCGGCCAGCGGCATCCTGCGCTGCGAGGCCGGCGTGCTGTTTTCCGAAATCCTCGACTTCGCCGTGCCGCGCGGCTGGTTCCTGCCGGTCGTGCCCGGCACACGCTACATCACGGTCGGCGGCGCGATCGCCAACGACGTGCACGGCAAGAACCACCACCGCGCGGGCACGTTCGGCGAACACGTCAGCTGCTTCGAACTGCTGCGCTCGGACG
>DATIEJ010000419.1:0-3370 GCA_035455825.1 Rhodanobacteraceae bacterium | reverse complement strand
CTGCGTGGGCGCATGGTTGGCGAGGAACTGGTCGCGGCTCATCGGCTGCGCCGCCATGCCGTGCGCCTGGTTGTTCGCGTTGTTCGCGTTGAAGGCATCGAGCACGTCGCGGTTGCGCAGCTTCAGCACCACTTCGACATGGACCGGTTGCATCTTCGGCAACGCACCGAGGACGGCGTCACCGCGCTGCAGGGTGGCGGTGTGCGCGACTGGGACCAGCGCGCTTGCGGACGAGGCCGCGATGGCACTGCCGCTGAAGACCGCCGCGACGGCGAGCGCGAGTGATGTTTTAAGCAGTTTTGCTACAGGCGTCGAGTTCATTCGTAACCCCAGATGTGTGTGTGGTACGCCGAGGACGCATCCATCCCGACGCTATGCATGGGCATCTCCGCCCCGATGTGCCGCTTCCAGCCAGAACCTTCTATGAACGCAAACGGGACGGCGCAGTGCCTCGCAATCCTTCGTGAATCCCGTAACCCCCCTGCTCCACCGGCATTCCCCGTGGCGCGAATGGGGAATGCGCATCGGTGCTTGCCGCGGGTCATTATCGGCACCTGCCCCCCTCACATCAAGCGAATCGTGAGCTGCGTCGCAAGATAGTCTTTTGAACATGAACGCGTCAGCGGAATGTCAAGGATTCCATTCCGGCTGGCTTCGTGTGACGGGTGCTCGCTCACGGCGGCCCCGGATCAAGTGCGGGACAGGCCCTGTGCTCGCGACGTTGGTGCATCCACGTCAGTCGTTCCCGGCTTCCTGCGTCCCGCGAGATTGGTGCATCCATGCACGTCAATCGCACCTGCGCATCTGATCGCCCTTGATGGCGGAAACGCCGAAAATGCAGGAGCATTTTTCGGCCATGCGCCCGCTAAGTTCGCACGTCCCTGTGCATCAGTCGCTCCTGCGCATCCTGCGCCCACGACATTCGTGCATCCATACACGTCAGAAAAAGGGCTCTTCGTGGAAACGTGTGGGTGATTTCGGCTCTGTGATTCGTCTGTAGGCTGCGCCAGCCATTGCGCTGAGGCTGTTTGGTGGCGGCTCGGAATCTGGCACGCTTTGGCGATGGCCAGATCACCTCGACGCAAGCGGCGTCTGCGCGACGCCTACGCCTTCCCCGGCTTCCGACCCGAAGCGACCGTCAGGGGCGTCTTCGGCGATCCCAAGATGCGGGTCGTCACGCTCGTTCGGCGCTCAAAAAAACCGTCTGCGGCGGTTGCGGTCACGTGCAGTCGGGCTGGTACGACCGCAAGGTCCGGCAGGTTTGCGACTTGTCCTGCGGCGACACGCGGGTGCTGCTGGAGTTTGAGCAGCGCCGGCTGCATTGCAAGTTCTGCAACAAGGTGAAGACCGAGCGGATCGACTTTCTCGCTGACAACCCGTTCTACACGAAGCGGTTTGCATGGCACATCGGTCGGCGCTGTCGGGCATCGTCGATCCGCGATGTGGCCAGAGAGTTCCATCTCGACTGGCAGACGGTCAAGGCGCTGGACAAGCAGTACATGACCGAACAACTCAAGCGCGCCGGGATGCCAGGACCCAGGGCGATCGGCATCGACGAGATCTCGATCCGCAAGGGTCATACCTATCGCATCGTGGTCAGCGACCTGATCCGCAAGCGGCCGATCTGGTTCGGCGGCCAGGATCGTTCCGAGGCCAGCATGGCGCAGTTCTACAAGGCGCTCGGAGCAAGGAAATCCGCGGGAATCCGGCTCGCGGTGATGGACATGTGGAAGCCGTTCCGCAACGCGACGACAGCGTACGCGCCGCAGGCCGCGATCCTGTTCGACAAGTTCCACGTCATGCGCCACTTGGGCGAAGCGCTCGATGCGGTGCGCAAGTCCGAGTACGCGCGGCTCAGTGGCAAGGATCGCCGCTACATCAAGGGCCAGAAATACACGCTGCTGTCGAACCGCGAAAACCTGAGCGTCGATGGTCGTGCCGCACTCAAGCAACTGCTTGCAGCCAACAAGCGGCTCAATACAGCCTACCTGCTCAAGGAAAGCTTCGGCCAGCTATGGGACTACCGGAGTGAAGCCTGGGCGCGGCGCTTCTTCGACCAGTGGCGCGCGTCGCTCAAGTGGCAGCGGCTCAAACCGTTCGAGAAGTTCGCCAAGATGATCGAGCGGCACTGGAATGGCATTGCTGCGTACTGCGATCCTGCGAACAAGGTCTCGCTGGGCTTCGTCGAGGGACTGAACAACAAGATCCGCGTGATCCAGCGGCGGGCCTACGGACTGCGCGACGAGGAATACCTGCGGCTAAAGACCCTCACCTGCATGCTGCCGGAGCTGTGAAATCGCGCGAAACTACCCACACGACTTCACGAAGACCCAGAAAAAGAGACCCCGGCGCGAGGCCGGGTCGGATTGCATGACGATTGATGCGTCTACTGGACGTTGAGGGTCACGTCATCGAGCACGAAGGACGTCTGCAGCGACGAATCTTCGGTTCCGGTGAACTTGACCGTGACGTTCTTGCCGATGTAGGCGCTCACGTCATTGGTGTGCAAGGTGTAGCCGGTGTTCTTGTTGAGGTTCGAATACGTTGCCAGCGTCTTCAGCAGCGTGGTGCCGCTGTAAAGCCGGACGTACAGGTGGTCGTATGCGGTCGAGGTCGTGGTTTCAGCAGTGTCGATGTGCAGGTAGTACGACAACTTCGCCGAGGTCTTGCCGGCGGTGATCGTGACCGGCTGCGACACGGTGTCGGTGTGCGAGCTGCCGTAACCGTCCATCCACGCATCCCACGAGCCAGCATGCGCCGGTTCGGAGGTGCTGTTGTTCAGCACGCCGCTCGACATCGTCCACGGTGCCGCCGTCCCGGTTTCGAAGCCGGTGTTGCCGAGCAACTGCGAACCGCCACCGCCGCCGCTGCTGACGCTGACCGTCGAGGTCTTGGTGCTGGTTGCGCCGAGGTTGTCAGTGACCTTTTCGGACACGCTGTAGTTGCCCGTCGCCGCGTAGGTGTGGCTCGGGTTGGTCGCGGTGGAGGTGCCGCCGTCGCCGAAGGTCCAGGCATGCGACGAAATGGTGCCGCCGGTATCGGTGGAGCTGTCGGTGAAGTTCGCGGTCAGGCCGCTGGTGGTGTAGCTGAAGTTGGCGACCGGAGTACTACCGCCGCCGCCGCCACCGCCGCTGACGATCGCGTGCGAGATCGCGCACGAGTTGGTGTCGTTGGACCAGCTGGCCTGCTCGGCGAACGTACCCGTTGCAAAGGAAATATTGGCCGCACCGCCGGTCGAGCCTGCCGCGATCCAGGCGCACTCATCGGAGTTTTCCTGGCCCGAATACGTGCCGGACTGGTGGTTGGTCCAGCCGCCCGCCGGGAACTGGTCGGACATCATCTCGTGCCACTCGTGGCCGAGCGTCATCGT
>DATIEJ010000418.1:0-2618 GCA_035455825.1 Rhodanobacteraceae bacterium | reverse complement strand
ACGATCGGATCCGGGAAAGCGCCGCCGTCCTTCTGGTAGAGCGCGCGCATGCGCGTGAACAGGCCGGCCATGATCTCCAGGTCGCTACGTGCTTCGCCGGGCGGATTGGCGCCTTTCCAGTGCCATTGCAGCCAGCGTCCGGAGTTCGTCAGCGAACCGTCCTCTTCGGCGAAGCAGGTCGTCGGCAGGCGGAACACTTCGGTCTGGATCTTCGACGAATCCACATTGTTGTGTTCGCCGAAATTGCGCCAGAACTCCGACGTCTCGGTCGCGAGCGGATCCATGACGACGAGAAACTTCAGCTGCGCCAGGCTCGCATCCATCTTGGCCTTGTTCGGCGCGGCGGCGAGCGGATTGAAGCCCTGGCAGATGAAGCCGTTGACCTTGCCCTGGCTCATCAGCTCGAACGTCTGCAGCATGTCGTACGGCTTGTCGAGCTTGGGCAGGTAGTCGTAGCCCCAGTGGTTTTCCGCCGTCGCATTGTCGCCCCACCACGACTTCATGAAACTGACGAAGAACTTGCCGTAGTTCTGCCAGTAGCTCAGCTGGTTCGGACGCAGCGGCTTGGATGCGCGCGCGGCAATGTACTTGTCGTAGTCCTGCTCCTTCTCGCCGGGCAAGGTCATGTACCCGGGCAGCAGGTTCGACATCAAGCCGAGATCGGTCAGGCCCTGGATGTTCGAATGCCCGCGCAGCGCGTTCATCCCGCCGCCGGACACGCCGATGTTGCCGAGCAGGAGCTGCAGCATCGCGCCGCAGCGGATCATCTGCGAGCCGACCGAGTGCTGGGTCCAGCCGAGCGCGTACAGGATCGTCATCGCCCGCGTCGGCGTCGAGGTCGACGCGATCATGTCGGCGACCTGCAGGAACTTGTCCTTCGGCGTGCCGCACACGCGCTCGACCATCTCCGGCGTGTAGCGCGAGTAGTGCGTCTTGAGCAGGTTGTAGACGCAGCGCGGGTTCGCCAGCGTCGGATCGGTCTTGACGAAGCCGTCGTCGCCGACTTCGTAGTCCCAGCTCGACTTGTCGTAGCTGCGCTTGTCGGCGTTGTATCCGGAATAGATGCCTTCGTTGAATGCAAAGTCCTCCTTCACGATGAACGTGAAGTCGGTGTAGTTCTGCACGTACTCCTTCTGGATCTTGTCGTTCGCGAGCAGGTAACTGATCAGGCCGCCGATGAACGCGATGTCGGTGCCGGTGCGAATCGGCGCATACACGTCGGCCACCGATGCCGAGCGCGTGAAGCGCGGATCGACGACGATCAGCTTGGCCTTGTTATGGGCCTTGGCCTCCATAACCCACTTGAATCCGCACGGATGCGCTTCGGCGGCGTTCCCGCCCATGACCAGCACTATGTCGGCATTCTTGATGTCGACCCAGTGATTCGTCATCGCTCCTCGGCCAAACGTCGGGGCAAGACCTGCCACCGTCGGGCCGTGTCAGACCCTCGCTTGATTGTCGAAGGCCAGGACGCCGAGGCTGCGCATCACTTTGTGGGTCAGGTATCCCACTTCGTTGCTGCTGGCAGAGGCGGCGAGCATGCCGGTCGACAGCCACCGGTTTACGGTGAGGCCATCGGTGTTCTTCTCGATGAAGTTCGCGTCGCGATCGGCTTTCAGGAGCTTGGCGACGCGGTCGAGCGCATCGTCCCAGGTGATTCGCTGCCACTTGTCCGAACCCGGGGCGCGGTATTCCGGATGGGTCAGGCGGCTCTTGCTGTGGACGAAGTCGATCAGGCCGGCGCCCTTCGGACACAGCGTGCCGCGATTGACCGGGTGATCGGGATCGCCCTCGATGTGGAAAATGCTCGCTTTTGCATTTTTCGCACCGTCGCCGAGGCTGTACATCAGCACGCCGCAGGAGACCGAGCAGTAGGGGCAGGTGTTGCGCGTCTCGGTGGCGCGCGCGAGCTTGAATTCGCGCACCTCCGCCAGCGCGGCAGTCGGAGAAAATCCGATCAGCGCGAGGCTCGATCCTGCCAGGGAAGCGCCACTTACCTTGAGGAACTGGCGCCGGGATAATTCAGCCATGTGAATCTCCTGCATGCCTGCGGGCCAGCGCAGTCTAAATCCTCGGCAGGCCGCGCACAATCTGCGCTGCAATAGTGCGGGACGGCGCTCCGGCGGCGGGCTTCCGGACTTCGAGCGCAACCGCGGGCCTGCCTTGCCTCGGCACCGGCGCCAGCGGAGAAGCCGCCGCGCGCTTCGCGTTGTGGGTGGGCGCGAGGCAGGACTATGATCGGAAGCCGGACCGCGCCAATGTCCGGCATTGACGACCGGAAACCTGGATGCCGCAGCGTCCGATCATCGGAGATCAAGCATGAGACCACTCGGCATCGCGGCCCTTGCCATCGCTTGCCTGCTCCATTTCGCCCTCGCCAGCGCCGAAGACTCCGTGGCGTGCGGCGGAAGCGCGGGCACGCAGTGCCCCGGCACGAATCAATTCTGCGACGTCGGCATCGGCAACTGCCATGTGCCGGAAGCCGCCGGCGTCTGCAGGGTCAAGACGCGGATGTGCACGATGGATTACACGCCCGTATGCGGCTGCGACGGGAAAACCTACGCCAACGCGTGCGGCGCTGCGTCGGCGGGAGTTTCGGTCGATCACGCGGGCGAATG
>DATIEJ010000417.1:0-12742 GCA_035455825.1 Rhodanobacteraceae bacterium | reverse complement strand
TCAGAGTGCACTTTTCCGCATAAGCGATGCATACGCGGTATCCTGAAACTACATTCTGACCCAGGTTACGTCCCCTTCCGTCAAAGAGTGCGTGCATGCGTTACGCCAGGATGCCCATCGAAGTCGAGTCTCCCGAGGAATACGGGTATGCGCGTATTCGTTTCAATCTTTCGGAAAGCTCGGTTGCCGATCGCAAGCTTTCCGATCTCGGATTGACGATTCCGGACCTGACGTTGCTCTACGGCGAACACCGCGGTCGCGAGAAGCTGCGTGCGTTGATCGCCGCGCAAGGCAAGGGTCTTACGCGAGACGACGTGTTGATCACCACGGGAGCTGCTGGCGCGTTGTTCATCATCGCCACGGCGCTGCTCGGTCCGGGCGACCACTTGATCGTCGTGCGCCCGAACTACGCGACGAATATCGAAACGCCGCGTGCGATTGGCTGCGCGACGACGTACGTCGAACTCGACTTCGAGGAAGGTTTCCGCATCGACTTCGATCGCGTGGCGGCAAGTTTCACGCCGCAGACGCGGGTGCTGAGCGTGACCTGTCCGCACAATCCCACCGGCGTCATGTGCAGCGAAGCCGAGTTGTCCCGCCTGGCCGAGTTGGCGCGTCACCACGATTGCGTGCTGCTCGTGGACGAGACCTACCGCGATTTGTCGCTGGACGGTGCGCTGCCGCTGGCGGCTTCGCTCGGCGGCAACGTGATCAGCGTGGCATCGCTTTCGAAGGCGTATGGAGTGCCGGGCATTCGTGTCGGCTGGATCGTGACGACCGACGCGAAACTGCAGGAGACTTTTCTCGCCGCGAAGGAACAGATCAGCATCTGCGGGAGCGTCATCGATGAGTGGATTGGCGAGCAGGTCATGGAGAACCGCGTGGCGATCCTCGACCCGGTGCTCGCCGAAATGCGGCGCCGCAGGCAACTTGTCGGCGACTGGATCGCGCAGGAAACATTACTGGAGTGGGTGCGACCCGCGGGTGGCGTCGTCTGTTTTCCGCGCATGCGGATCGAGCCGGCCGGTGGCACGCAGGCGTTCTATCGCCGATTGCTCGATGTCCATGGCACCTATGTCGGCCCGGGGCACTGGTTCGAAATGCCCGACACCTATTTCCGCCTCGGTTACGGCTGGCCGACGGCAGCGGAGCTCGAGGCGGGTCTGGAAGGCATATCGCGCGCGCTGCGAGGGTAGAAACACGCGTCAGAGTAACTCTGGCCCCTTGTTGCCTCCGCAGCACGAATCTGTGGAAGGCTTGGCGAGGCGCCGTCTCTGGATTGATGCTGCTTGTCGCCCGGAAGAATGGGGACGGAGCTGGTTAAGAGCAATTGATTTGCTCCGTCCCCTTTCTTCAATGGTGTTGGTGACGCCCGCACCTTTGCTCAGGAGAGCGCCGCCTTTTTCTAGTCCGTTTCGAACCCCGAAACGAACAGCGGCAAGACCACCCGCGCAACACCGAAATCCGAATCGGAATCGTCGGCTTTGTAGGTCGTGCCCGGCATCAGCAGATAGTCGGCAAACTTCCTGAAAGGCGCTGGCGATTCGAGCTTCTGGTACGCAGTGGCGTTGATGCCACCCTGCACGTACTCGCCGCTGCTGCCGAACGCAGCGCGCACGCTGCCGCCCGCGTTCAACTCTACCGCAGCCGCGCGGTAGCCGCTGTCGCCGGTTCCGAAGAAGTGGGCGAATCCGCCGACGAGCAGGCTATCTCCCGGCAGCACGATGACGCTGTTGGCGCGGTCGTCGTTGTCCTGCCCCACATCGAACGCGACAGCGACGCGGCCGCCGGTTCCGAAACTGCTGTCGAGGATGCCGTTGCCGGACAGGCGCACCACCGCGATGTCCTGGGATTGCGGGCCCTGGAAATATCCGGCGACGATGATGCGCCCCTGGCTGTCGACGGCGATCGCATCGCCCTGGTCGAGCTGCGAGCCGCCCTGGTCGTAGGCGACGTAGGTCCAGCCGCTCGTGCCGAATCCCGTGTCGACGGTACCTCCGGCGAGCAGCCGCATGACGGCGATGTCGCCGTTGTTCGCATCGACGCCATGATTGGCCAGACCGGTGACCAGGATGTCGCCGCTGCCCAGCAGCAGCGCGTCCTGCGGCTCGAAGATCGGCGGCGTCGCGTTGCTGCTGTAGCACGCGGTTCCGGCGCCGCCGGCAAACGTCGGGTCGGTGCTGCCATCGCTGCCGAGCCGGATCACGCCGACGCAATACTGCGTCGGCGAACCGACCCCGACGATGCCGACCAGCTTGCCGCCGGCGACCGGTATGACGCGCGATGCGGTGGTGCTGTTCGCGCCGGCGTTGAACGCCGTCGCCGCGATCGTACGATAGCCGCTGAGATTGAACGAGCTGTCCGGAGTTCCGTCGCTCTTGAGCAATGCGAACGCGAAGATGAACGGCGGATTGAAGAACGCGTCCGTCGTATAGCGCGCGACCAGCGCGATCTCGCCGCCGCTCGTGATCGCGATGTCCTGCAACTCGCCCTGGCCGCCCGCCGGAATGATGCTCAGCGTCTTGCGGCCATTCGTGCCGAAGTTCATGTCCGGAGCACCGGCCGGCGTCAGCTTGGTCAGGACGACCTGCCGCGTCTCGGGAGCGCCGCCGTTTCCGGCCTGCACCGCGACCACGCCGCCGACGATCAGGCTGCCATCGGCCAGGAGCACGCTCGCCTGTGCCGTGTCGACCTTGTCGCCGCCGATGTCGAAGCCGACGTGCGCCAGTCCGCTCTGTCCATACGAATCGTCGATGAGTGGTCCGAGCGATCCGGCGTCGACGGTGGACGTCGCCATTGCCAGCAAGGTGAATACCGTGAACTTTCGCATCGATCCTCTCCGTCCGGGTCCTGGAACGGAGAACGCCGGTCGAGGGCGCGTTGCTTCATTCGGTTTGAAAAAATCGCTCGGAGAAGAATGGGGACGGTAGTCAAGAAGAGTTGATTGCCTCTGTCCCCTTTGAAGCCGCAGCCTCGTAATGACCTCCGCCCCCTTTTTGGATACGCTTGGTCTTATGCGAATGCTCGCCACGGCACAAGGCGCCTGGAAACATTCTCTGCTGGCAGCAGCTGTGTTGGGGTGTGCCTGCGCGTTCGCTAGCGGAGCGAGCCCCGACGCGCCCAAGAGCAAAACCTCCGCCTCCGCCTCCGCCTCCGCGTTCAAGATCGTTGCCACCGACGGGCTCTTTGAGGCGCCGCATCGCCTCTCGGCCGGGCTGCGCCATATCGTGTTCGAAAATCGCGGCCGGCAGATGCATGAGGCGATGCTGATCAAGCTGCCGGATGGCATGACGCCGGCGGCCTACTTCGCTGCCGCGAAGGCCGGCGCCACATTTCCCGAAGGTGCGCTCGACTACTCCGGTGCCGGGCTCACGGCTCCGGGCGAGCGGGTCGAGATCTGGCTGCGCGTCGATCCAGGCGAATACATGGTGGTCTGCTGGAATGGCAAGCATCCGGGATCGGTTCCGCAGCACCTGCTCACGGTCGTCGCCGACGGAGCGGCCGACGATCCAGCGCCACGGGAAGACGTCGTGCTGCGACTCGCGGACTTCCGCTTCGAGCTCGACAGGCCTATCGAGAAAGGGCAGCGCGTACTGCGCGTGGAGACACCGGGACCTTCGATGCACGAACTCGATATTTTCCGCATGCGCGGCGAGGCGACACTCGCCGATCTCGAGCGCTGGTACAAGGAGGAAGACCACGCGCTTGCGCACGCCAAGCCGACGCCGGCCGATGCGATGGGCGGAGTGAGCGACCAACACGACATCCATCGCGTCGGCTGGCTGCGCCGCACGTTCAATCCGGGCCGGTACGTCTTCGCCTGCCACCTGCCGTTGCCGAAAGCGGACAAGGACGGTCCACAAATGTCGCATGCGGATCTGGGCATGATCCGGGAAGTGGTGATCGCGCCCTGAGTGCATTGTTCGCGACGCCGCGCATCAAAGGGTTGACTGCGTCTTGCGCGTGTCGGAAAAGGTTACTCGACCCTGATTCGGCGGGTCAGCGCGATCTCGCCCGGCCAACGTTCGCGTGCGTCAAGCATCTTCCTCGTTCTTGTCTTCCTCTTTCTTGTCGCCGGCGCGCTTGCGGACCGGCATCAGCGAAAGCCAACGCTCGCGTGAGTCGAACGCTACGATCTGGCTGCCGAAACGGGTTTCGCGGCGCGCGAGGTTGAGCCCGGCGAGATAGCCGGCGTACGCCACCACGAACCAGAACCACGGACCATGCCCCTTCTCCGGCCACCACCTGAACCAAAGGAGTGCCTGGATGAAATTGTTGATCTGGCCGGTGACCTGATTGACGATGACGTCGACCGGACCATTGTGGAACATCGTCTCGATCGCGGACGGATGCGCAACCATGCCGGCGATCCCGCTCGCCTCGATCATCAGCAGCGTCCACAGCGCGGCCACGCCATAGAAGCCGCCGCCGAACTTCATCCACTTGGTGTAGACCACGCTGTCCGAACGCTCCTTCGACTTCTTCGCTGCTTTTTTGATTTCCTTGAGGCCGGCGTCGATCGTCTTGCTGTCAGCGTCGCGCGCGATGTCGCCGCGACTGTAGAGACGGTAGAAAAGCAGCCAGCTCAAGGCCGCGACCGGAATTCCCAACTCGAAGATGGCACGAAGCAGATCGAACAGCATCGTTGGCAGGTGGCCGTAGCAAGGGGCGGCAGATTGTAGACCAGCAAAACGGACGGAGGCGGCCGAAACACGTGGGCAAGATCAAGACGTGGCTGGCGCGGCATCCTGAGAACGTCGAGGAGATGACGCCAGATTCACCCCGCGATCGGCGCCGGCCGGTAGGAGATTTGCGCTTCCTCGTGCAGTAAAACGTGTACCCTCATCTGCATTTTGGGGGGAAGTCATGGTCAAGCGACAGGCGATTCTGGGAGTTGTCCTGGCCACGCTGGCGATAGTTGGCGCCGTGTTCTATTGGTACCAGGATCAGCCAGACAGTCCAACGCGACCTGCTGGGCTTGCGCCCGCGCCGAGGAGCTTGCTGTCTCAGGCTGAAACGCTGGAGATTCGCGGCTACCTCGACGCGGAAATGATTGCGGATGACTTTCAGCGCTGTGTCGCCTACCCGAGTCCCGCGGGATCCAGTTGGGACGCCAAAGTCGTCGATGCCGTCTGTCAGCTATGGCAGCGCAAGATGATCAGTTACGACGAAATTCGTGCAGCGATCGAGCAACATCACGCGGAAGTGCTGCAAACAACTTTCGATTCCTACGTGGAGCGGAACTATCAGCCGCGCCAACATGGCTTTCTCGTCTGGTCTTTTCAGTGGATGTTCGCGAACTGGTCGAAGGAAGAAGGCGACCTGCTCGACAAATGGATCGCGGACGATCCTCGCAGCGCGTACGCGCGCGCTGCCCGCGGCCTGCACTACGTTGAAGTTGCGTTTCATGAGCGAGGGAGCGGTTACGCCCGGAACACGAGCAAAGAGCAGTTCGTGCGCATGCGCGAGTTCGCGGCGAAGGCGCGCACGGATCTGGAACTGGCAGCTCGCCTCAATCCCCGCCTGATAGCCGTGCACCATGGTCTTCTGCGTGTTGCAAGGCTCCTGTCCGACGACGAATTGTTCGATTCGACTCGCAAGGCAGCGCTGGCGCTCGACCCCGCGGATCAGTCGATCTACGAGGACCTGATGGATAGCCTCCAACCAAAATGGGGCGGGTCCTTGGAACAGATGCACAGCGTGGCGGCCATGGCATCGGCACAGGTGGACAAGAATCCGTTGCTGGCCCTGACAGCCGCTCGGATTCCCTGTGATCAGGCCGAGCGTCTTGTCTGCAGTGACTGCGGCGGCCCCGAAACGCAGAAGCAACGCCTGCGCCAGGCCTTGGATCTTTACAGTGCCGCGACTCGCGACGGACCGGCGGAATGTGCTCTCACCTACGCGCCGTCCAGCGCGGAGCGCGTGGGCGATGATATTGCGCTGGTGCGCTATTACTCGCAGGGATTCCGCTTTTTCGGCGCAAATCGGCGCGTTATCGACCGGGCACTCGTCCTGCAACGCCTCGGTAAGGCGGAATGGGCTTTGGAAGGTTTGGACAGGATCATCAAATCGTATCCAAGAGCTTACAACGCGTACATTTATCGCGGCTACGTGCTGCTTGCGGAACATCGCGGGCCCCAGGCTCAAGAGGCTTTCGCCAATGCTTATGCGATCGATCCGTCGAACTGGGATGCGACGAGGAATCTTGTAGCGGTGTATGACACCGTCGTCAACGAACCGGCAAAAGCACGCGAGATCGTTGACCGGATGATGGCCGCGACACCACGCAATCCGCGTGTATGGCTGTTGGAAGCGTCGCTGCATCATGGCGGTGAGGAAGCCAAATGTCGGGACGCGCTGAAGAAATATCTGGAATCCGTGGATCCGAAAACCGCCGACGCAACTGATAAGCTAGAAATCGAGCGTGCGACCAAACGCGTTGCGGAACTTGATAAGAAATTGGGAACTTGACGTCGCGCTGCGTCGCAAAAACAGCTGCGCACGATTTGCTGGAAAGCAGGGTCAGGAAAACATGGATCAGAGATTGCACTTTTCGGCAAGCCGCTATCAATCCAGTAGCTTTCGAGGCCGTCGATTCGCGCGGGTGCCGTGCGGCGGCCGAGTTGTGCGTCGATGGCTGCGCGGAAACGCTGTGAACCGAACGCATGTTACTGCGCGAGGTGCCGGCGTATGTCGTCGATGTCCGGGTCGGCCAGAATTCTGAACGTTTCCAAACGGCGTTTCCATTGCAGCATCCCTGCAATCGGGAATACGCTATGCGCGGGAATCCATCGTCGGGTCGTTCATACACGTCCTGAATTTCGGAGGGCCGTTGCCATGCACTCGCATACGCCGCGTTGGAGCGCAGTTTCGTTGCAAGGTGCGTTGGGCATTCGCCTGTTCGCATGTCTGCTTCTGGCCGCGACGGCACCGGCCGTCGCCCAGAATGTCGTGTTCGTCAACAGCAACGTCGAGGGCAGCGGCTGCACGCTGGCGCATGCAATCACGCTGGCGAATTTCGCGAATGCGGTGGCGCCCACTTCGATCGGATCGGCCGCCGGCGACATTGGCGGATGCCAGACGACTCCGCCGTACGTGGGTCTTTTCCCGCCATCGGGTCCATACCTGCTGATCGTCCAGATTCCGCAGATCACGCTGACGTCGATCGACAACTACTGGTATGGACCGAACGCGCTGCCGCCCATTGCGAACGACATAACGATCACGGGTTTCATCGCTCCGGGCAATTACACGAAACTGACCGCCTCGCACACCGGCGATCCGACGCCGGCTACCGCGGATGCATTCCGCTTCTTCTATGTCTCGGGCGGATTCAGCGGCGAGGTCGAGACGTTCGGCGTGCCGTCCTTTCCCGTGGCGGGCAAACTCACCCTGCAGAACGTCGTGCTCGAGGGCGGCTATGCGAAGGGTGGCGACGCCGGGTATGGCGGCGGTGGCGCTGGAATGGGCGGAGCAATTTTCAACCAGGGCACATTGGTGCTCACGAATGTCTCGCTGATCGGCAATACGGCGCAAGGGGGCAGAACCGGAGTCGGCGACCCCACCTACGGAGTCAACTGGGGTGGCGGCGGAATGGGCCAGAACGGCGGCTTGACGACTTACGGCAGCGACGGCGGCGGATTTGGCGGCGGTCTCGGCACCGGTAACGGGACGACCGATCGAAGCACGGGTTCTACTGGCAGCACGAATGGCAATGGCGGTGGCGGCGGCGGATTTCTCGCGGGCAGCAACGGCGGCGCGGTAAGCAGCAACAACGGTGGAGCGGGCGGAGGCGCCGGTGGCCTCGGAGGAGCCGGCGGAACGCATGTCGCCAGCTCTCCTTTTTCTGGAACTTTTTATGGCGGCGCCGCGGGTGACGGCGGCGGCGGAGGTGGTGGCGAAGGAATCACGAGTGCCGGCGGAGGTGGCGGCGGCTTCGGCGCCGGCGGAACCGGTACGATCAATTTCAACGGTCTGGGCCCGGGCGGCGGCGGAGTCGGCGGAGGTGGCGCGGGCGGCGGTGGAATAACCCCGGAGAACAACGTGGCCAGCGGCGGTGGCGGATTCGGCGGCGGCGGCGGCGGCAACGGTGCCGGCGCGCCCGTCAGCGGCGGCGGGAATGGTGGATTCGGTGGCGGCGGCGGCTTCGACGGCGGACTGGGCGGCTTTGGCGGACAGGACTCCGGGGCGCATGGTGGTGGCGGCGCCGGCATGGGCGGCGCAATTTTCAATCACACCGGATCCGTTTCCCTGCTCAACGTGACCGCTACCGGCAATGCAGCGCGTGGCGCCAGTGGCGGCAGCGGACTCGGTGCGGTGCTGTTCAATCTCAACGGCGCCGTCACGATCGATTTCTCGACGCTGGCGGGAAATTCCCTTTCCGGAAACAACGGCCAGGCCGGCAGCAGGGGGCCGGAGGACGCTACTGTCTATTCGCTCGCTTACGGCAACAACATCCAAACCGGAAACCAGAGCACCGCGAACCTGACAATCAACAACAGCATCGTGCACGGGACGCACGCCGATGGCGGCGCGGGAAGTGGCATCGTCGTCAACGTCGTCGATGGCGCCCATGCGAACCAGTCGTTCGTGGCTTACAAGGGGCAGAACTTTTCCGAGCTCGCGTCGAATATCGGAGTTGCCGTCTACCAAGCCGGCTCTTCGCCGGCTCAGACCGATCCTCTCCTCGGTGCATTGAGCACGTCGGGCGCAGGATCGTACCTGCTGCCTGTATTGCCATTGGGAATGAACAGTCCCGCTTCGTTCAGTGCGGACATCAATAATCATTGCCTCGAAGCCGATAGCTCGACGAACCTTGGATCCGACGAGCGCGGTGCCGCGCGGCCGTACAACGGAATGTGCAATGCCGGTGCGTACCAGTTCCGCGGCGACTACATCTTCGCCAACAATTTCGAGCAGAAGCTTTGACCAATGGGGAAGTCAAGGAAACTACGGTAAAAGAACTGAGACAGGTTACTTGCGCTTCGGCAACGTCTGCAGGAAGAACTCGAACGCTGATGCAGGAGAGTTCACGCTGACCCCTGTCCCGTATTCTTCCGTCCCTTTTGTTGAGATCCCTGTTCCCGCAGCAAGGAGCATTCGCGTGCACACGTCCGTAGCATTCACCCTCGCATTGGCGCTCGGAGCGGGCAATCTTCACGCCGGCCAGTACCTGTATGCCTGGGCGATGCAGACCACGGACCCGACGACGGCGGTGCCGCCCGCCGAATCGATGGGTCGCGACTTTCTCGCCGTGTTCGAGGTCGGGCCGGATTCCACCGCCTTCGGCAACCTCGTCGCGATGCTGCCAGTCGGCAAGCGCGCGCAAATGGCGCACCACACGAACTACTCGATGCCCGCTGACGGCTTCCTGTTCGCCAGCGACTTCCGTGCCGGCGAGGCGTACGTGTTCGACGTGCGCGATCCGGAAAAACCAAAGTTGTCTGCGACGTTCGGGCAAGCCGGTCCCTATACGCATCCGCACAGCTTCGCCGCGCTCGCCAACGGCCACACCCTGGCGACCTATCAGTTCAAGGGCGAGCCGGATGAACAGGCCGGCGCACTGGTCGAGCTCGATCGCGCTGGCCGCGTCGTGCGCAGCAGCGACGCATCCGACTCGGCGGTCGACAAGTTCATCCGGCCTTACAGCCTGGAGGTCGTGCCGAAGCTCGACCGCGTCGTCACGAGCAGCGCCGACATGCTGCCCAGCGACGAATCGAGCCATGTAGTGCAGGTGTGGCGACTGTCCGACCTGAAACTGATTCGCAGTGTCGTGCTGCCGAAGTCGCCGCGCTTCAAGGATGCCGTCAACAAGAACGCGACCGAACCGCGCCTGCTCGCCGACGGCGAGACCGTGCTCGTGGTCACCAGCAGCTGCGGGCTGTATCGGCTGACGGGGCTGTCAGGCGACGACCCCGGCGTCGAGTTCGTGCACGATTTCGGCTACCGCAACTGCGCCGTGCCGGCGGTGATGGGCCATTACTGGATCCAGACCGCGATGAGCGGGCATGCGCTCGTCAGCCTCGACGTTCGCGATCCGGTGCACCCGGTCGACGCCGGAACCCTGGCGCTGCGCGCCGACGCAGTTCCACACTGGATCGCCGGCGACCCTGCCGGCAAGCGCATCGTGATCACCGGCTTCGGCTGGCTCGCCACGCGCGCATTGTTCGCATCGCTCGATCCGGAAACTGGCGCGATGAAACTGGATTCGCGAGTGCTCGACTTCGCGCGAGAGTGGCCGGATGGCTGGAAAGGCGCCGCGATGCCTCACGGGGTTGTGTTCGGCGCGGCGAAGTAGGCGTAATCAATAACGGAGTCAGCAGAAACGGCAGAAACGGGGCCAGAGTGCCTTTTCTTTCTCCATGCGGTTCCGATAAGGCACTCTGATCCCGGTACGAATCCGCCGAACGATCGGCACTCGCCACCACGCCGACGGGATTGATCCACCCATCAACGACAGCGGCTCGAGTTCCCCGCGCCTTGATCGCGCTTGGACAAGGGGAAGAGGGGTCACTTCGTCGAGGTCTTACGATTTTTTCGTCGGCCGTTCGCATGCTTCGTCGCCGTCCTCGCAGCCAGGCAGCCGGGACGACTCCAGCCTCCCTGCATGCCAATCACGCCACTGTCGTTGCGCAGTAGCGAAATGGGCTTTTGGGCATCCAGCCGGCAGCTGAGGCCCTTCGTGTAATCGCCACCGGTGGATTCTGAAGGTCTTGCTGCAAGGCCGAATTTCATGCTGCCACTCCCAAGCCTGAATTTCGTTCGAATTAGCGTCAACTTGTCCGGGAGCTCCGGTCGAATCAGACCATTTCGAGAAAGGGCCAGATCATGTCAGCCAACGAAACCAACATGTCCGCCGCTCATATGCACCAGAGCGCCTTTTCTGTGGCAAGGATGCTTGGCAGGTTATTGGCAGGAGGATTGCTGCTTGCAGCCTTGAGCACCGGCGCCACGGCGGCGACCGAATGCAACGGACCGCCTCTGTCCGGCACGATCCCCGACGGGGTGGTCGTCAATGCCGGCGATTTTTGCGTCTTGGTAGAGGCGACCGTATACGACAGTGTGCAGGTCAACGCGGGTGGGATATTGATTACCTGCGGGTCGACCATCTACGGCGGGCTCGTCGCCAACGGGGCAGCGAATCTCATCATCGGGGCCGGCGCGGACGAAGAAGGACCACCGGTGGGTTTTGTTTGTCCCGGCAACAACATTCGCGGCGGAGTCCAGGTAAGCAATACGGGGCCAGGCGTTCTTGCACCTGCGCCTTCGATCGCGATCGAACGCGACATCATTGCGGGCGGCGTACACCTGTCAAACAACGCCGGTCCGATAGTCGTATCGACCGACGTCATCAACGGTGGTCTGTTTTGCAAGAACAATGCATCCGACCTCGAGGACGAAGGCACGCCGAGCGTCGTTGTCGGTCGGACAACTTGCGAATTCGGAGAGTAGGGAGGCACGCGGGCTTTTTTCCGCACCTGGCGCGACCGCCGTTCGACGTTTGACGGTCGTCAATGTTCATCGGCGCCCCGACTGGCAATGCCGGCGGGACGCCGACTTTCAACGGGAGGGAGTATTCATGACGCCCAGATCCAGCCTCTACCTTGTCGGTCGCCTGCCGACGGCGATTGCTTGCGGTGCAACGTTGATGGCCGCGTCCCTGGCGTTCGCGCAACCGGACCTCGACCAGCAGGTCCAAACCGCGCTGAGCAGCGCGGGTTTCACCGGTACGATCCAATCCCAGTTTTTGCCGCGGCTCGGGCGCCCACTCGACCCGCAACTTGCCGATCTCGGCAGGCTGCTTTGGTTCGACAAGTCGGGTGGCCTCCACGACGACAATACGTGCGGTGGCTGCCACTCGCCGAGCCGGGCATTCGGCGACACGCAATCGATCGCGATCGGCATCCAGAACAACAATATCGTCGGGCGCGATCGCGCAGGCCCGCGCAACCAGCGTCGCACGCCATTCGCGTCCAACACGCCGTTCTATCCGAACTTGATGTGGAACGGTCGCTTCGCCGCGATCTCCGGCAACCCGTTCGATAACTCACTCGGATTCCAGTTTCCGTTTCCCGAGGGAACAACGCGGTTCCCGCCAAACGATCCGATCGTGACGCATTTGTCGATCGCGCAGGCGCACATGCCGCCGACAGAACTGACCGAGGTCGCGGGATATACGTGTACGGCCGGGACGCTCGGCCCCGAATTCGATCAGTTCGACGACGGAAAAGGAGCGTGCCTCCCTCCGGCCGACGCAACGGGAACGCGAAATGACCCGATCCGCGCGGTCGTGCTGCAACGGCTCAACGGAACTCCGGCATACCGGCAGCTTTTCGGCGCGATCTTTCCGTCAGTCGGCGCCGGCGGCCCGATCGACTTCTCCATGTTTGCCCGGGCCATCACGGAGTTCGAATTCACGCTCATCTTCGCCGACGCACCGGTCGATCGATTCGCACGCGGCGATCCGCATGCGATGACCGAACAGCAGAAGCGTGGTGCGCTGATCTTCTTCGGCAAAGGAAAGTGCAGTCAGTGCCATTCGGTCGCGGGCGAATCGAATGAGATGTTCAGCGACTTCAAGATGCACGTGATCGGCGTGCCGCAGATCGCGCCTGAGTTCGGCATCGGCAAGGGCAACGTCGTGTTCGATGGCCCGGGTCAGGACGAAGACTTTGGCCTGGAGCAGGTCACGGGGAATGCGGCCGATCGCTACAAATTCCGCAGCTCGCCGCTGCGTAACGCT
>DATIEJ010000416.1:0-9172 GCA_035455825.1 Rhodanobacteraceae bacterium | reverse complement strand
GACGCCCGCGCCGAACCCTGCGCCCGCCGCGATGCTTGCCGGCGGGGGCGAAGTGAACGCAAGTCTTGCCGCGGCGCCATGCGAGATCGTGATCGACGTGCTGACCGCCGCGGTCAGTGCGCCGTCGGTCGCGGTCAGCGTGTAGGTGCCGGCCTTGTCGATCGACAGGCCGCTGAACGTCGCAACGCCGGCCGACGCGGCCTTCGTCGTCGTGCCGGCCAGCGTTGCGCCGGCCGCCGTCGTCAACACGATGGTCACGCTCGAACTGTTGCCGACGACCGTGTTGCCGCCCGCGTCCTGCACGCTCACGCCGACAGCGAAACTCGCGCCGGATTGCGCCGCCGACGGCGGCTGTGTGGTGAACGCGAGCTTGGCCGGCGCGGCGCTGACGATGTTGAATGCCGCGCTCGTGTCGCCGGTCAAGGTTCCGTCGGTCGCTGCAAGCGTGTAACCGCTGCCGGCCTTGCTGACCGTGATGTTGTCGAACGTGGCGATGCCGTTCACGGCGTTGCGCGTCAGCGTGCCACCGAGCGTCGCGCCACCCGGATTGCTCGCGAACTTCAGCGTGATCGACGACGTGTTGCCGGAGACGACCTTGCCGCTGGCGTTTTCGACACTGACGACGATCGGCGCGAGCACGCTGCCGGTGACGCCGTTTGCCGGCTCGGTCGTGAATTGCACTTGCGTCGCCAGCGGCCAGTTCGCCACGAGGTTGGACGCGTTGAGCGTGCCGATGCCGGTCGCGAAATCCCAGCCGCTGGTCGCGCGGAACGCCGGAAGGTAGGAACCGCTCGAGGTCGACAGCACGCCGTTCGTCCCGCTCGGGCGGTAGCAGCCCGGCGAGCCGCTCGCACAGTTGACGTCCATGTCGCCCTGGGTCACGTCGTAGAACGTGCACGAAGCGTCGACGCCGTTGCCGTTGCTCGAATTGCAGCTGGCGTTGCCGCTTGCGCCGTACTCGGCGGCGGCGAGTGCGTAGTAGGCCGGATTCGGATTGCCGAGGCTTGCGCCGTTCTTCTGGTTCACCAACGCCTGGATACCGGCCAGGATCGGCGCCGAGAACGAAGTTCCGCCGGCGCCGGACCAGTTGGCCGGCGCGCCGATGCACGGCGTGCCGTACACCGCGTTGTTGTTGGCCGGATCCTGGCGCGGGTCCGAGAAACAATAGACGTAGTAGTGATTCCACACGCCATTGGCCGCGAACAGCGAGACGTCCGGCAGATCGCGCACGCCATCGCCGGGGTTGCCGAACAACCCCGATTGCCAGCTCGGCTTGGACCGGCCGGCGCAGCTGCCGCCGACTACGCCGCTCGCCGACGGCGTGCCGCTCGAACAGCCGCTCGGACCGCCGCCGGCGGAAACGACGGTCAGGAAGTTCGCGCCGCTGGCGGCGTTGCAAAAACCACTCGTGCCCCAGGTTTGCGCGAAGCCCTTGAACGAGGCGATGAGCTGGCTCGCGCACGAATCATTCCACGGAATCTCGTTGATGTACGACTTCGCCGAACCGTAGTTCGCCGTGTTCGTGTTGTTCCAGTAAGTGCTGGTCGTGTGCGCGAACGTGTCGCCGAAGTCCGTGCCGCCGACCGCGACGTTGTACGGCGTCGACGCCAGGCCGTTGACGCCGATGCCATGGGTCGACTGGCTCGCACCGGCATCGCACCCCGCCGCGCCTTCATCGCCCGACGAGACGAATACGGAAATGCCCTTGGCGACGGCTTGCTGGTAAGCCGACGCGATCGACGCGTTCGCGGCCGCGCCGAGCACCGCCTCGCACTGGCCGTAGCTGACGCTCATGATCGCCGGCGGCGTCGCGTTGGCATTGACCAGGTTGGTGATCGCCTCGAACAGGTCCGGGCACGACACGAGCTGCAAGGTCGCGCCAGGCGCCGCTGCCGCGGCCCATTCGACATCGAGCGTGGCTTCGGCGTCGCGGCCGATCACGGCGCCGGGATCCGTGCAGCTCGGATGCGCCTGCGTGAACGTCGCCGCGCCGAGGCCGAATACCGAGCGGAACGTCGTGATGTCCGCGGTCGAATAGACGTCGGTATCCTCCATCAGCGCGATCGTGATGCCCTGCCCCTTCTTGCCGGCGGCGAACAGCGGCGCGAGGTTGTAGATCGTCGCCAGATCAGCGGGCACGACGGCCAGCGCGCCGCCGCTGATCGTGTAGTCCGGCGCCGCCTTGGGCTGCAGCTGCGGACGCGGCCGGAAATCGTGCAGTGCGACGACGCCGGCAACCGCGTCGGCGAGCGCGGCCGGAATGCGCGGATTGTCGACGTTGGCGTAGTGCACCTGACCGTCGACGTCGAGAAAGTGGATGTCGGCGCCGAGCGCCTTGCGCACGAGTCCTGCCGTCCCGGAGAACGCGATCGTCATGCCGCTTTCGTAGACGCGGTCGACGTTGAAACCCTGCGCCTGCAGCCACGCCGCGATCGTGTCGACATCGGGCTGGGCCGGACCATACAGGGCGCCGAACTGTTCGGCGCTGAGCCAGTTGTGATAGTTCGGCGATGATGGATCCTGCTGCTGTTCGATCAACGCGGCCAGCGCCGCGTCGCGGTCGATCGGCCGCCGCAGCTGCAACAGCAAGCGGCTCAGTGGAAAATCGTCGGGAACCGGACCGCGGTCATAGCGCGCGTTCGCCGCCTCCGGCCGGACATTGCCGGGCAATTCGACGGTGCGCGCCGGATCGATCCCCTGCGTGATCAACCGCGCCGCGGGCGGCGAAGCCGGTGGCGACGCCACGGCGGTCGAGATTGTCAGAACGCAGAGGATGAACAGCCCGGCAAGGGCGCAGACGAAGCGGATCATGCGTGAACTGTACCCCACGCGAAGGCGCCGGTTCAGAGGGAAAATTTAACGGCGGAGGCCGCGCCGGCGAAACGCGTCATTCGCCGGACCAGCGGACGTCGCTGCCGGCGCCGAATCCAGGCGCCGGGATGTGAAATCAGAGGCGGCAGCCTTCGAAGCCATCGGCGAAGGCGAAATCGCCATTGGCCTGAACGACGAACCCATTGCTGTTTGCCGTCATCGTGGCCGCCTTGGCCGTGACCTGCAGCGTCGAAGGATCGGTGACCGTGTAGAAATGCAGGGTCGAGGCCAGCGTCGCCACGCCATGCACCATGACCGCGTTGCCGAGGGCGACCGGACCGCCGCAAGCGGTGATCGTGAAGGTCACGACACTCGTGTTGTCGTCGATCGTATCGCCGAGCGGATACTTCTCGGTCACCGCAATCGTTCCGAGCATGCCGCCCTCGATGACCGCGGCCGGTTGTGTCGTGAAGACCAGCACCGGCATGCCTGCACCAACCGAGAACGACTGCTGCGCCTGCGGGGCCGCATTGTAGTTGCCGCTGCCGGCCTGGTTCGCGTTGATCTTGCACGAGCCGGTGCCGATGAACGACACATGCGATCCGCTGCTGCTTGCATCGATCGCACAGACCGTGCTCGAACCCGCGTCGATCGACAGCACGACCGGCAGGGTCGAACTCGCCTGTGCCGTGACCGTGTAATGCGGACCACCCTGGGTGGCGCCGACCGGCGCGGTCGAGGTGAAGTTCACGGTCTGGTTCGCCTTTCCGACCGCGAACGACTGCTGGTTCCGCGGCGCCGCGATGTAATTGGCGTTGCCGCCCTGGTCCGCATCGATCGTGCACGTGCCGACGCCGATGAACGACACTTGCGCGCCGGCGAGCGAACACACGGCCGATGACGCCGCGTCGATTGCCAGCGCCACGGCCAGGCCGGACGTCGCCGTGGCCGCGACGTTGTACGTGCCGCCGAACGTCGCGCCGGCCGGCGCCGACGACGTGAAGCTGATCGACTGGCTGGCCTGCCCGACCGCGAATGACTGCTGCACCTGCGGCGCGGCGTTGTAGCCGACATTGCCGGCCTGGTTCGCATCGATCGTACAGATGCCGACGCCGATGAGCGAAACCAGCGAGCCGCTGACCGAGCACACGGACGCCGATGCGGCATCGATCGAAAACGTCACGGTCCGGCCCGAGGTAGCCGTCGCCGCAACAGCGTACGTCCCGCCGAACTGCGCGGCGCCCGGCGGCGTCGACGTGAAGCTGATCGTCTGGTCCTGCTTGGCAACCGCGCAGCCGGCGAACTTGAACGAAGCGATGCGCGTGCTCCAGTTGAACGTGCCGTTGGCCTTGATGTACTGGCTCGTGTACCAGAACGTGCAATCGTCGATCGGATCGATCGTCATCGCACTGTAGTCGCCCCAGCGGTCCAGACCCTGGGTTTGCGAACCGCCGCCTTCGATGATCGACGTCTCGGCCTGCATCGTGTTGACCGGATCGCCGACCTGGCGCCCGGTATAGCGGATTGCCGGGAACATCGTGGCGCTCGACACGCTGTAGCCCAGCGCCATGTTGCCCTGCCCGTCCATCGCGACCGAGCCCATCCAGCGATAGCCGCTGTCCGGCGAGAACGTCGACTGCTGGAATACGACCGGCGTCGTGCCGGGGTTGCGCAATTCGTACCAGCGCACGCCGCTGTATGGGTTCGCGTCGCCGCCGACCGTTACCGAATGATTGACGACCAGCGCTTCGTACGCACCGAAGTTGCGATAGGCGAGGCGGAACATCAGGCGGTCGGCAAGTGAATCCAGCGTCTGCGTCGTCCCGGATTGTGGAACACAGCCGCCGCCGTTGCATGCAGGAGTAAACGCGGCTACCGCAATATTGACCGGAGTGCTCAACGTCGTGTTCGCCGGAGTGGCCCAGTCGACGTGGAACTTCCACAGGTTGAGCGAATTGGCGCCGAAGTTGACCATGTAGTTCGGCGCGCCCGCAGGCGGCGGCGTCGAGCCGTCCAGGTCGGCAGGCAGCACGCCGCCGAACGAATCCGCCAGCTGGAAGCACTGCTGCGTGGCGCTCGCGCCCGCCAGCATCGAGGCGCGATCGTACGCGCACACTTTCGATCCGATGAAGCGATTGCCGTTGAACATGTTGAATGTTTCGTAGTACCCGTCGGGCCAAACGCCCATCTTCGGGTAATCGGGAAACACCTTGCCGTACAGGAACGCGTAGCGGTTGTACGCACCGGTCGCGTCGCTCGTCCGTGAAACGGCGACGCATTGAAAATACGGCTTGGCCGCGATCGCGAACTGCGAAATGATCCAGCGGTCTGCCGCCTTGTCGTACACGACGACGGCATCGCCATCGTTGTCGGCTTCGCAGGCGCCGCCGAAGCCAACCCATGGCGTGTTGGTCGGCACCGGGCCATAGACGACGCTCTTGGTCGCCTTGTCGAAGACGGCCAAACCGGAATTGACTATCTGCACGTACTGCGTCGCGCCGATCGCGCCGACCGTGTCGGGCGGCGCGTATTGCACGGCGAACGATCCGTTCGGACCGCTGAAGCCCACGCCGACACCATCCACTCCGGTCTGCACCGTCGGCGCCGACCGGGCGCGCGCCGCCACGCTCTGGACGGCGCCATCGGTCTGGCCCGGCGGTGTGAGCGGCAACGGAATCATGTGCTCGGCGCGGAAGTGCCAGCGCGCGTAGCCGTCCTTTTGCGGCACGACGTTGCGCAGCGACGGCAGGACATCGTGACGCTCCGCGGGCGTGACCTCGGCTCTTGCCTGATCCTGCGCGTGCACAGGCGCGGCAATGATCCCCGCCAGCGCGACGCCGACCAGTAGCAGCTTCATCGACACAACCCCGTTCAGATTCGCGAACTTAGCGCGAATTGTAGCCGTTACGGCGCGGCCAGGCGCCGGCATCCTGACAAACGGATGCATCCGCCGGAAGCGCGCATTTGCCGAGCCGTCCCGGACTTATCGACAGTCCCGTCGAAACTCCAGGACCCGGAAGCGCTCGCCCATTTCACCGGGCATCGTCAGCTGTTTGACCTCGTGCGCGAGCCGATACTTCGCCGTTTCATCCGGCGCGCGGGCGTATGCTCCGGTAAACACCGCGTCGAGGTCGTGTTCGATCAGGAAGCGCGCCTGCGTCAGGTTCGCGCAGCATGCAAACCCGGCGGCGGCTGCGCTCTCGGCCAGCGCGTCGAAATCGACCCAGGCGGTGATGTCCTGCAGGCCCGGCCAGAGCAGCGGATCGTCATGCGCGCGATGCCGGTAGTGGCAGCGCAGCGTGCCTTCGCGGCGCTCGGGGGCGTAGTAGGCGTCGCGTGCGTAGCCGTAATCGATGAACCAGGCGCTGCCGTATTCGAAGCAGCGCGTCACCTCGGCGAACCACGGGGCGAGCAGCGGACACACCTCGGACTTGTACGGAAGCGGCAGGCGCTCGCGACGCTCGCCAAGCGCGTTCGCGACGGCGCCGGCCAGCATCGCATCCGCGGGGATCTCGCGCTCGACGAGGCGATTGCCGGCATCGACGCCGACAGCGAGCGCGTACAGGCCATCCGCGCGCAGCGCGAACCGCCGCACCGGCAATGCATCGACGACTTCGTTTGCCACGAGCGCGCCGCGCCACGGCTGCGCCGGCGGCGCATCGAGCCACTCGGTCAAGTTTTCCAGATGCGGACAGCGCTGCCGGATCAGGCCGCGCTGGCGTTCGCGCAGGTCGGCGCTGCGCTCGAGCAGGCGATAGCGGCGCGGCAGTGCGTCAAGCCGTTCGAGCTCCGCGAGCAGTTCGGCCGCGAGTGCGCCGCTGCCGGGGCCAAGCTCGAGAATGTCGCCGCGGGTTTCGCGCAATGTCGGCGCGAGTGCGCGCGCCAGGCAGCGCGCGAACACGAAGCCGAGTTCGGGCGCGGTGATGAAGTCGCCCGCCGCGCCGAACTTCGCCGCGCCCGCGCTGTAATAGCCCAGGCCCGGCGCATACAGCGCCAGTTCCATGTAGCGGGCGAAGTCGAGCGCGCCGCCGGCGGCGGCGATTTCCGCGCGGATCAGTGCGGCAAGGCGGTCGCTGTGCGCGCGTGCATCGGCATCGGGTTCGGGCAAATCGGCGTGCATGCGCGGTACTATCGGCAGGTCTGCCGCAATCCTAATCCATCCGCGGGCCACTGACCGCCAACGAACGCATGCCTCCAGCGCAGCCGCCACGTCCCGTTGCCCTGATTACCGGCGCCGCCAGGCGCGTCGGCGCGACGATCGCGCGCACGCTGCACGCGGCCGGCTACGATCTTGCCTTGCACTACCGCCAATCGCTGGCCGACGTGCGTGCGCTGTGCGCCGACCTGGAGGCAGCGCGTGCCGGCAGCACGCTGCCGATCGCCGCCGAGCTGGCCGACGTCGACGCGTTGCCGGGCATTGTGGAAAAGTGTATTTCCCGTTTCGGCCGGCTCGATGCGCTGGTCAACAACGCCTCGACGTTTTTCCCGACGCCGATCGGCCAGGTCACCGCGGCACAATGGGACAATCTGTTCGCGAGCAACGCGCGCGCGCCGCTGTTCCTGGCGCAGGCCGCCGCGCCGCACCTGCGCGCCGCGCATGGCGCCATCGTCAACCTCGTCGATATCTACGCGCAGCGGCCGCTGTCCGGGCATACGGTCTACTGCATGGCGAAGGCGGCGCTGGCGATGATGACGTTGGCGCTGGCGAAGGAGCTCGCTCCGGAAATTCGCGTGAACGGCGTGGCGCCGGGCGCCGTGCTCTGGCCCGAGTCCGGCAAGGCTTACGCCGACCAGACCGAGCTGATCGCGCGCACGCCGCTGCAGCGCGCCGGCACGCCGGAAGACGTTGCCGGCACCGTGCTGTTCCTGTTGCGCGATGCGAAATTCACGACCGGCCAGATCCTGAACGTCGATGGCGGCCGGTCGCTCGCGATCTGAGCCGCACCTGCATCGTGAACTTATGCCGCGAGGTCGACGGGTGATCCGCGCTCGCCACTCGCGACACCGCTTGCCCAAAGTTCGGCAATCGATTTGTGCAGCGTCGGATGAATCGCGTCCGGCGCGATGTCGGCGAGCGGTTGCAGCACGAATGTCTGCAGCAACTCGGCCCTGGGCACTTCGAGGTTGCCGGCGCCCTTGATCACGCGCTCGCCATACAAGACGATGTCGACGTCGAGCGTGCGGCTCGAATAGCGCGGAACGTCGCGGCGGCGGCCATGGCGGTCCTCGAGCGCATGCAGCCAGTCGTTGAGCGCCTCCGGCTCGAGCCCGGTGTCGATGCCGACGGCGAGGTTCAGGAAGTCGGGCCCTTCGAATCCCACCGCCGGATAGCGGTACGCTGGCGACTGGTCGATCGATCCGAACTGCGCGCGCAGTTCGGCGATCGCGGCGCGCAGATTTTTTTCCGGCTCGACGTTCGAACCCAGGCTCAGATAAACCCGCGTCTTCACGCCGGCTTCGTGCCGCGCTCGATGACGACGCCAACCGCCTTGGAGCCGCGCACGGCGCCGGGCTTCGACAGCTTCAATCGCAGCCAGGCCACGCCGAATTCGTCGCGCACGATCTCGGCGCAGCGTTCGGCCAGGGTTTCCACGAGCTGAAAACTGGATTCTTCCACAAATGCAATCAGGCGCTTGCTGACCGCCTTGTAGTTCAGCGTGTCCTCGATCCGATCGCTCGCCGCCGGCTTGCGGTTGTCGAACGCCATCTCCAGGTCGAGCGCGACGACTTGGCGGATCTTGCGCTCCCAGTCGTAGATGCCGATGACGGTTTCGATGCGCAGATCTTCGATGAAGACGAGGTCCATGACTGAGGGCTGAGGGCTGAGGGCTGAGGGCTGAGGCTGAGGGCTGAGGGCTGAGCAGAGTCTGCGTGAGGTGGTGGTCGATTGCAAATTGTATACAAAGCAAGAAAGACGCGAGGCATGCAGCAGTGGGTCCGGCCGCTTTTCCAGCCCTCAGCCCTCAGCCCTCAGCCCTTGCAAACTCTCCAAATCCCAGCGCGGCTGCACGCGGATCGACGCGTCGTCATGCAGCCCCGCCTGCAACCGCAGCGCGCCGGCCAGCGCGATCATCGCGCCGTTGTCGGTGCAGAATTCCAGGCGCGGAAAATAAACCTTGAAGCCATCATGCTCCGCGGCCTCCGCGAGACGCTTGCGCAACGTGCGATTCGCGCCGACGCCGCCGGCGATGACCAAGCGCCGGCTGCCGGTCTGCTCGAGGGCGCGACGGCACTTGATGATGAGCGTGTCGACGATTGCATCCTCGAACGCGCGCGCGACGTCGGCCTTCGCCGCCGGATCGCCGGCATGCTTCTGGTAGGCAAGCAACACCTGGGTCTTCAGGCCGCTGAAACTGAAGTC
>DATIEJ010000415.1:0-14870 GCA_035455825.1 Rhodanobacteraceae bacterium | reverse complement strand
TTTTGCTGGCGACCGAGCTCGCGCGCCTGCAGGTACAGCGCATACGCGCGCGGATCGGTGGTGCGCGCTTTCGGAGTTGCGCCGAGCAATGTCACCTTGAGCTGTTCGACGACTTTCGCCGAGATCTCGTCCTGGATCGTGAAGATGTCGTCGAGCTTGCGGTCATAGGTTTCCGACCACAGGTGATAGCCGTCGGCGGCCCGGATCAGCTGCGCCGTGATGCGCAACCGATCGCCGGACTTGCGCACCGAGCCTTCCAGTACATTGGCCACCAGCAGCGTCCTGGCGATTTCCGGGATCGGCACCTCCTTGCCCTTGAACGAAAACGACGAAGTGCGCGCCGCGACGTGCAACTGCGGAATCTTCGCCAGCAGGTTCAGAAGTTCTTCGGAGATGCCGTCGGAAAAGTACTCCTGGTCTTTCGCCTGGCTCATGTCGACGAATGGCAGCACCGCGATCGAGTTGTCGCTCGTTGCAGGCCCTGCCGCCGTCGCAGGCGGTGCAGCGGACGTCGCGGATTGTCCGCCGGATGCGGCGGTCGGCGCATCCGCTTCGCTCGCGGCGGCCCCGCTTCGGTGCGGCGCGAAGTAGGCGAACGCGGAGAACCCGATCGCCAGCACCAACAGGCCGATGATGATGTAGTCCAGCCGTCGACTGGTGACGTGCGTGATCGAGGCCGATCGATCGACCTCGCTCTCGCGTTTCAGGCCCTCCGGTGTGATCTCGTAGATCCACGAGAACATGATCACGAACGGAAAGGCGAGTACGCCGATCCACAGAACCACCGAGCCGATCCAGTCGGGCAGATGCAGCAGCGGCGCGACCGTCGAACTGACCTGCGTGACGATCCATCCGAGCGCCAGGTACGCCACGCCTGCCTTGAACACGTTGCGGCGTTTCAGCTCGGCTATCAGGCTGCGGCTCATCCCCTGGTCCCAGTGCGCCGGTAATCCGGCGACGGTGCAGTGTCGGGGAAACAGGGCGTCTTGCGCAAGGATCGGCGCGCTAAGGAAAACGCTGCGCGGGGACCGGTTCGCGATGTCCGGTTATCGGCGGCGAATCCGCATTGTCAAAGGTCCGCTTCGGGACACAGTGACTCACAGAAACTCGCGGCTCTCAAAGGCCGTTCAGCACCCGAAGGCGCCTCTCCGCGAGAGTCTGCCTTGCAACGCCAGGCTTGCGTCGGTTCGCGATCCGCTTGCGTTATGGATGCGTCGGCCCGCTCGGCGTGCCGCCGCTCACCTGCGGCAACGTCACCTTGAACTCGATCTTCGCCAACTGCTCCGGCGCCTTGCCGATCTTGCGCAGGAATGCCAGCCAGCGCGGGTCGGTGTGGATCTTGTCGAACAGGTTCTCCGTCACGATCTCGCCAAGGCCGCCGTCGCCGTACTCGACCGCCTTGTCCAGCCACTCGAACGCCTGGTCCGCTTCGCCGCGGTAGGCGTAGACGTAGGCAATGTTGTAGGGCGCGTCCTTCTCGTACTTCGCGATCAGCGCGGCCAGTGTGGCGTCCGATTCGGCCTTGCGCCAGAGCGCGTGGTACGCCATCGGCAGGCCGATCGCCTTCCAGACATCGGTCGTCTCCTGCTCGGTTTCCGCCAGCGCTCCCTGCGCATCGCCCTTCTGCAGCAGCGCTACTCCAAGGTTGCAGTGTGCGCTGCCCCGGCCCGGAGCGAGGCTCAGCACGGTGCGGAACGACGCGATCGCCGCATCAAGTCGGCCGGCGACGCGCTGGTCGATGCCCAGATTGAAGAGCGCCGACAGGTTTACAGGATCGCGGCGGACGACGGCTTCTTCGAGCGTCAGCGCCTCGTCCAGGCGGCCCAGAGACTGGAGCAGCACCGCACTATTGCGCAACACGTCCAGATCGGTCGGATCCAACGCCAGCGCCTGCTTGAAGTGTTGCGCCGCGCCAGCGAGGTCGTTGTCGCCGAACATCGCGAGATAGCCGAGTCGGCCGTGGGCCGGCGCGTACTCCGGATCGATCGCGAGCGCCTTCATGGCTGCTTCGTGAGCTTGGGAATACGCATCTTTGTTGGACAGCATGCCCTGGCTCGCTTCGTGGTAGAGGTTCTCGGCCAGCGCGGCCCACGCCGGGGCGTAGCGAGGATCGATCGTCAACGCCTTGCGGTATAGCGCGTCGGACTGTTGGAACGCCTCGGCAGTGGTCTGCCGTCCGAGCTGGACGGCCTGCAGGTAGAGCGCGTACGCCTCGGGGTCGGTCGTGCGCGCCTTCGGCGCCGCGCCGAGCAGCGTGACCTCAAGCTGCTTGACGACGTCCGCCGCGATTTCGTCCTGTATCGCGAAGATGTCGTCGAGCTTGCGGTCGTAGGTCTGCGACCACAGGTGCGTGTCGGTGCCGGCACGGATCAGCTGCGCCGTGATGCGCACCGAGTTGCCGGACTTGCGCACCGAGCCTTCGAGCACGTTGGCGACGTGCAGCGTGCGCGCGATCTCGGGGATGCCGGTCTCCTTGCCCTTGAATGCGAACGACGAGGTGCGTGCCGTTACCTGCAACTGCGGAATCTTCGCGAGCAGGTTCAGTAGTTCTTCGGAGATGCCGTCCGAGAAGAAATCCTGCTCCTTGTCCGAGGACATGTTCACGAACGGCAGCACGGCGATGGAAGTGCCGCTCGCCGCCGCGGCCGGCGTCTGCGCTTCACGCGATGCGTCGGCAGGTTCGACTCTGCGCGGTACGAAACGGTCGAACGCAAACAGCCCGATCGCCAGCACCAGCAGCGCAATGACGATGTAGTCGAGGCGGCGGCTGGTGATGTGCGTGATCGAGGCCGAACGGTCGACCTGGCTTTCGCGCTTGAGGCCTTCCGGCGTCAGCTCGTAGACCCACGAGAACGTGACCACGAACGGAAAGCCGATCAAACCGATCCACGTGACGATCGGGACGAGCGACGATGGCAGGTTCAGGACCGGCACCAGGGTTGCCGTGATCTGGACGACGACCCAGCCGAGCGCGAGGTAGGCGGCGCCGGCCTTGAACACGTTGCGGCGCCGCAGTTCAGCAAACAGACTGCGCTTCATGGTTGAACGCAAATCCCCCGTGCCGGAGGAAATCCGGCCTGCGCCGAGTGTCAGCGATTTGCGCCAAGGTGCGCAAGCGCGGGTCGCAATGCCGAGTCACAGTCCGCGCGCGCTATCCCTGCGAACGCAGGCGCAGCGCATTGCCGACAACGGAAACCGAACTGAAGCTCATCGCAAGCGCGGCGATCATCGGCGACAACAGGATGCCGTTGAACGGATACAGCACGCCGGCCGCGATCGGGATGCCGAGCGCGTTGTAGATCAGCGCGAAAACGAGGTTCTGGCGCATGTTGCGCACGGTCTGCTGCGACAGAACGCGCGCGCGCAGGATACCCAGCAGATCGCCTTTGACCAACGTCACATGACCGCTGCTCATCGCGACATCGGTTCCTGTTCCCATGGCGATGCCGACGTCGGCGCGCGCGAGCGCCGGCGCATCATTGATGCCGTCGCCGGCCATCGCTACCTTGCGCCCCTGCATCTGCAACTTCGAGACAAGGGCGACCTTGTCGGCCGGTTTGACCTCGCCGATGATTTCGTCGATACCCAGGCGAGCGCCGACGGCGCGCGCGGTGGTCCAGCCGTCTCCGGTGGCCATGACGATGTGGATTCCCGCCGCACGCAGGGCATTGACCGCATCGGGTGTGCTCACCTTGATCGGATCGGAGACCGCGAGCAGGCCCGCCAGGCGACTGTCGACGGCGAGGTGCATGACACTCGCTCCTTCCTGACGCAGCTTCTCCGCCTCTTCGCGAAGGGGCGTCACATCGACTTTCGCCTGCTGCATCAACGCGCTGTTGCCGAGTGCCACGTGCCGACCACCGACATCGCCCGTTACGCCGATGCCGCTGGCGCTGTCGAATGCGGACGGTTTTTCGAGCTCGAGCTTGCGCAGGGCCGCCTCGTCCACGATCGCACGCGCCAGTGGATGCTCGGAGGCCTGGTCCAGACTCGCCGCGATTCGCAACACCTCATCGGCCGAGTATCCGCTGACGGGCACGACGCGATCGAATGCAGCCTTGCCCTGCGTCAGCGTGCCGGTCTTGTCGACGACCAGCGTGTCGATGGTCCGCATCGCTTCGATCGCGCCGGCGTCCCGGAACAGCACGCCGGACGTCGCACCCTTGCCGGTCGCGACCATGATCGACATCGGCGTGGCCAAGCCCAGCGCACATGGGCATGCAATGATCAGCACGGCAAGCGCGTTGATCAGCGCGTACACCCACCGCGGCTCCGGACCGAACCATCCCCACGCGAGAAACGTGGCGACGGCTGCCGCCATCACAGACAGTACAAACCAGCCGGCGACCGCGTCAGCCATGCGCTGCATCGGTGCGCGGGACCGCTGCGCCTGCGCAACCATTTGCACGATCTGCGCAAGCATCGTTTCCGCGCCGACCCTCTGGGCCCGCACGACGAAAGCGCCCGTTGTGTTGAGTGTGGCACCGACAACCTTGTCACCCGCGCGTTTGGTGACCGGCAGCGGTTCGCCGGTGAGCATGGATTCATCCACCGCGCTGGTTCCCTCGACGACGATGCCGTCCACCGGCACCTTCTCGCCGGGTCGCACACGCAGTTGCTCGCCGACCAGCACGTTGCTCAGCGGGACATCTTCCTCGGTACCATCTTCGTGGATTCGGCGCGCTGTTTTAGGCGCCAGCTGCAGCAGCGCCTTGATCGCGGAAGAGGTCTGCGAGCGGGCGCGCAGTTCCAGGAGCTGCCCGAGCAGCGTCAGCGATACGATGACGGCAGCGGCCTCGAAGTACACGCCGACGCGGCCGTGCTCGACGAACGAGGCCGGGAAGATCTCCGGAGCGAGCGTGGCGGCGACGCTGTAGACGTACGCGATCGCGACGCCGAGGCCGATCAGCGTCCACATGTTGGGGCTTCGGTTCGTTACGGACTGGACGCCGCGCACCAGGAAAGGCCAGCCCGCCCAGAGAACGACCGGCGTTGCCAGCACCAATTCGACCCAGGACTGCGCCTGCGGTGCCAGCAGCGCGAGACGATCTCCTGCCATGGCCAGCACGAATGTCACCAAGGTCAGCGGCAATGTCCGCCAGAAGCGGCGGGTGAAGTCATCGAGTTCAGTCGTATCGTCCACATCGCTCGCGGGCATGACTGGCTCGAGCGCCATGCCGCAAATCGGACAGTTGCCTGGCCCGGGTCGACGAACCTGTGGATGCATCGGGCAGGTGTATTCGACCTGCGCTGGATTCTTCGCTGGAACCGCTGTCGGGCCAGTGACGTGCCCGCCATGCCGATGGTGATCGTGCATTCCGGAATCCCTGGCTGGCGAATCCTGTGAAGCATGATCGTGCGGAACGTGCACAGGCCATCTCCTCGTCAGCGATCCCCATGGCAGGGAAGTCTTGCGCGAACGGCACCGCGCAGCAAGCTCAGCGAGCGGTTGACAGCCGGGCTTCACGACAAAACGTGAGCTACCTCGGCGAAGACGCCAGTGCGGGGCCGATCTTCGCTGCCGGCGACGTGATGGCGAATTTCTACAGCAACACCATCGTCTCGAAAGGCGATTCGGCAACCATGCGCACGCACTATCGCGGTGACGACAGGTTCGACCTTGTCGGTTCGATGATGTTCACGAGCAAGACGTTCATGGGTCAGGTCGGCCAAACCGCTGTGACGGAAACCGACCCTTCAGCGCGACGTTTGCGTCACGCCGCCCGCCGCTGCGCTCTCCATCTGCGGCAGGGCCACCTTGAACTCGACCTTCGCGAGTTGTTCCGGTGCGCGCCCGATCTTGCGCAGGAACGGCAGCCAGCGCGGATCGCCGCGGATCTTGTCGAACAGCGGCTCGTAGACGATTTCCGAAAGTCCGCCATCCTGGTACTGGACGGCCTTGTCGAGCCACTCGAATGCCTTGTCCGCTTCGCCGCGCAACGCATAGTTGTAGGCGATGTTGTAAGAACCATCCTTTTCGAGCGTGGCGACGATATTCGACAAAGCGGCTTCAGACTCCGCCTTGCGCCCGGCCGCGTAGTAGACCACCGCGGCGCCGATAGCCCGCCATGTCTCGGATGGTTCGGCCAGAGCCTCGGCCACGGCTCCCGCGACATCGTTCTTCGCCAGCAGGCTAAAGCTGATGATGTTGTGCGCGCCGCTATATTGCGGGCTGAGCGCAAGTGCAGTGCGCTCGGACGCGATTGCCCCGTCGTAGTCGCGCGCGCGTGACAACAAGTCTCCGAGTCGATAGTGCACGCGCGCGCTGGCCGGATCATGTGCGACGAGGTAGCGCATGACCGTGATGCCCGCATCGACCTTGCCGACGCCGGCCAGGAACACAGCTGTGTTGTAAAGCACGTCCGAGTTGGCCGGATCGACGGCCAGTGCTCGCTGGTAATGCGCGGCGGCAGAGACGAAGTCCGTGTCGTACACATCGGCGATCCGCCCCGCCAGCGAATGCGCCGTCGCGTCGTCCGGACTGAGCGCGAGCGCGCGTGCAACCGCGGCGCGTATTGCCGGCAAGCCTTCCTCGATCGATCGCTCCGAGGCAGCCACCTGATTGAAGGACACCAGCGCCAACGCGTTCCAGGCCCGCACCTCGTCCGGCACGAGGGCGATTGCCTGTTGGCACAAGGCCAGCCCCTGCTTGTTGCCGGCCACGTTGTTCTGTGCAATCAGCGCGTTCGCCTGCAGGATCAGCGGATAGATCCGAGGGTCCACGGGCTTCGCGGTCGGCACCGCGCCGAGCAGCGAAATCCGCAGCTTGCCGACCACCGCTGCCGCGATCTCGTCCTGCACCTTGAAGATATCGTCGAGCGTGCGGTCGTAGGTCTCCGACCACAGATGCGAGCTGTCGCTGGCACGGATCAGCTGCACCGTGATGCGCACCTTGTCGCCGGCCTTGCGCACGCTGCCCTCGAGCACTGCCGCGACGTGCAACGCGCGCGCAATCTCGGCGATCGGTGTGTCCTTGCCCTTGTACGAGAAACTCGAGGTGCGCGCGATCACGCGCAGCTTCGGCACCTTCGCCAGAAGGTCCAGCAGCTCTTCGGTGATGCCGTCGGAAAAATATTCCTGGTCCTTGCCCTGGCTCAAGTCCTGCAGCGGCAGCACCGCAATCGAAGGATCCTGCTCGATCGACGGAATCGATGGGGCTGCGCTGGCGGCTGGTGCATTCGTCGATGTGGCGCCGGACGACGTCGCGGCTTCCTTCGCCGCCGACGCGACGGCGGCCTCGCCGACAGCGCTCGCGATCGCGCGCGCGTTGCGGCCTGGCGCGAGCACGAACTTGTCGACCGCAAAATAACCGAGAGCGAGTATCAGCAGCACCGTGATCGAGCGATCGATGCGCCGGCCGGTGAGCGAGGTGATCGATGTGCTGCGATCGACCGTGGACTCGCGCTTCAAGCCCTCCGGCGTCAGTTCGTAGATCCACGAAAACAGCATCGCCGGCACGAAGCCGAGCGCCAGCAGCACGACCATGCTGCGTGCTATCCAATCCGGCGCACCGAACATCGGCAACACCGTACCGGCCACCTGCGTGACAAGCCACGCGCCGACGACGTACAACCCGGCCATGCGGATGACGTTGCGGCGCTTGAGTTCCTCGAACAGCGACATCGACCGGCCGGCTCCCCTGATCGTCCAATGATCGCAGATTCCGGGTGCCGCAGTCACGGCCGCTTCCTGGATCGATCCAGCCAGCGGCCACGCGTTACGCAGGTTCAGCGTCCACTTCGGGCATAGGGTGTCTGATTTGGTCCGATAGCTGCCTCAGGACGAGCTCGCATCCATCGAGAGGCAGCTCACGATCCAAAGCGCCTAATGTCCGCTACGGAACCCCCAATTTTTCGCGGCTCGCGATCTTTTACGGCTGGTGACTCGCGTCGCCGCTCGGCGCGTTGCCTTCTATCTGCGGCAGCGTCACCTTGAACTCGATCTTCGCCAGTTGCTCCGGCGCCTTGCCGATCTTGCGCAGGAACGGCAGCCAGCGTGGGTCGCCATGGATGTTGTCGAACAGGTTCTCCGACACGATCTCGCCAAGGCCGGGGTCGCCGTACTCGATCGCCTTGTCGAGCCACTCGAACGCCTTGTCCGCCTCGCCGCGGTAGGCGTAGATGTAGGCGATGTTGAAAGGCGCGTCTTTCTCATACTTACCGATCAGCGCAGCCAGCGCCGCGTCGGAATCGGCCTTGCGCCCGAGCGCGTGGTACGTCATCGGCAAGGCGATCATCTTGTGGGCGTCGCCAGTCTCCTGTTCGATCTCCGCCAGCGCGCCCGGCGCATCGCCCTTCTGCAGCAGCGCAGTGCCGAGTTGGGCGTGCGCACTGCCCCGGCCCGGGGAGAGGCTCAGCACGGTGCGGAACGACGCGATCGCCGCGTCGAGCCGGCCGACCACACGCTGCTCAATGCCCAGGTTGGAGAGCGCGCCCAGATTCACCGGATCGCGGCGCACGACGGCCTCTTCGAGCGTCAACGCCTCGTCAAGGCGGCCGAGAGACGAGAGCAGCGTGGCGCCGTTGCGCAGCACGTCCAAATCCGCAGGATCGATCGCCAGTGCGCGCTTCAAGTGCTCCGCCGCGGCGGCAAGGTCGTTGTCGCCGTACATCGCGATCAAGCCGAGAGTGGCGTGGGCCGGCGCGTAGTCCGGGTCGATCGCCAGAGCCTTCATCGCCGCCTCGCGGGATTGGGCGAATCCCTCCTTGATGGGCATCAGGCCCTGGCCCGTTTCGTTGGTGAAGTTGCGGCTGAGGCCAACCCACGCCGGCGCGTAACGCGGGTCGATTGCCAGCACCTTGCGGTACAGCGCGTCGGACTTCTGGAACGCGTCCTTGGCGGCCTGCCGTCCGAGCTGTTTGGCCTGCAGATACAACGCGTAGGCCTCGGGGTCGGTCGTGCGCACCTTCGGCGCAGCGCCGAGCAAGGTTACCTTGAGCTCCTCGACGACCTTCCCCGCGATCTCGTCCTGAACCTTGAAGATGTCGTCGAGCTTTCGGTCGTAGGTTTCGGACCACAGGTGCTTGTCGTTCACCGCATTGATCAGCTGCGCCGTGATGCGCACCTGATTGCCAGACTTGCGCACCGAGCCCTCGAGAATATGCGTGACGCTCAGCGTCTTCGCGATCTCCTTGATGCCGATCTCCTTGCCCTTGAACGAGAACGACGACGTGCGCGCCGTGACCTGCAGCTGCGGGATCTTGGCGAGCAGGTTGAGGAGTTCCTCCGTAATGCCGTCCGAGAAAAAATCCTGCTCCTTGTCTGAACTCATGTTGACGAACGGTAGCACCGCGATCGAGTTGTCGCTCACTGCCGGTACAGCAGCCGGCGCCGCGGGCGACGCGGCCGCTCCGGTCGATACCGCCGGCGCGGTCACTTCGTTGGAGGGGGTGGACGCAATCCGGCGTGGTCCGTAACGGTCGAACGCGGTGAATCCGATCGCCAGCACCAACAGACCGATGATGGTGTACTCCAGTCGTCGCCCGGTGACGTGCGTGATCGAGGCTGAACGATCGACCTCGCTCTCGCGCTTCAGGCCCTCGGGCGTGAGCTCGTAGATCCACGAGAACATGATTACGAACGGAAAGGCGAGTACGCCGATCCAGAGAACCACCGAGCCGATCCAGTCGGGCAGGTGCAGCAGCGGCGCGACCGTTGAGCTGACCTGGGTGACGATCCAACCGAGCGCCAGGTAGGCGACGCTTGCCTTGAACACGTTGCGGCGTTTCAGTTCGGCGCACAAGCCGTGAACCATCACCTTGCCCCTGTATGCCGGTGGCCCGGCAAGGGTGCAGTGTCGGGGAAATCAGGCCGCTCGCGCAAGGATCGGCGCGTCAAGGAAAACGCTGCGCTGGAAACGGTTCGCGACGTCCGGAAGCCAAGAGTGATCGTCAATGTCCTGTCGCGGCCGGCGTCGCGGAACCTTGCGCCGTCGCGTCGGCCTGCCATTCCGCCGGCAACGTCACCTTGAACTCGATCTTCGCGAGTTGCTCGGGCGCTTTGCCGACCTTGCGCATGAACGGCAGCCAGCGCGCGTCGGAACGAATCTTGTCGAAAAGATTCTCCGCCGCGATTTCGCCGAGACCGGGATCCTCGTATGCGACCGCCTTGTCGAGCCATTCGAACGCCTTGTCGGCGTTGCTGCAGAATGCGTAGCCGTAGGCAATGTTGTACGAAGACTCCTTTTCGAACTTCGCGATCACCTCGTCGAATGCCCGGTCGGCGTCGGCCTTGCGCCCGAGCGCACAATAGGCCATCGGCAGACCGATCTTGCGCCAACTCTCGGTGGTCTCCTGCTCGATCGCGGCGAGCGCGCCAGCGGCGTCGCCCTTGAGGAGAAGCGCCACTTCGAGACTGGCGTGCGTACCGCCTCGGCCCGGGACAAGGCTCAGCACGGTGCGGAACAACGCAATCGCATCATCGTAGCGACCCGCCATTCGTTGTTCGTACGCAAGGTTGGAAAGCGCCGTCACATTGACCGGATCATGGCGGAGGACGGCCTCCGACAGCGTCACCGCTTCGTCGAGGCGGCCAATGACGTAGAGAAGCGTTGAAGTGTTGCGGAGCACGTCGAGATTCGTTGGATCGAGCGCCAACGCGCGCTCGAAGTGCCGCGCCGCGCCGGCGAGGTCGTTGTCACCATACATTGCGACCCAACCGAGCGAGGCATGCCCCGGCGCGTAGTCCGGATCGATCGCGAGCGCCTTCTCCGCCGCTGCGCGGGAGCGCGCGAGGCCCTCCTGGTTCGACAGCGCGCTTATGCTCGTTTCGTTGGCCAGGTTCGTGGACAGCCCATCCCACGCCGGCGCATAGCGCGGATCGATCGCGAGTGCTTGCTGGTACAGCGCATCGGACTGCTTGAACGCGTCGGCCTTCATCTGGCGACCGAGTTCGCGTGCCTGCAGGTACAGGGCGTACGCCCGCGGGTCGGTCGTGCGCGCCTTCGGCGCCGCGCCGAGCAGCGACACCTTGAGCTGCTCGACCACCTTAGCCGAGATCTCGTCCTGGATCTTGAAGATGTCGTCGAGCTTGCGGTCGAAGGTTTCCGACCAGACGTGGTAGCCATCCGCCGCGCGGATCAGCTGCGCCGTGATTCGCACCTGGTCGCCGGATTTGCGCACCGAGCCTTCGAGCACGTGGGCGACCAGCAGCGTCTTCGCGATTTCAGGGATCGGGACGTCCTTGCCCTTGAACGAAAACGACGACGTGCGTGCCGCGACGTGCAGCGCCGGTATCTTCGCCAGGAGGTTGAGCAACTCCTCGGAGATGCCATCCGAGAAGAACTCGTTGGCCTTGTCCTCGCTCATGTTCACGAATGGCAGCACGGCGATCGACGGCGTGTCGTCCCTGACCGCGGCTCGCACGGCCGTTGCCGGCACGGACGAATCCATGGTCGCCGGGGACGCAGATACGCCCGCCGGCCGGCGCGGCCCGTAGCGGTCGAACGCGGTGAATCCGATCGCCACGACCAGCAGGCCGACGATGATGTAGTCCAGCCGTCGGCCGGTGACGTGCGTGATCGAGGACGAACGATCGACTTCCCTCTCGCGTTTCAGGCCCTCCGGCGTCAACTCGTAGACCCACGAGAAGATGATCACGAATGGAAACCCGATCACGCCGATCCAGAGTACGACGGGGCCGATCCAGTCCGGCAGGTGCAGCATCGGCTGCACCGTCCCGGTGACCTGGGTCACGATCCAGCCGAGTGCGACATAGGCGATGCACGCCCTGAATACGTTGCGGCGTCGCAGTTCAGCGAACAGCCTGCGTTTCATGCTCGACGCGCTCCCCTGTGCCGGTGGCATTCCGGTCGATGGGAGTGTCCCGCAATCGCGTCAGGTGGCGCAAGCGCGTGGCAGGGCAGTGGCCGCTGGGCCGTCTGCGATCAGCTCCTGGAAGCGAGGGTCGCTGCGCAGGTTGTCCCAATCCGGGTCCATGCGCAGCAGGCGGGACTACATCGGCCTCATCGATCGGTTGCCTGCCTCGGCAGGCGCGGCGCTTTCGCTGCGCGATACGGCCCCAGCGGCGGGGTGGGGTTCGCGGCCAACGTCGCGTCATTCGCCAGCTTCCACGCAACATAGGCGTACGCTTTCGAAGTCGATTCCAGGACGTCCACGTTGTTGTTGTCGATGTTGTCGCCCCACAGGAACGCTCGATCGACGAAGCCGCCGTCGAAACTCGGAATGTGGCCTTCGTAATTGCCGGTATAGCCGCCGAAATAATCGGCTTCCCACTGCGCCTTGCAGCAGTCCTGCCCGGTCAGGATGCCGCTGTTCGGCACCCCGATCCAGCTGAACGACCAGGAATCCGTGCCGTCGTTGCTCGACCAGGCATAGGGCAGTGCATTGGCCAGGAAATACTCCTCGAAATAGTTGTTGCCGACCTGCGATCCCGGCACGACGTTGGGAGGAAAATCCGGCGCATAGGGCGAATTGGCCGGGTCCGCGATCAGGGTGTCGAAGTTTGGCGTTGCCGTCACGTCGGAATCGAGGTCGAAGACGATTTTCTGGGCGTCCGCCGCAGACAACGCTTGCGTGTAGTACGCCGACCCGTAGATGCCGAGCTCCTCGCCGCCGAACCAGACATAGCGCAGTCGGTTGGTGGTCGGCGTATGCGCCATCTTCAGGCCCACCTCGAGGATCGTCGCGGATCCCGAGGCATTGTCGAGAATGCCGGCGCCATAAATCGCGTCGAGGTGCGCATCGAGGACGACGATACGGTTCGGATCGCCGAACGGAGAATCGGCAATCACGTTGTAGTCGGTGCGAGCCGGATCAAGGACCGTCGAAATGGCCAGATGCACGACGGGATTTCCGCTTTGCGCCTGCGAGTACAGGGCGGCGCCGACCGCATAGGAACTCAACGCAACCGGGATCGATGGCGGATTGTAGCCATCGAGGTAAACCCACTCCTGCGTTCCGGTGCGGCCCGGGTTGCCTTCATTGAACATGATGACCCCGGCCGCGCCGGCAGCCTGCGCATTGGCAACCTTGGCGGTGGCAGTGCATGTTCCGCGCTGGATCAGAGCGATGTTGCCGGGCGTGAAACCGGCAAAATCGCCTGGACTGCAGCCACTGCTCGAACTCGGATCCGGCGACGCCGGAATGACGATGCCGCCAACCGGTTGCACCGTGGCGGTCACGTCCCCGCTGCCGCTGTACGTGGCCGGATTCCAGTCTGTCTTCAACGCATACGAACTCGCCGTCGGGGAGACTTCGCCGAACGACGGCGTCGCCGTGAAGTTCGCGTAAGGAAACGTGTATTGCTGGACCGTAACGTTGTAACCGGCCGCCGTCATCAATGCGGCGACGTAGTTCACGGAGGCCAGATACCCCGGTTCCCCGAGAGTCCGCGACGGATGGCCATCCGGACCCGGATTCGCGTCCGCAATCTGCTGGAACGCGACCAGGTGCTGCCACAGAGGGTAATTCCGCATGCATTCGACGAGCTTGCCCGCGGAATTGTTCGCACGTGCTTCGCAAACCGAATTGGCAGGCGTGGTCTTCTCGAAGCTGTCGAGGAAAATGGCTCCGGCACCGCAAGTGACGGAACTTACGACGACGTCTCCCTGGCCTGTGTATGGACCGGGGAGATGAAGATGCAACGCATTGACCGTCAGACTGCCGTCGGGATTCGAGATCTGTTCGTTGAGCGTCAACGTACCGATCTGCCCGACGACGGCTATGGAGATCGGAGCAGTGGTGTTTATCGGCTGGTGTTCGCCTATGACCCCCAGCGGTCCGAGGGTGAAATTGGTAAACGTCGCGCTGCCGGTGATCGCGCCCGCGGTCGCACTGCATGACGCTTGTATGTTCAGCGCAGTCACCGGGCCGAGCATTGAAAGGACGGGCAACGTCACATTCGTCGACGAGGCCGACGCCGTATTCGATCCGGCATTGAGGTCTGCGATGGTGATGAGCGTGCTGGCCGTAAGAATTCCTGGGACGGTCGTGGCCGACGGCACTGTCGCCGAATTCGGACCGGCCGTGTTCGAAGAGGCGAGAGGGCCAACATTGCTGGGCGGCTGTCCGACCAGAGTCATCGCGACCTGCGCGCCAAACGCCGACGCGGAAGGTTCCGAGGCGGAGGCGGGTGTGCTACCAATGCAAACCAAAACAACCGGTAGCATCCAAAACTGACCGCGACGCCGTGCTGACATGCCGATGCTCCCGTGGGGTTGGCTCGAAGGTGCGGAAAAAGATCTTGTTGCGTATCACGTCGCAGCGGCGAGCGCTGGCACAGCGGAACGACCGCCGCACACATGCGACGGATGGATCCTCGCCACGCAGCCTCGAAGCGTACGAGAGCGGCAGTTGCGGAGATATAGCCTGATCAGGTTATCTTTTGAGATTGCCGGACAATGCTCCTGCATTTCCGTCGTCCACGGTGATCGCAAAGGGTTTCGTTTTTCGGGATGCCGGCCGCCGACGCACCCGCCGGAAATTGCTCCTGCATTTCCGCTGCGGCTTTGAAAGGGGAAGGAGCAGAACCGGTGCGCTATGCTGCCTTCATAGGTCGAAACCCCCGACAAATATAACGTCACCGGAAATCCTCCAGGTATCATTCAAATAACTGTCGAAGTCGTTTCCTCCAAACAGCACCAATCCTCCGCGCACCAGATCGGAAGCCATTGAGGAACGATAACGCGCACTCGGGCTGTGGGGTGGGCTTAGCTGAGTCCAATTCGTTCCGCCCCAAACCCAGGTATCGTCGAGTATGCCGCCGAAAGACGTTCCGCCAAATAGGACCAACTGCTCATGCGCCGAATCGTAAGCGATTGCCGCGCTATCTCGTGCGCTCGGGCTTTCGGGTGGCGCTAGCTGCGTCCAATTCGTCCCATCCCAGAGCCAAGTATCGTTGAATGTGTCGCT
>DATIEJ010000414.1:0-4359 GCA_035455825.1 Rhodanobacteraceae bacterium | reverse complement strand
GTGCAACGCGATGCCGTCATCGACGGCGTGGACGAGTTGCACGAGCGGTGACGGCAGCAGGCATTGCGCGAGGTAACGCCGGCGGTCACGGTAGGCCGCCTGGCGCAGGTCGATCCCGGCGAAGTAGAGCAGGTCGAAGCAGTAGTAGATTGCCGGCGTCTTCTGGTCGGCCGCCGCGATTTCCCGCTCGGTCTTGAGCTGCACGCGATTTTGCAGCGCGTTGAACGAAGGCTTGCCGCCGGCGTCGAACGCAACGATTTCACCGTCCAGGATCATGCCGTCGACCAACTGCGCGCCGAGTTCGGCGACGACTTTTGGAAATGCACCGGCCAGTTCGAGCCCGCGCCGCGAACGCAGCTTGACGCCGTGGCTGTCGATGAAGGCAAGAACACGATAGCCGTCGAGCTTGGGCTCCCACATCCACGTCGCACGATTGAACGGCGCATCGCCGATCTCGGCCTGCATCGGTGCGAGCTTGCCCGGCATGCCGACCAGCTCCCCGGCCGGCACGAGTTGCGTCGCGGGAATGCGATGAGCCGGGACAATTTTCAAATCCTCGACCGCCGCGCCGGACAGTACAGACCGGTTCTGCACCGTGACGTCGTTTGACGTCACGAAGCGATCCTTGTGCTTGATGATGAGCCAGGTTTTCGCGTCCTTCGTGCGCACGAGGGCGAACGAACCTTTCAATTTCTCGCCACGCAGCAGGAAACTCAGCTTGCCCTTGTCGAGCCCCTCGCGCACGCGCCGCTGCGCTTCCTCGCGATCATGAAACCAGGTGCCGCCTTCGTCCGGCGAATACACGCCGCAGTCCCAGACGATGACTTCGCCGGCGCCGTACTGTTTCGGCGGAATCACGCCTTCGAACGACGCGTAGTCGTACGGATGGTCCTCGGTCATCATCGCCAGGCGCTTGTCGTTGCGATCCAGCGATGGACCCTTCGGCACGGCCCAGGATTTCAGCACGCCGTCGCATTCGAGGCGGAAGTCGTAATGCAGGTGCCGGGCCGAATGCAGCTGCACGACGAACAGCAGCGGACCCTTGCCATCCGCCACGACCGCCGCGGGTTCGGGCGTGGCCTCGAACGTGCGCTTGGCGGAATATTCGCTTAGCTTGCCTTTGGCCATGGCGCGGAATCTTATACGCTAGCGGTCACAGTCGTTACGAGGAGTGGCACATGGCGTCGCGATTTTTTGTGGGTGCCAGCGGCTATTCGTACAAGGAATGGAAAGGCACGTTTTATCCGGAAGACATGAAACCGGAAGCGATGCTGGCCTGGTACGCGCAGCGCCTGCCGACGGTCGAGATCAATAATACTTTTTACCAGATGCCCAAGGTCGCCGTGCTCGAGAGCTGGGCCGCGTCGACTCCGGACTCGTTCCGCTTCGCGATCAAGGCTTCGCGCCGAATCACGCACCAGGCGCGCCTGAAAGGCGAAGAGGCTGCGCGGTCGGTCGACTACCTGTACAAGAATCTTGCCACGCTCGGCAGCAAGCGTGGTCCGGTCCTGTTCCAGTTGCCTCCGTTCCTGAAGAAGGACTTGTCGAGGCTGTCGGAGTTTCTGCAAATGCTGCCCGAAGGACATGGCGCGGCGTTCGAGTTCCGCAACGACACCTGGTTCGCCGATGACGTGTACGCCGTGCTCCGGCAATTCGGCGCGAGCCTGTGTCTTTCCGAACGCGAGGACAACGCCCCTCCTCCGCTCGTTGAAACGGCACCGTGGGGTTACGTGCGCCTCCGCCTCGAGAACTATTCGGATGACGACCTCGAGCACTGGGCCGGACGGCTCGCCGCCACCGGATGGAGCGAGATCTTCGTCTACTTCATGCACGAGCCGACTGCGCCGCCGTACGCGCAGACGCTGCTTCGTTTCGCCGGCGTGTGAGCGCACCCATGACTTCGACGACTCCATTGCCCGTAACGATCGTTGTCGACGGCGACCAGCACGTGTCGGCCCTGCTGCAGGTTCCGCCCGGCGCGCACGCCTGTTACGTCTTCGCCCATGGCGCCGGTGCCGGCATGACGCACCCGTTCATGGCTGCGGTTGCGGACGAACTCGGCTCACGCGGCATCGCCACGCTGCGCTACCAGTTTCCGTATATGGAAAAACGCTCGAAGCGACCGGATTCGCCGAAGGTCGCCCAGGCAACGGTACGCGCGGCCGTCGCCGACGCTGCGCGGCGGCTTCCGGGCCTGGCCCTGGTCGCGGGTGGCAAATCGTTCGGCGGCCGCATGACCTCGCAGGCCCAGGCGGCAGCGCCACTGCAGGGCGTGCGCGGCCTTGCCTTCCTTGGATTCCCGCTGCATCCAGCCGGCGTGCCATCGAGCGATCGCGCGAAGCATCTGTTCGACGTGCAGATTCCGATGCTGTTCCTGCAGGGAACACGCGACGAGCTCGCACACCCGGCGCTGATCGAAGCGCTTGCAGACCAGCTCGGAGCGCGAGCTTCTCTCGAGCTATTCGCGGACGCCGACCATTCGTTTCACGTTCCCAGGCGCAGCGGCCGCACCGACGCGCAAGTCATCGCGAGCCTGGCGGATACGCTGGCCGGCTGGATCGAACGCCGCGATCGTTGAACAAGCCGTCATCCGATCGCAGGCTGGGTCGACGAGCAAAAGATTTCTGACTGCTACGACAGCAGGCGCTCGAAAGCGGCGACGCGCATCGCCGCCGTGGCATCGTCGAGACTGTAACGGTCCTTCAGCCGACCGATCAGATACGTGCGATCGCCTTCGCCGAAGCTCACGTCTTCCCATGTCAGCTTGGTCCATTTTGCGCGCAGCTTTCCCTGCAACCTCGGCCAGTGACTCTTGATGACATCACGACTCATGCTTCTCTCCTGACAGGCAATCGAACTGCATCGTGTTCCTATTGGAGGCCAATAGCCATGTATTCTTACTGGCGCCCAACGCAACCAGGCAGTTTCTGGCCCTGCAGCCGCGCCGGATGCAATTGGTATAGTGCCAACATCGCGCGGCGCCTTGCCTGGCCGCCCTGATCCACTCCGCCTGGTACTGCGTGCTCGATGCTGGTCTTCCTGCCACGGTTCATCCGCGTGCCACTGGCTCTGCTGCTGGTGTCGCTCAATGTCCTGCTGCACGCCACGGCGCTGTTCGTGATGGCAGGACTCAAGGCGCTGTTGCCGATCGCGCGAATCCGGCGGGCATTGTCGCGCGCGGTGATCGGCATCGCGGAGCAGTGGATCGCCGTGAACGGCTTCCTCTTTGCCCTGTTCACGCCGACCCGGTGGCAGGTCGAAGGGCTCGACGGATTGCACCCGGACGGCTGGTATCTGGTGCTGAGCAACCACCAGAGCTGGGTCGATATCCCGGTGTTGCAGAAAGCCTTCAACCGGCGCATCCCGTTCCTGCGCTTCTTCCTGAAAAAACAGCTGATCTGGGTGCCGGTCCTCGGCCTGGCATGGTGGGCGCTCGACTTCCCGTTCATGCAGCGCCACTCGAAGGAGACCCTGGAACGGCACCCGGAGTTGCGCAGCCAGGACAAGGAAGCCACGCGCAAGGCCTGCGAGCGCTTTCGCCAGTCGCCGGTCTCGGTCATGAATTTCGTCGAGGGCACGCGCTTTCGCACGCACAAGCACGAGCAGCAGCAGTCGCCGTACGCGCACCTGTTGCGTCCGCGCGCAGGAGGCGTCGCGTTCGTGCTCGAAACGATGGGAGAAATGCTGCAGGCGATCGTCGACGTGACGATCGTCTACCCGGAAGGCCGCCCCACGATGATCGATCTGCTGGCCGGTCGCGTGCGGCAGATCCGCGTTCACGTGCGCCAGCTGCCAATCCCGCCGGAGTTCCTGGGCGGCGACTACGAGAACGACGCCGAATTCCGCGCGCGCTTCCAGGCGTGGATCAGCGGGCTGTGGACCGAGAAGGATGAATTGATCACCCGGATGCAGGCCGGGTGATCGAAAGGCACTCGCCGACGCCAGACTTGCAGCGTCGGCCCTGGGCTATTGCTGGCCCGAGGGCTGCGGCTGGGGCGGCTTCTGCGATGCCGCCTCGGCTTTCTTTGCCGCCTCCAGCGCTGCAGCCTGCTCGTCGCAGGCCCTCGCCGCATTCTGGAACGTGACCTCTGCGGTCTCGTTGGCCTTGCGCTGGAACTCGCGCTCCTGCGCGATCAGGGCATCGAGGTCGGCAATCGTCTGTTGCGCGTTTGGATCGTCGATCAGGTTGCCCGACCCGTCCGGCGCATAGACCTTTTGTTCGGCCGCCTTTGCCGCCCGCTGTTGATAATCGGCGATATGGTCGTTCGATGCCTGCAGGTCCGGACCCAGGTTTCCGTACGCCGACTGGCGCGCGCGCGTGCGGCAGTCGTTGTCGGCGACGCCTGCAGCGATGTCACG
>DATIEJ010000413.1:0-25333 GCA_035455825.1 Rhodanobacteraceae bacterium | reverse complement strand
TGTGCCGGTGACAAGAACAGCCAGTCGATCATCGGGCGCATGTACCTGCTCGGCCAGACGCCGGCGCGGGATGACCTGGCCGGGTATGCGTGGATCAAGCTCGCCGCGGAATTCAATTACACCGGATTCACGTCGCTCGCCCGCAAGCTCGAAGACTCGCAGACCCCTGAAGTGCGTCAAGTTGCCAACGCGCGGGCCGACTCCTTGCGCAAGCTGTACGGCATGGGCGCGACCAACATGAGCTGCCATGGCGAATCACGGCACGGGGCTTACCTGATCGATAGCGTCGTTTGCACGCCGAAGGATGGCGGCGGGGGCGAGTTTCTACTGCGGCGCTGCGTGGATGACGTCGAGAAAACGTACCAGTAGTTCTTCGATTGTAGGTATCTGCCCGGCAGTTCGCGATATGGACTGAGGGGCGTCATGCTCTGCTCGCTCGCCTGCGCCGCGAGGTTCCGGCGGCATATGCAGACTTTCTGAAGTACGCGAACCCCTCCCGCCCGGCAATCGGACACCGGGGTAAACGGCACGCTGGAAATGGAGTAATATCCATGGCGGAACCTGGGGTTTGCGCTCGAGTACAGCGCCAATAATCTCGATCTGAAAGCTGAAAAGGCATCCTGGGAAGGTCGCGCGCGGATCCATTTTCATGGGCCCTCGGCATTCGCTCGTTTGTGTTCTTGAGGCTATCGGATGAAGAACCATGCAATGTGGATATTGGTGCTCACGGCTTTCGCGGGCGTCGCCCCAGCCGCCGATGACGCGGTTTTCGAACAGGTCCAACCGGGCGCGTATGCGGACATGTTGCGCGACGCCAGCACGGCGTACGACAAGAAGGAGTACGACCAGGCATTTGCGCTGAACCGGCGCACGGCGTGCGGCGGAGACAAGACCAGCCAGGCGATTCTCGGGCGCATGTACGTGCTCGGCCAGGGCACGCAGCGCGATGAGATTGCCGGTTACGCCTGGATCAAGCTCGCCGCGGAATTCAGCTATGCCGACTATACGTCGCTGGCGCGCAAGCTCGAGGGCGCGATGACGCCCGAGCAGCGTTCGCAAGCCAACGCCAGGGCTGAATCCCTGCGCAAGCTCTATGGCCTCGCCGCGACCGGCATGAGCTGCCACGCCGAGTCGAGACGCGGCGCCTACCTGCTCGATTCAGTCGTCTGCACGCCGCAGAGCGCCGGGGGTGGCAGGCTCGAACTGCGCCGCTGCGTCGACGAACCGGCGAAGTAGGTTTTCCGCAGGCTCTTGAAGGTGCCTGCGTTCAAAGTCTCCGGGCTCTTGCCGCCACCAGTTCCCCTCCGGGATAAGTCGGGAAGCCGAGCCAAGATCTTCCCCTCTCCCCATCGGCTTTTTCGATGGGGAGAGGGCAGGGTGAGGGGGCGCTCTTGACTCGGGGCGGCCGCCGCTCCAGCGGCCAACTTCGTTCGCCGACATCCGCACGCGTTCCTCGGTGCCGGCTCGTTACTCGAAACCGCTCTTGAAGATCGGATCGACCACGCTCTGCGGCCCGGTAAGCGGTAACGTGCGCAAGCGTTGTCCTGTCAACGCCGCGTAGGCGTTCGCGATCGCCGGCGCGATCGGCGGAACGCCCGCTTCGCCGACACCGCCGAGCGGCGCGCCGCTGGTGATGATCTGCACGTCAATCTGCGGCATGTCGCGCATGCGCATCATGCGGTAGTTGTCGAAATTCCTCGCGCTGGCCCGGCCATTCGTGAACGTGACCTTGCCCCACATCGCGGCGGTCATGCCGTGGACGATGCCGCCCTGCATCTGGGCGACGACCGAGTCCGGATTGACCACGCTGCCGCAATCGATAACGCAGGCGACGCGGTTCACGCGCAAGGTCGCTGGCGTCGTGCCCGAGACTTCGGCAACCTGGCACACGATGCTGCCGAAGGATGCCCAGAACGCTATTCCGCGGGCGTGCCCGGCGGGTGGGGTCGTGCTCCAGCCAGCCAGCGCAGCGGCCGCATCGAGCACAGCGAGCGAGCGCGCATCGCCGGCGAGCAGGTTCCTGCGGTAAGTCAGAGGATCGATGCCTGCCGCCAGGGCCAGTTCGTCGATCGCGCTTTCGGCGGCGAACGCGTTGATCGAATTGCCGACCGAGCGCCAGAAACCTACCGGCACGCCGGCCGGATGCGGTACCCAGTCGAGGCGCCGCGAGCCGAACGCGTATGCGAGCCCGTCGGCGCCCTCGATCGCCTGTGAGTCGACATCGCCCGGACCGATGTAGCCGCGCTGGCCGAGGATCGACGGAGAAACGTTGCGAAATGCCCACGCGGTAACGTTGCCGGATGCGTCGAGCCCCGCGCGAACGCGCACGAGCGCCATCGGCCGGTACTGGTCGTTGCCGAAATCCTCCTCGCGCGTCCAGGTCAGTTTGACCGGCTTGCCGATCGCCTTCGACACGGTGATCGCCTGGGCGATGAAGTCCATCTCGATCTTGCGGCCGAGTCCGCCGCCGAGCATGGTCGTATGAACCTGGATCGCCGCAGGACCGAGGCCGGTGATCGCCGCGGCCGTATAGACGGCCGAAGTCTGACCCTGTGTCGGCGCCCAGATTTCGCAGCTGGATAGAGTGACGTTGGCCGTGCAGTTCACGACTTCCATCGTCGCGTGGGCGACGTACGGCAGATCGTAGGTCAGATCGAGCACTTTGGCGGACGCCGCCAGGGCTGCATCGACACTGCCCTGGGTCTCGGCGACCAGTGCCGTGCCGGTCTGCATCAACTGTTGCGCCTGGCTGAAAATCTGCGGCGTATTGATCGCCGCGGCCGACGCCGGGATGTTCCACTGGATATTGCCGCTGAGTTCCCGCGACGCCTGGAATGCCGCCCAAGTCGAGTCGGCAACGACCGCGACGGCATTGCCCAGGTTGACCAGCGCCGTTGCGCCGGGCGGCGTCTGCGGCAGGCTCGAGCAGGTGCCGCCAATCGACGGGCAATGCACGATCGTCGCATAGGCCATGCCGGGGATGCGCACGTCGATTCCGTAGATCGCGCTGCCGTCGACTTTCGCGGGCAGATCCACGCGTGGCACCGGCTTGCCGATCAGGCGGAAATTCGCCGGGTCGGTCAGCGCAGGACTCGGCGGAACCGGCAGGGTTGCCGCAATCGGAGCAAGTGCGCCATAGGTGAGCACCTGCGCCGTGCCGTTGCGCACGACGGTGCCGTTGCTTGCGCTGCACTGGGCTGCAGTCACGCCCCAGATCTGCGCCGCCGCGGTGATCAGCATTTCCCGTGCGGCAGCGCCGGCGACCCGCAGCGGTTGAAAGTAGCCGCGCGTGCTCGTGCTGCCGCCGGTGAACTGGAACCCGCCGAACAGCGGATTGCCGTAGATCGGATTGGCCGGTGCCGCGACAGCGCCGACCTTCGACCACTCGACCATGAGTTCCTCGGCCACTATCTGTGACAGGCCCGAGAGCACGCCCTGGCCCATGTCGGTCGCGCCGACGAGGATCGTGATGCTTTCGTCCGATCCGATCTGTATCCAGGTGTTGACGGTGGCCGCGGTCGACGTCGCCACGGCACCCGCGGCCTCGGCAAGGCGCGAAACGACTGGCAAGCCGAAGCCGAGCAGCAGGCCGCCGCCGACTGCGGCGCTCGAGGTGATGAAATGGCGGCGTTGCAGGTTCGTCGAGGAGAGCTTGGCGTGCGTCATCGCATTCCCCTCAGCCGTTGGCGGCGCGGTGGATGGCAGCGCGGACGCGCTGGTAGGTTCCGCACGCGCAGATGTTGTCGACTGCGTCGTTGATGTCGGCGTCGCTCGGATGAGGGTTCTGCTGCAGCAGCGCGACGGCCGCCATGATCATGCCGGACTGGCAATAGCCGCACTGTGGAACCTGCTCGGCGAGCCAGGCTTTCTGCACCGGATGGCTGCGATCCGGAGACAGGCCCTCGATCGTCACGATCGTGCGGCCGACTCCTTCGGTAACGTCCATGTCGCAACTGCGTTCCGCCTGACCGTCCAGCAGGATCGTGCAGGCGCCACATTCCTCGATGCCGCAGCCGTACTTGGTTCCGGTAAGCCCGAGCACATCGCGCAGCACCCAGAGCATGGGCGTGCCCGGATCGACGTCGACCTGATGGTCGACGCCGTTGACGTTGAGCGAGAAGATCATCTGTTTCCTCCAAGCATGCCAATGGATGGCAACCAGTTCGCTTGGCGGAAGTTGTCGTGCAGGTCGATTATCGACACGCCGCGGGATCCGGTTGCATGGCGCCGAACCTTCAGGGCTGTTCCCGTTGGCCGATCGGCGAAATGCCCGCTTAGATTCCCCTCTGCTAAATTAGACTACACGCACAGATGTAAAAGTTTGTGAAATTCCTCTCACTCTGGACGACGCGCCGCCGGCCCGGCCGCCGCATGCGCGGCCGCGAACAGGATCGCGAACACCAGGGCGATCAGTCCGAACGCCAGACGGGCCGTGCGTGCGGTCGTGCCCGCATACAGAGCGGCCACCGCTCCGCCGTATCCGGCTTCGCGAATTTAATAGCCCCTTCCGTATTACACCCGCGATCCCGTTGCGCCAGGATCAATGCAACCGCGAGAACAATATCAGCGTATAGGCGGCAAAGGCGCCGATGCCAACGAGCGACAGCGCCTTGTGATACCACTCTCGTTGCGTGAGAGTCGCGATCAGGAATGCGGCAATAAATACGACATGAAAGACGACATTCGTGCGCTCGGCAAGATGGCCGCTGTTGACCAGGTCCTTGGCCAGGCTGGTGATCAGTGCCGCGATGAACAGGCCGAAGAACCAGCGCGCGTGCGCGTAGTAGTGCTCGCGCAAGTCGACGCTCTGGTCGCCGGAGAAGTCGGGAAACACGAGCGCCGTCAGCATGTAAGTGAAGACCATCTGCAGCAGCACGACGGCGAACTGCCCGAATGTCCAGTCGGCAACTTCGCGCAGCCCGAAGTTCGCCCACCAACCCTGCACGCACATGGCCAGAAGCCCAATGGCCCAGAGCAGCACCGGCCAGTACATGCGCACGCGTTTGCGCGCGAGCAGAATGCCGCGAAAGCCCTGGAGTACCTGCGTGATCGCGAGCCCCAGGATGATCGACAGCAGCACCGACAGATAGCTGAATTGATCCATGCGCAGACCGTTATTTCGCTACGCCGATCGATTGCAGCCACTTCAACAACTGTTGCGCCTCGGGAGCGTCGTTGATCGTGCGCACGTCGCTGACGCCCTTGTCGCTGCCGAGTTCGATGTCGCGATAGCGCTTGCGCGCCGCGTCGTGCACGTAGGCATGACAGCCGCTGGACCCGGCGTCGCGCGCGCCGCCGTCCGCGACGGAGAGTTTTCCGGATCCGGCTGCGTCGATCAACGCCTTGTTCCCGGCGAGCACCGCAGCATCGATTTGCTGCCCCGTGCGCCGGGCGTCGCTGAACTTGTCCTGCAGATCGGCCTCGGAATAATACTTCGCGCTGCCTTCCGTCGCCGGCGCGACCAGCCACGCCTTGCCGCGGCGGCCATAGCTGAAAACATTGCCATCGCTGTCGATGAGTTTGCCCGACAGCGTGAAGCCCCAGGCGGAGTTCATGGCGAAGCAATCGAACACCGGCACCAGCGCCTGCGCACCCGCAGCGGTTTCCGTCTCGCCCGCCCGCGCCGAACCTGCCGCCGCAAGCGCAGCGGCGAGCGCAACGCCGATGATCGAACGCAAGACAGTCACGCGGCACCCTTGCGTTCGATCAGGTCCCAGCGATTGCCGTACAAGTCCTCGAACACGACGACCGTGCCATAGGTTTCGTAGCGAGGCGCCTCGATAAAATGCACTCCGTGGGCGAGGAGCGACTGATAGTCCCGCTGGAAATCGTCGGTATGCAGAAACAGGAAGACGCGCCCGCCGGTCTGGTTGCCGATACGACTTTGCTGTTCCGGATTGGCCGCGCGCGCCAGCAGCAGCGATGTGCCGCGGCTTCCGCGCGGCGCGACCAGCACCCAGCGCTTGCCGGGGCCACGCGTCTCGTCTTCGAGCAGTTCGAAGCCAAGCACCTGTGTGTAGTACGCGATCGCTTCGTCGTAGTCGCGCACGACGAGCGCGATATGGGCAAGGGTCTGTTGCATGTCAGTGCTTCGCCTTCATTACGCCGATGTCCTCGAAGCGCGCGTTCTGCAACGCGTAGGATTTCCAGTCGCGATAGTCGAAGTGCCACCATTCGTACTGGAAAACGCTGAAGCCTTCGGCCTCCATGTGCCGGCGCAGAAGCTCGCGCAGCCGGCGCGGCTCCTGCGGACCGCCAGCATAGTTCGGATACGCGCGTTCGGACATCTCGTCGTACAAGCTCGGCATCTCGACCGGCCGGCCATTGGCCAGCGTGTACAAGGTCAGGTCGACCGCGCAGCCGCGGTTGTGGCGCGAGCCGCTGGCCGGATCGGCGACGAACTCGTGCTTGTCCACGGGCGTGGCGTCCCAGAAGATCTTGGTCACGTACCACGGCCGATAGGCGTCGTGCACGAGCAATCCGTAGCCTTCCTTCGCAAGGGATTTCTGCACGCGCGCCAGTGCCAGCGCCGCGGGGCGCTGCATGAGCGCGCGCGCCTGGCTGTAGACCGGAGTGCCGAGAAAATTACGCGTCGTGGCGTAACGGATGTCGAGCTTGATCGTCGGATCGAGTGCGGTCAGTTCGACCAGATCCGACGCGCGGAAATCGCCGTGTTCGACCGGCGGCGTCGCCGCCAGTGCGACCGCCTGCAACTCGGCGACCGGGCGAACGGGGTCGATGTGAAAGAACTTCGGTGCGTCGGCCTTGTCTTGTGGTCTTCCGGACGCGGGCGAGAGCGCGATAAGCGCGAAGATGACGATCAGCGGCGTGCGAAGCTTCATGCATTGATCCAGGGCGACAGGGAAGGGCAGGGCGCGGCGACACGCGGCTATTATTGCCCGGATTTGCGCGTCTGCAATCGCGCCAGCAAGGCAATTGCTTCCTCCAGCACGGCGCGTTCGTCGCGATCGAGGTCCGCGAGCAACTGGGCCAACGCGTTGACGCGGCGCGACCGGCCCTTCTGCATCAGGCGCACGCCGCTTGCGGTCGCCGCAATGCTGAGCTTGCGCCGGTCATCCGCGTCCGGCTGCCGCTGCGCCAGGCCGGCGCGTTCGAGCGCATCGACGATGCGGGTCATCGTCGGCGCCTTTACCTGTTCGACGTCGGCCAGCGCCGACAGCGTTCGCGCGCCGCCGAACACGAGCACCGACAACACCGACGCCTGCGCGGGCGGCAGGCCCATGGCCGCGTCCTCGCGCCGGGCGCGGCGCAGCAGACGGATAGCCACGCTGTGCAGCCGATCGGCCAGGCCAAGGGTGGAATCCGGATCTTGACGCGCTTTCGCCATTTTGTTAGCTTGTACTAACTATTAGCCAAGGCTAATCGTATCGCATCCTTGCCGGCAAAGAAAGGAGCCAGCCATGAGCCTGATAAACGGTATCGCGCAGATTGCGCTCAGCGTCACGCAGTTGCCGCGGGCAACCGCCTTCTATCGCGACACGCTCGGGCTGAAATTGCTGTTCGAAGTGCCGGGCATGAGCTTCTTCGACGTCGGCGGGGTCCGGCTGATGCTCAGCGCCAGCGGCGGTAAACCCGGTGGCCGCGACACGATCTTCTACTTCAAGGTTGCCGATGCCGGGCAAGCCCACGCCGACCTGGGCGGGAAGGGCGTTCACTTCGAGCAACCGCCGCACGTGATCGGGCGCACGCCGACCAGCGAAGTCGTGCTGGCGTTTTGCACGGATCCGGACGGCAACCTGCTCGGCCTGATGAGCGATCGGCCGTTGACCGCCTGAAGCTCACGCTGCCTGGCGCATTCGGGCGGGCACATTTCAGGTGTCGCGGCGGTCGTTCGCGGTCGCGGTATGTCATCCACGTGGCGAGTGATCTGAGTCAAGGCGCGAACGCGCGCCAGCGTGCAACCTGTCGATCGTCGGCCGCCGCTGGCTGATTGTGAAGCCACGCGAGAGTCCACTCGATGTCGTATTACATCTCGAACACGGTCAGCCAGCCATTTGATGCCGTCGTCGCCGACGTCATGGCGCGGCTCAAGGAAAACGGTTTCGGCGTGCTCAGCGACATCGATGTGCAGGCCACTCTGAAGTCGAAGATTGGCGCAGAGATCGGCAAGTACCGAATCCTCGGCGCGTGCAATCCGCGTTTCGCACACGAAGCGCTGCAGGTCGAAACACGTCTCGGCGTCCTCCTGCCGTGCAATGTCATCGTGCGTGAGACCGCCGACGGTCGCGTCGAGGTGGCCAGTGTCGACCCGGTCGTCGCCATGGAACGCACCGATAATCCGGCCCTCGCTCCGATGGCTGGCGAAGTCAGGCGGTTGTTGACCAGCACGTTGGCAAAGATCGGGTCCTGACCTTCATGCATCCTTTCCCGCATACCTACGTCGCAGCCGCCGCCGCGAACAACGTCGGGCTGGTGACCGTCACCTCGCCGCGGTTGCCCGATCTGGCAACGGCTGCGCCACCCGAATTCGACGGCCCCGGCGACGTCTGGTCGCCGGAGAACCTGCTGTGCGCCGCACTGGCGGATTGCTTCATACTGACTTTCCGATCGATCAGCCGCGCGTCGAGGTTTGAATGGGCGCACGTCCAATGCCGCGTCGAAGGCGTGCTCGATCGCGTCGAGCGCGTTTCGCAATTCGTGCGATACACGACCTTCGCCAAGCTCACCGTACGAGGCGGCAGCGACCTGGAAAAGGCGCGCGACTTGCTTGCTCGGGCCGAGCGCGGCTGCCTGATCACGAACTCGCTGCGTGGCAGCCATGTGCTGGACATCGAGATAGTTGTCTCGGACGCATAGCTGCCCTGCTCGCGTCGTCGCGCCCTATAATCGGCGTTCGAAAGCAGCAGTGATCGAACCCTTGACCCGATCGTCGCGTTGCCATCGTCTGCGTCTTTCCGCCGGCAAGGCCTGGCGCTGCGCTGCGCGCAACATATTGGTACCCAGTCTGTCCGCGCTTATGCCGGTGATCCTGGCCGGTTGCGCATCGCTGCCGCCCGCGAACGCGAGCGGCCACGTTGCGCGAGTCGAACTGCTGGCGCTGTTGCAGACGCTCAATGCCGATCTGCTCAGTCATGACAGCGCGACGCTGACGCTCGAGCGCTGGTGCGCCGATCATCGTCTGGCGGAGCCGCCGCGAATCGTCGCGCGCCGCGTTCGCGACGTTGCCAAACCGGTTCCAGACGAACTTCGCGCCGTGTTGAAGGTCGACGCCGAAGAACCGGTCGCTTACCGGCGCGTGCAGCTGATGTGCGGGTCGCATGTCTTCTCCGAGGCCGACAACTGGTACGTGCCCGGACGCCTGACCGCGGACATGAACCAGCGACTGAACACCACCGACGAACCGTTCGGGAAGGTCGTGCAGCCGCTGCATTTCCAGCGGCGGACGCTCTCGGCCGAACTGCTGTGGTCACCGTTGCCGCCGGGCTGGGAGATGCCCGGGACTCGAGCCGTGCCGGCAGTCGATCGACCCCCCTTGCGAATACCCGGCGCCGTGCTGCGCCATCGCGCCGTCCTGGTCGACCCTGCGCAGCAGCCCTTCAGTGCCGTTGTGGAAACGTATACAAATCAGCTTTTCGCGTTCGGTCCCTGGCAGCCGTCGGACTGACGCGGAGCTGAATACCCTGCTTTCGTCCCGACCGGATCGGGCCGTTGCAAGTTGCAACGTTTCGCGCCAGCGACCCTTGCATACGGCGCGACGTGCTCCGCACGAGCGGTTGTAAGTCGATGATTTCCGGAATCTTGCCGGTTGGCACGCAAGTTGTCTTGGCTACTTGCTGCATCCAACGACCCATCCAAGGAGAATCGCCAATGCGTACCTTCCGCAAGCTCACTGCCGGTGTCATGCTGGCAATCGGTTTTGCTGTCGCAGCGCCGTCGATGGCGGACACGACCGTGACCGTCGAGAAGACCGGCAAGCATCACTACGTTTACTACGCCGACCACCAGATCTATTTTGCGCCGGAAACCAAGACCTACTACTGGCAGACCGATGGACGCTGGCAGTCCGGTGTCGCGCTGCCCGCCGAGGACCGTGCCTATGTATCGGCCGGCGGCGTCGAACTCGATCTGGACACCGATCGTCCGTACGAGCGTCATGAGTGGGTGCTCAAGCACTACAAGGACAAGCACGACGACGACGAACACGAGCATCACTGATCGCTCGCGGCTGGAATTCGTCAGCCCGAAATACCGCGGCGGCGCTGATATGGCGCCGCCGCCGTTTCTCCTGTAACACCAAGTCGGGATTTTCCGCTACTTGCCCTTGTGGCAGGTTTCTTCGTCGGTCTTGATCCACTGCTTGTCGTCGCCCTGCATTTCGCCGGTGTGGGTAACCTGGCTGGTTCCCTTCTTCGTGAAGGTGTCGCGGGCGCCGAACTGCTTGCCGCCGCCGTTGCCGGTTCCTTCGAACTTCATCGTGTCGCCGCTCCAGCCACTGCCGCTCTGCGTGCAGTAGCTGCCGAACGTGTCGACGCAATTCTCGACGAAGATCTTTTTGGCGGCGTCGTAGCCCATGTATACACCCACGTGATACGGCATCGGGTTTGCGGCGGTCTTGTTCTCGTCGTACGTGATGTGCATCCACATGCCGCCCACCGCCTTGGCGCCATGCACCGTCGCGGTCGTCGCATGCTCCGGCCCCATCGGGTTTGCGAATGTCTTGCCGGTGCAGTTCCAGGTGCCCTCGAAGAAGGCAACCTGAGCGAGCTCGGGCGGCGGGCCCGCGGGCGGAGGCGCATCCTTTGCCAGCAACGGCAACGACATCAGCGCGAGTGCAGCGATCGTTCCGGAAAAATGCAGCTTGAGCATAGATCCTCCTGAAGAATTCTTCGGACGAGGTCGGGGAACGTGTCGTGGTGCGCAACCGCGCGTGTCGAAGCGGCCGACCCCTGCCGCCGGCGGTGCCTTTGCGGATCGCACGCCATCGGCGCCCCGCGCGCGATTACATTACGCCCGAGTCGTCGCCCAAGCCAGCAAGAGTTGTGCTGCAAAGCGGAAGAGGTACGGTCAGTGGTAAAAGAAAGATGTCATTCCCGGGGAAGCGGGAATCCCTATTGCCCCGAAAGTTCTTGCCCGCTTAGCCCGCGCCAACCCTACATCACCGCCGCCAGCTTCGTCCCCTGCGCGATCGCGCGCTTGGCATCCAGTTCGGCGGCGACGTCCGCGCCGCCGATCAGGTGCACGTCGGCACCGGCGGCCTTGAGGCCGTCGAACAGGTCGCGGCGCGGTTCCTGGCCGGCACAGACGACGACATTGTCCACTTGTAGCACTTGTGAAACCCCGTCGACGACGATGTGCAGCCCGGCGTCGTCGATGCGCTCGTAGTTCACTCCGCCGAGCATCTTGACGTTCTTCATCTTCAACGCGGCGCGATGCACCCAGCCCGTGGTCTTGTTCAGCCGCTTGCCGGGCGCACCGGGAGTGCGCTGCAGCAGCCATACTTCGCGCGGAGACGGCTCGGGCACCGGCTTGGCCAGGCCGCCACGATTTGCGTACTCCTGGTCGACGCCCCACTCGTGCGACCAGCGCGCGATGTCAGTCGTCGGAGACGGCTCGTCCTGGGTCAGGAATTCGGCGACATCGAATCCGATGCCGCCGGCGCCGATGATGGCCACGCGCCTGCCGACCGGCTTGCCGAGCAGCACGACGTCGAGATAGCTCAACACATTCGGCCGATCGGCGCCGGGAATCCGCAGCGGGCGCGGCGTAACGCCGGTCGCGAGAACGATGCTGTCGAAGCCGCGCAGCGACTCGACCGTCGCGCGCGTGTCGAGCTTCAGGTCGACGCCGGTGTCGCCGATGCGATGGCCGAAGTAGCGTAGCGACTCGTGGAACTCTTCCTTGCCCGGAATGCGCTTGGCCATGTTGAACTGGCCGCCGATCTCGCCGGCGGCGTCGAACAGTGTCACCGCGTGACCGCGCTCGGCCAGCGTCGTCGCACAGGCCAGCCCGGCCGGACCGGCGCCGACCACGGCGATTTTCCTGCGCGTTGCCGACGGCGTGATGACGAGTTCGGTTTCATGGCATGCGCGCGGATTGAGCAGGCACGACGCGTGCTCGTTCTTGAACACGTGGTCGAGGCAGGCCTGGTTGCAGGCGATGCAGGTGTTGATGCGCTCGCTGCGGCCGGCGCTGGCCTTGTTGACCCAGTCCGAATCGGCCAGCAGCGGCCGCGCCATCGACACCATGTCCGCATCGCCGCCGGCAAGGATCCTTTCCGCGACCTCGGGCGTGTTGATGCGGTTCGTCGTGATCAGCGGAATCGTCACCTCGCCCTTGAGCTTGCGCGTGACCCAGGTGAAGGCGCCGCGCGGGACGCTCGTCACGATCGTCGGCACGCGCGCCTCGTGCCAGCCGATGCCGGTGTTGATGATCGAAGCGCCGGCCGCTTCGATGGCCCTGGCGAGCTGCACGATTTCGTCCCAGCTTTGCGCGTTGTCGACGAGATCGAGCATCGACAGCCGGTAGATGATGATGAACTCGCGCCCGACCGCCGCGCGCGTGCGCCGCACGATCTCGATCGGCAGGCGCTGGCGTTTCTCGACGCTGCCGCCCCAGGCGTCGTTGCGCGTGTTCGTGCGCGCTGCCAGGAACTGGTTGATCAGGTAGCCCTCGCTGCCCATGATTTCGATGCCGTCGTAACCGGCATCCTGCGCAAGCTTCGCGCAGCGCACGAAATCGCCGATCGTGCGTTCGACGCCGCCGCTCGACAGCGCGCGCGGCGTGAATGGCGTGATCGGCGACTTGATGCGCGATGCCGAGACCGACAGCGGGTGATAGCCGTAGCGGCCGGCGTGCAGGATCTGCAGGCAGATGCGCCCGCCGTCGGCGTGTACCGCACGCGTGACCTTGCGATGGCGCGCGACGTGCCACGGCATCGACAGGCGGCCGCCGAACGGCTTGAGCCAGCCGGCGATATTCGGCGAAAGGCCACCGGTCACCATCAAGCCGACGCCGCCGCGCGCGCGCTCGGCGAAATACGCGGCCAATTTGTCGTAGTCGCGCGCGTGATCCTCGAGGCCCGTGTGCATCGACCCCATCAGCACGCGATTGGGCAGCGTGACGAAGCCCAGGTCGAGCGGCGCGAGCAAATGTGGAAAATGGGAATTTGCGTTGCTGGCGTCGGCCATGGCGTCGAACGGGCGTTTGAAAGCGTGCACGATGCCGTGCCGAGCCGGTTTGCGCAAGTCTTGGCGTGGCGCGCGCGGTTTTGGGTAGTATGGAGCCGCGCGCGTTCTGGCAGCGCGCGGCAAGGAGCGAGGAGCATGAGTAGCTGGATCGTGGCGATGCTCGGCGGAGTCCTGATCGGTCTGTCCGCGACGGCCTTGCTGCTGTTCAACGGCCGCATCGCCGGCGTCAGCGGCATCGTCAACGGGTTGACCCGGCGCTCGTCCGGCGCGGACTGGGCATGGCGTGCGGCCTTTGTCGCCGGGCTGGCCGGCGCCGGAGGCATCACGATGCATTTGTTGCATCAGGCCACGCCATCGCCCGCGCGGTTGCCGGTCCTTCTGCTGGCCGGCGTTCTCGTGGGCTTCGGCACGAGCCTGGGCAGCGGTTGCACGAGCGGCCATGGTGTCTGCGGGCTGGGCCGTTTTTCCCGAAGGTCGCTCGTGGCGGTGGTGACTTTCATCACGTCGGCGATCATCACGGTTCTGCTGACGCATCACCTGCCCGGCGGCGCCGCATGAAGGCTGTCCTGGCCGCATTGCTTTGCGGGGCCCTGTTCGGGATCGGCCTTGCGCTTGCGCGCATGACCGATCCGCTTGTCGTGATCGGCTTCCTCGACGTCTTCGGCAACTTCGATCCGACGCTCCTGTTCGTCCTGGCCGGCGCGACGACAACTACCGCGGTCGCGTTCCACTTCGTCCTGCGGCGCCAACGGCCGATCGTGGCGGCGGAATTCCAGCTTCCCTCCACACGCACGATCGGCCTGCCGCTGGTGCTCGGCGCCGCAATCTTCGGTGTCGGCTGGGGCCTTGCCGGCTATTGCCCCGGTCCGGCGCTCGTCGGCGCGGGAGCTGGCGTTTCGACCGCGCTGTTGTTCCTGCCAGCGATGATCGTCGGCGGGATCGCGCACCGGCTATTCGTGACACGCCCCAACGCATTGAGTCGTCTCGCACGAATCTCGGACGCTGACTCGTAGCGCTCGTGAGGCAGTACGGTGATGTCCCCGAAACATCACGGGCAACTCAGCCCCGCCGGCATCGTCAAGCGCGTGATCGGCAACCAGCCGCTGCCGTAGCCGTCGATCGCCGACTGCCAGCTCGCCTGTCCCGAATTGCAATCGCTGAAGACAAACGTGATCGTGCCCCAGAACTGGTTGCTCAGTTGTCCGGGATTGAACTGCGGCGGGAAGCGTCCCCCGGCGCCGACAGGGAAGTAGCCCTGCAGGACGGCGCTGTTGCCAGTGATCGGGCCCATAGCCGAGATCCACGTTTGCCCGCCGTCCGGGGCGAACACATACCACTCGGCGAGCATCGAGTTGCCCGGCAATACTTCGATGCTGAATCCATGGCCGCTGCTGGCCGGGTCGAACCAGTTGCCGGTGAATCCCGGCGAAATCAGGAGGCTGCCGGGCGCTACGACCAGCGGACCGCTGACTTTGCCCAGGAATGTCGTCGTGCCATCCGCTGTGTGGTGCAGGTAGAAGTTCCAGGTAACGTCATACTTGCCGGCCGCCAACACACCCAGGCTGACCGGAAAACTCGACGTCTTCGGCAGAGGAGACGGGATTTGGGGACATTGCACTAGGCCGTCCGTCTGTGTCGACTTGAACGTGAACGAGTTGGCTGAACTCGCTTCGAGGACCGGCGTGATCGCCGTGCAGTCGTATGGCCTGCTGAACGTGACGGTTATTGATTCACCGCTCTTTGGCGCAGGCGGAGAAAATTCGAATGTTTGCGGCAGGCCGGCCGATGGCGCGATGAGAAGGATGCTTGAGAACGTCAGTTGCCGAAGACTACCGCGCATGTGCAACTCCTTGTGGCAGCGTCGAATCGACGGTTCCACAGCGAGCCGTCGCATGGTGCTATTGACGTGCGCTCATTGCGGATCGTCGCAGCCCTGGTACTGCGGGTGCAGTTCAGTCGATGAATGTCCAGGTGTCCGCGCCATCGAAATGGCGGATCTGAACAGACTCTTGAAGACGCGGATCAAAGTTGTTGAGGTTGACGCCGTGCTTGCCACCGGGTTCCGGCGCGAGTGGCTCCCAGTGCGTGACGCAGCCGCAGGTCTTGCAACGAATATTACGCAGCGTCTTGTCGCCCCAGATGTACTCGGCGGTGTTTTCCGGATGGCCTTCCATCCGAACCGTCCCGAACTCGTAATACGCCCAGAGTCCGCCAAGGCGCCTGCACAGGGAGCAGTTGCACCGAGTCGCCTTCTCGGGCACCGACGGCAGCGTGATGCGTACCGCACCGCAGTGACATGAACCTTCCAGCAGCTGTTTCTCGGCCATGATCGGACTCACCTGGATTCTTGGGCCGCCTGACGTCGGAATTCGGCAACGCGCGAAGCACGCGCGCCGTAGATCACCTACGACGCGTTGTCGTCGACGTAGGTCTCTCGCGGCGGATAGACCCCGGCCAGACGAGCGATCAGTATTGCGACGAACAAGGCTCCGGTAATCTGCTCGATCATGCATATGCCGCGCGCCTGGCGCGTGAGCGGCGTCACGTCCCCGAAGCCCGTGCTGGTGAGCACGGTCATGCTCAGGTAAAGCGCATCGGCATAGACCACCCGCCCCGGCTGCCCGAGGATCATGTACGACTGGGGATAGAAGAATCCGATGATTGCGTAAAAATACGCCCACAGAACACCGATCATGAGATACGCCGCCGCAGCGCCGAACAGCTTGTCCTGCGTCATGACCCTGGGCTGGAAGACGTAGCGCAGCAGATACCCGGTGGCGATGAAATAAAGCGCGGCACTGAACATCCACGACCATGCCAGGAATTCGTCGCTGTCCTCCCACAGGCCGAGATACTGGAACCACAAATCGGGAACGGCGAGCAACAGCGCAATGACGAACGACAGCGTCGTGCGTCCGACGGTGGCCACCGTCGCGATCAGGAGGAACATATTGACGGCGTTGATGACGAGACGACCGTGGTCGTTCGCCGGAATGAACGACACGGCGGCGATGCTGAGGAGCAACGCGGCAAACAGCCAGAAGCAGCGCTGCAAAAAAATGCGCGACAAGGCGTCACGTGTTGCGCCGATAGCCATGGTGACCTCTCCCCGCGGTTGCTGGCTGCTGAATGGTAAGGCCAGCTGCGCGCATTTACGAGCGTTGGAGCCTCATTGCGGTCGCGCGAGAGGCCGGCGTCGCCTGAAGGCGGACAGCGGCGAGCCAGCGCGGAAGCGGAAACGCCCGTGATGGATCGGCGTCGGTGAATCCGCTTGTCACTTGCCCGACGCTCGAGAAGGCGGCCGCTGCCGCCTACCGCATGATGCTGCCTCGGTCCGTTGCAGCGCTCCGCCAGACGAACGGCTGGCGCGCGCTGCCACTTTACCGCAACCAGTATTTGTGAGCTTGAGTGTCATCGGCAAAGCCAGCAGCGACCAGCAGGTCTCGCCAGTCGGTGTTGGCTACTTGCACGGCGCGAACCAGCTCCGGGAAGGAACCGCAGCTCACTTTGAGAGCAGCGAACTGGATTCGTTCAATCGCCTCACGCGGCCAGCCGCGAGTTCCGGGCAGGTCGGTACATCGCTCCGAGATCAACGCCGCCGCTTGGGCTCGCTCATTGGGTGCGAACAACCGATCTATTCGAGCTTTGGTTCCTGCACTAAGGCCAGAGGTGTCCATGCGCATTGACGCTTGAGTCAGGCGGCCGCTCCCGACCGCGGACAGATAGTACCGCAACCCGTCGCAGCGGTCCGCCAGCTAGTATGAACTGTCAGGACCACGCCAGATGATGGTCGGGTCCGCGATGCGACGGACCGGTTGGGATTGGTGGGTTTAGCTCCAATAGGGAGTTACGCGCGGCGAAGATTCGCATTGGGGATACGACGCGATAGCCATAGTAGATATGCACCAATGACAACATCAACCGAGAAACAGAAAACGGGATACCAGCTGGGAACACCGGTGTTTGTGATGAACTGACTATGCGTCAAATCGTACAACCCGTGAAGCATCCAGAATGCACCGACCACTACCGCTGACTGACGTACGCTTACAAATGCGAGTACCAGGCCGACTACGACATATGGAATACCGTAGATCATTTCCTTGATGCCTACTGCATGCTCGCCGGCTTGCAGAGCAAAGAATGCGTACAAGCCAGGCAGGGTGAGCAAGCCGATTGAATACAGCCAACGCTGGCCGCGAATGATACGCGCGCAGACGATCGTGAGAATGCCTACCGCTACACCGATGAGGGCTGCAAGCACGACCTCCTCCTTAGACGCCTAATGCTTGAACAAGCGGCTGTCGCAACCGACGTTGCGATCATAGCGTAGACCAACATTTGCCAACCCATAGTCAGCCCGCAGGTTGAACCAGGTTGATGAGGTTTCCGCACGTGTCTTCGAACAGCACCACGGTTACCGGGCCCATGTTTGCAGGCTCGCCGCGGAACTTGACCCCGAGTGCCTTGAGCTTCTGAAACTCGGCGGAGATGTCGGCCGTCATGAAGGCGGTTGCCGGTATGCCGGCTTCGAACAGGGCCTTCTGATAGGTGCGAGCCGGTGGGAAAGCCATTGGCTCCAGCACGAGTTCGACACCGGCTGCGCCTTCCGGGGAGAACACGGTGAGCCAACGGAATTCACCCATTGGGATGTCGTGCTTTTTTTGGAAGCCGAGGACTGACGTATAGAAGGCCAGAGCCCGGTCTTGATCTTCCACCAGGATGCCGACGAGCCTGATCTGCACGAATGTCTCCCGAATACGCGTTGCGAGCGGCCCGACGCTCGAGGCAAGCGCCCGCTGCCACTGCGCGTGGCAGATTACCGCGGCCCACCGCAGCGGTCCACTCGGCGAATCGTCAGGACGCAGATAGTGCGCTGACAGTGACGTGGTAACCGTCCGGATCGCGGAGCGAGAACTCCATGGTTTCGGTGTTCGGATTCAGATGGGGTTCCTCTTCGAACAGCGAGACGAGTGTGCGCGCCCTCCGTAAAGTCTCGCTGAAATCGTCGACGCGAAAAAACAATAGCAGGCCGTTGCCCGGGGTTGCGTGTTCCGGACTCTTCAGGGAAGGATGATCGTGTGCGCCCCACTCATGGAGGCAAAGCAAAACGGTCCCGTCAGAGTCGACGATTTGCCCGAAGTACTCATGAGCGGGCAGGGTATCCGGCTGGCCGAACAGCGACTGGTACCATTTGAAGCTGGCCGGCACATCGCTGACGCCGATGATTGTCCACGTGCGCTTCATGGGCTTGTTCCTGCAGTCAGGCCTCATTCTGGGCGGGCGTCATTCCCGATTGCAAGAAGCGGTGGCCCGAGTGTCGGAACCGGGACGACGAACCGCCCGAGCTCGCGCCTCCACGCGCTTTTCCGGCTCCGGTACAATACTTAGGTATTGACCTTAGTGATTTCAGGCGATAGAATTCCTTCGTCGGACATGGTTCATGGCAATCAACGGGTGCTTCGATGGCTCAATCCGCGGTCGCTGACGATGTTTTTTATGCGTTGTCCAATTCGACTCGGCGCAGAGTCCTGGAACAACTGTGTGTTGGGCCGGCCACGGTCAGCGAGCTGGCTGCGCCGTTCGCCATGAGACTCCCTTCGTTCGTGCAGCACCTGTCGGTGCTCGAGCACAGCCGGCTGGTGAAGTCGAAGAAGCGCGGGCGTGTACGGACCTATGAGATCGTGCCGACACGATTCAGGGTCGCCGAGGACTGGCTGTCCGCGCAGCGCCGGTTGTGGGAAGTCCGGTTGAACCAGTTCGACAAGTACGTCAAGCAGCTAAAAGACTCGGAGGCAAAATCATGAGCAAGAACTTCGCGATCAATCCGAAACTCGATCTTGTCATGGAACGGTTCATCGACGCTCCAAGGCACCTCGTCTGGGAAGCGTTGACGAAAGCCGAACACCTCAAGGAGTGGTACATGCCCAAGGCTTGGGGCGTTGTCGCGAATTGCGAACTGGACGTGCGGCCGGGCGGCATGTTCAGCATCGACATCGCCGCGGCAGACGGTCAGGTGTTCCCGAATCTCGGCTGTTTCCTCGAAGTCGTCCCGATGGAGCGGCTCAGCTGGACCTCGATGTTGTTTCCCGGCTATCGTCCGGCGGTTTTCGACGACATTCCGATCACCGCCATCGTCACGATGGAAACCGTGGGCACCGGAACCCGCTACGTCTTCACCGCTCTGCACCGGAATGAATCCGATCTGGAAAAAAACAAAGCGTCGGGTTGGCAGCAGGGCACCGAGATTGCCCTCGATCAGTTTGTGGCGCACGTGAAGGCGATGAAGTAGCTCAAGGCCACTTGCGGCGAAGCCGCTCGGACCATATGGATAGCAACGGCGTCACGTTTCGCCGAGCCAGAGCCTGAAACCGAAGACCTGCAGGCCCTCCTGCACGAAGTCCAGGTCCTTCGATCGCTCGAAACCAAGCTTCTCGTACAGACTCCAGGCGACCTGCATCGCGTGGGTCGTGTGCAGGACGACGTGCGAGTGCCGCTTGTCCCTGGCTAGCTGGATGCATGCGCGCACCAGCGCCTTGCCGGTACCCGCGCCCCTGGCGCGTTCGCTGACACCGAGCAGGCGGATGCCGGAGGCGTTCTTCACCGTGGTCGCGATTCCTCCGGATCCGTATTCGGCCATGTCGCCGAAGTACACGATGCCGCCAACCAGTTCGCCGTCCGCCGAAATCGCGACGAGTACCTTGGCGTCCTTCCTTTCGCTGAAGTGCCCGATGTTTCGTAGCGTGTCGTAGTAACCAGGCTGCTCGTCCGGTCCGGGGAACCCCGCGAGATTCGAATACACGTCGACCATCAAGCCGCCGAGCGCCGCGAATTCGTCCTTGCGGATTTCACGGACGTACTGCAGTCGGGTCATCTTCGTCATTGTTCGGGCTCGCAGTCGGTTCGTAATCACATCGAGACTCTGGCGCGCGACTTCAAGGACTCACGGCAGCCGCAATCCGTGCCTGGCGCCGAAACGTGACATCGTGCGTTCGTCGAGCGCGCCTACTCGAACCCATCGACGAAGATGTAAGCGCTCTCAAAGGCGCCAAGGTCAACGGCCGCGGCATCGATGCGCGGGCTGCCATCCAGATCGACGCTGCCCAGGCCGCCGGGAACATCGGCGACGCCGGCATCGATCAGGAGCGAGAACGCCGACAGGCGGAAGTTTCCGCTGCCGGCAAAATCCGGGTCGACTTGCAGCGTGCCCGTTGCCGATTTTGCCGTTCCGGTTGCGGTCTCGATGTCGTTGTTCAGCAGCGTCGCGTGAGTGAACTGGCCGCTCAGATTGATATCGAACTCTCCGGGACCCGTCGCGTTGCTCCAGAAAATGTTGTTCGTCAGCATCAGGCCGCTGATCGTGAAGAAGTCCAGCGCGACGCGGGTTTGCAGCGTCGCGTCGGTCGAATGGTTGCCGACGAAGGTGTTGTTGCTGACATCGATTTCGTTGTTCGAGTAGAAGGACGCAGCAGCCTCGTTCGGGGAGCTGTTGTTGACGAAGAGGTTGCCGCGCACGATCAGCGAGGCACCGTCCGTCGCTGCGAGCAACCCCCCGATCGCGTGGCTGAAGCCGTTGCCCGTCGCGCTGTTGTTACGAAAGATGTTGCGTTCGATCAGAACCTTTCCACCGTTGATCGGGTTCGGATCGCCGACCTTGAGCCCACCCGCGCACGATTCGAATGCGCTGCTTGCCATGCCGTGCTGGAAGGTCAGGCCACTGACCTCGATGTCGCTGTCGGGTATCAGGGGTGTGTTGATTGTCATCACGTTTGACGCGGCATTCCCGTCGAGTACCGTCATCGAGGCGTCCAGGGTCTGCTGCGTGCATCCGTCGTCGGTGTAGCCGCCACGGATCGTCAGAGCGTGATGCGTCGTCACCGAACCGACCCATCCGCCCGTTGGGGCGAAATAGATGCCGGAATGGATGCGTATTTCGTCGGCGTCGGTGTTCATCGTGGATGTCGACAACGACGCGAGCGCGGTTGCCAGTTGATCGGTGCTCGCAACACAGAATACGTTTGTAGCGTGGGCGAAAGCCACTGGTGCGAGGCAGGCGGCAAGAAAGACGAGCGCAGCTTTCATTGGAATGTCCCGGTTACGGCAGACTTGCAAAGGAGACGACACGCTTCGACAAGCAGGATCTGTCTGCGACCAATCCTGCCGAGCATGCGGCACGCTCAAGCTGTGTCCGCCGAAGCGTGCCCGTGGTTCATCTGTCAGCGCGTCGCCAAGCGCTGCACGCGGACGAGCAGCGAACTCTCACGCTTCACGAACACTCGCGAGCCTGTTGTCTGGCCATAAGACGAAAAACGCAGTTTGGGGGGCAAATCCGCCATGCCTTGGGAAAATCGCCATTCCCGAGGAAAGCGCACCGCCGAAGAATGACTGTTGGCGGAGGTGTTCATGTCCGAAAACGGCGAGAACGATCGGCTCCCGGCGGCTAAAATCAGTGGTGCATTTCTCAAACAATCTTACCCACGCGCGCAGCAGTCAAGCCCCTCCCCCTTGATGGGGAAGGGGTTTGGGGAGAGGGTGAGCGCCTGCGCAAGCAGGGCCTTGCGGCGCCTTCCCCTCTCCCGCATCGCTACGCGCGTCGACCTCTCCCACAAGGGAAGAGGTGGGTTGCGTAATGCGTCCACTCGGGCGGTACGGCAAGCACCTGGGTCCAGAGCGAAATATGCAAGGCTTCTTTCCGCGATCGCAGCGCGCCATGACATCCGCGAACCGGATGTTCGTGCGATGAACCGGCTGATGCCGCCGATCTCGACCGAGCAGGTTCGTGCATTCGTCGAGCTTGTCCGCACCGGCAGCATCCGCATGGCGGCGCAAGCGCTGCATCTGTCCGAAGAAGGCCTGCGCAGCCGCCTGCTGACGCTCGAGGAGCGGCTTGGCGTCGCCTTGTACGAAAAGGAGCGCGGACGCCGCGCCGAAGTGCGGCTGACTCACGCCGGCCGCGTGTTCAGCGGTAAAGCCGAGCAGTTCCTGGAAGAGGCGCACGCGCTGACGCATCTGTTCGAGCCGGGCCAGCAGTCGCGCGAGATCCTGATTGCCGCGAGCCAATACCTGACGTATTACGTCCTGATCGACGTGATGCGCGAGTTCCATGCACAGTCCCCGGAGATAACGCTGCGGTTGTTCACGCGCACCGAACAGCAGATTCTCGCCGACCTGCAAACCGATACGAGCCTGGCGCTCGGGGCCTGCGCGCCGATCGAGTATCCGGTCGGCCTGGTCTATCACCCGTGGTTCGTCCTGCCGTGGTATTTCGTGGCAGCGACTGGCCATCCGTTGCTGGCGCGCGAACAACTGGCGATGGCCGATCTCGTCGACGAACCGCTGATCGTGTTCGAATCCGGCTCGACCGGCCGCCAGCACGTGCTCGAAGCGTTCTATCAGCGCGGACTCACGCCACGCATCGCGATGGAGACGACCTCGACGCAGGTCATCGTGCGCATGGTCGAAGCCGGGCTCGGCACGGCGATCGTGCCGCTGCTGCCGTCCGGCATCGTTACGCGCGGGCTCGGCGTCGGCCAGGTCGCGCTCGGCGACCAGGTCCGGCCGATGGAGAGCGGCATCTTCTCGCGAACGGACTGGCGCGACGACTTTGCCGTGCGCACGTTCATCGAATTCGCCCGCGCTCACGCATCCGTGTTGTAGCACTGTGACTGATCCTCGGCCGTAAGTGCAAGATGCAGATCGTGACTGCATGCAACGTCTGAACAGTCTTTGCTCGTCACTCCCGCGCAAGCTCATTCAGCGGCAGCCGCGCCTGATACTCGCAGGCGCCTCCCGAATCAGACGCTGCGGTTCACTCTTCGCCTGGCGCTGACGCTCACGGCTCGAGCGCACCGGAAAAATCATGACGTCGCCGCCTCAAACCTGTTTTTGTTCGCGGCGATCGTGTGCGAGAAAGTGCCGGTGATCGGAATTTTTGCAACTTCGTTAAGACAAACGCCTGTCGAGAGACTCGCGTGGCTGGATCTGACCCTGTTTGGCCGGTTGTGGATGTGGTGGGAATAAATTGCTGCGCCAGTCGGTCTGTACTTGCGCGCGCATGGCGCAAAGAGGCGTCAAAAGTCGTTCTCGACAATGGGCGCCGGAAAATCGGATGGCTGCTCCAGGAGTGACCGTGACCGCGATCGTTTCGCTTGATGTTTTCCCGCACCGCGGCGGCCGGATTATGTACGAAGGACTTCGTTGACAACTTTTGCTCATCATAGTACGATGACCTACGTAGATAAACTACCGGCGGCAGCGCATGGCAATGGCAGCGCGTCAATGAAGGTTTTTGCGATACGCGCCATCGCCGGTTCGCGTACCGGCCTCGACGCGAGCGGCGTGGCACCGTCGCGCGACGACCGCATGAGCGTCGTCCTTTGCGAGCGCGGGACGGTCCTCACGATCCCTCCCGGAGTCGTTTCGCTGGCATGCCCGATACTCGGCGGCGCCGGAGTCATGTCCGGCGAGTGGAGCGTGCAACTCGGCAAGGCCGACATCTGGGTCGGCGACGCGCTGAGCCGTCACGACATCATCGTCTCGCCGCGCGGCGCCTGCGTCGTCGTTGCCGGAACTCCGGCAGCCTGGTCGTCTCTTGGCCGCAACGGCGGGGCCGGAGCGCGTTCGGCCACCGTGTTGTTTCCGGCCATCCACCGTTTCGTTCCGGCACTGGGCAGGCGATTGCTGCGTCTCGTCCGGCATTGCCTGCGCGACGCGCAGCTTGCGGGCGACAAGCACGTCGCGCATCAGCTTGCCGGGCTCGTCGACGACCTTCAGTCGGGCTTTGCGCCAATGATCGAACGCTGCCCGGGCTCCTGCCTGAACCGGAAGAAGGCGGTGTTTCTGCGCCTGCAGCGCGTGCGCAACTACATCTGTGCCTGCGCCCACCAGGACATCGACGTGGCGAAGCTCGCGTTGATGGCGAATTATTCGGTCGGCCATTTCATCACCACGTTCCGCTCCGTATTCGAAGAGACGCCGTATTCGAACCTGAGCCGATACCGTCTCGAATGTGCGAGCACGTTGCTGTCCGGAAGCAGTCTGGGAATAGCCGACATCGCGCAGGCGATCGGCTTTCAGAGCAGGTCGTCGTTCACGCGTGCGATCAAGAAGCACCTCGGCTCGTCGGCGACGCAGTTCCGCGAAAGCCTGGCCCTGGTTGCGCAACCGCTGCCCGCGGAGGCCGTCTTGAGCGATGCCTTCATCCCGGAGATCCGGCGTGTTGCGTGGCCATTGCTGTCCCCGCGTGGAAAAGAACCTGTACAGAGGTAGTCATGCATCGTCGTTGGCGAGTCCGGCATTCCTATCCGCAACCAGTCGTCGAACTGGTTCGGTTGCTCCTTCCGTCGCATGCGGTGCGGGAAATCTCCGCACTGCTGGACATCCCTATGAGCGTGATCTATCGCTGGCGCGCACTGGAAAGCGCCACCGAAACCGTCTCCGGGAACAGTCCTGCCGATGAGCGGACCATCTCCTCCGCCGTCGCGCGCTGCCATGATCTCGGATTTCGTTTCGCGGACCGGCCGGCTGCGGCGAATCGTCCGCTATGGCCGTCGCTCGTGCCCTCGCAACCAGTCCCGGGACCATCGGAGTCAGCGCGCGTACCTTCGAGCCGGCCGTCCGATGCTGCCGTTGGCGTCGATCACGACCCGCAATTGACGGAGGCCGCGCCCGGCGTTGCCGAGCCGCCGGCCGGTGCTTGCAAGTCCGTTTCCTACGCGTTCGATGCCCGCAAGGAGCGGTCCGCGCGCAAGGTCAGGCAGCGGCTCGAAGCGGCGCGCCGCATGATCGACGTCGAGTACTTTCTCGAAATCGACTGCAGGACTCTGGCCGCCGCAGCGCAGATGTCGCGCCACCATTTCATCCGCATGTTCAGCCAGGTGTTTGGATCGACGCCGCACCAATACCTGATTCGCAGGCGCGTTCAAGCTGCCAAGCGCCTCCTGCTTGCGTCGCGCGAGCCCATCGAAGTGATTGCGGCCGGCGTGGGATTCCACTCGGGCCAGGGCCTGAATCGCGCGTTCAAGCAGATCGAAGGCGTAAGCGTATCGAGATTCTGCGGCGCCGCTGGAAGGCATGCGTCGATCACGCACAGGGCGTCATCGTCGCGCGCGCCTGGTCCGGAGAGCGCAGGCGACAGCGCGCGCGACGCGATGACTCCGGTAGCGGCTGGCGCCTTCGCTTCTTCA
>DATIEJ010000412.1:0-32595 GCA_035455825.1 Rhodanobacteraceae bacterium | reverse complement strand
TGCAGTTGCGTGTAGCGCGCGCGCAGGCCGGGCGAGGCGAATAGAGCCTCGTCGATTTCGCGGACGCGCGCAGCATCGAGGCCGTCGCGATAGAAGTACAGAATCAGATCGTTGTCGCTGATCGAGTTCATGATGTCACCGCAGTGGTTCCAGGGCGCCGCGCAACTTGCGCACGGCGCGGAAAATCGCTTGCTTGCTCGCGCTGATGTTCAGCGAAAGGGTCTCGGCAATCGTCTCGAGCGACTGGCCTTCGTGATGGCGCATGACGAACGCCGTGCGCTCGAGCGTCGACATGCGCGCCAGCTGGTCCTGGATCTGGCGGCCGATCTCGCCGCCGAGCGCGTGGCGGTCCGGCGTCGGAGAATCGTCGGGGCGGCTGGCGAGGAAGTCCTCGTCCTCGTCGCTGGCGCTCGAGTCGCTGAACGTGGCGCCATGCTTGCCGTTGCGGCGCAGCTGCTCGAGCGCCGCATTGACTGCGATGCGATGCAGCCAGGTCTTGAAGCTCGAGCGGCCATCGAAGTCGCCGAGATGCCGGTAGGCATTGAAGAAGGCTTCCTGCACCGCATCCTCCGCCATCGTCGAGTCGCGGGTAATCCGCATGCACAGCGCAAACAACGCGCGCGAGTAGGCCTCGACGAGGAGTCGAAACGCATTGCGGTCTCCGCGCCGGGCCTCTGCGACCCAGCGCACCTCATCGGTGGCCATGACGTTCTTGGATGCGTGCTGGGCGGATTCGGTTAGCTTGGGCCGCAAGCGCGGGCCGCGCGGGGGTAGGCTACCGCAACTCCGAGCCGGATACGGCGCTGCGGGCGGGAACCGGCGTGCTGGCGGGCGCGGATATACAATTTCCCGGGATCCGGCGCTCCTGCCGCGTCGGACGGGCAAGCAAACCCATGGGAACCGCGAAGATTCAGGGCGAGCTTTGGGGTGCGAGGGCCGCGGACTGGGCAGAGGTGCAGGAGCCCGGCTGGCGTCATGTCTACGCTCATGTGTTCGGCCGGCTCGGTGTCGGCGCTGGCACACGCGTGCTGGACGTCGGCTGCGGAGCGGGCGGGGCGTTGCAGGTTGCGCGCTCGCTCGGCGCTGACGTCAGCGGCATCGATGCCGCGGCCAGTCTCGTCGCGATCGCGCGCGAGCGGCTGCCTGGCGCTCACGTGGAGGTCGGTGAAATGGAATCCCTGCCGTTCGATGCCGACAGCTTCGATGTCGTCACCGGATTCAATTCCTTCCAGTTCGCAGGCGACATCGTGCATGCGCTGCGCGAAGCGCGGCGCGTGTGCCGGCGGCGCGGATCGATCGCGATGCTGTTCTGGGGCCGCAAGGAAGAATGCGACGTGCTCGCGGCGGTGATGCCGGCGGTGATGCCGCTGTTGCCGCCGGGACCGCCGCCAGCGCCCCCGCGCCCGCTGCTCTCGGAAAGTGGCGTCGCGGAAGGGCTGATGCGGGAAGCGGGACTTTCACCGACGCTCAATGGCGACGTCGACTGTCCGCTGTTGTATCCGGACACCGATACTGCGATGCGCGCGATCGCATCGGCTGCGCCGTTCATTCGCGCCGAGCGGCACGTAGGACGCGATGCGCTCGCAGCCGCCGTGACGGCCGTGCTGTCGCGGTTTACCGGCGCCGGCGGATCGGTGCGATTGAACAATCGCATGCGTTACGTAATTGCAGCGCGCGGTTGAAGCGCGACTCGCGGCGCGGAAGGTCTTTCGATTGAGCTACGATGTCGCGCGCCAGGGACGCAATGACGCGACGGCCCCGGACAATCATCGAAGACGAGGGGCGGGCGAATGAGCGGCTACGCAATCCGTGGCGGAGATGAAGGCAGGCGCCGGCTCGACCTGCTTGCGCGCACGATGGCGCCGAACACCGAGGCGTTGCTCGCGCGTGCCGGGTTGCGTGCGGGCATGCGTTGCATCGACCTTGGCTGTGGTGGCGGCCACGTCAGCCGTTATCTGGCCGAGTCCGTCGGCACTGGCGGTTTCGTCGTCGGACTGGACGTCGACGAGGTGAAGCTCGAGGCGGCGAGGACGGAATCCGCGCAGGCCGGATTGCGGCAACTGGCGTTTCGCGCTGCCAGCGTGACGTCGTGGTCCGAGCCGGCGACGTACGACCTGGTCTACGGGCGCTTCATCCTCTCGCATGTTCCCGAGCCGGCAAGCATCATCGGCAACATGGCTGCGGCCTTGCGCTCCGGTGGCGTCCTCGTGGTCGAGGATGTCGATTTCGGCGGCGCATTCTGCCACCCTCCGAACGCCGGCTACGAGCGCTACTGCTCGTTGTACCGTGACGTCGTCAGGCGCCGCGGCGGCAACGCCGAGCTTGGGCGCGAGTTGTACGGCATGTGTCTGGATGCTGGACTGGCCGAGGTCGAAGTCGACGTCGTGCAGCCGACGCACGGCGGCGGCGAACCGGAGAAAGCGTTGTCGTTGAGCACGATGACCAACATCGCGGACGCGGCCATCGACGAAGGCCTGGCAAGCGCGGACGAAGTCGCCGAGATCATGGCCGAATTGACGCGCTACACGGCGAATCCGCGCGCGATCGTCAGCGTGCCGCGGATTTTCCAGGTGTGGGGCAGGGCGGCAGGGACGATCGGCTGATAAAGTCAGGAATGGTCTAGGAACCGCTCGCGAACCGTACCTGCAATTCCTTGCGCCGGTAGTCGATGATCAACGTGTCGAACAGGCCGAGCACATCCATTCCGACCAGCAGGGCGGGTGTCCTGGTCATGTGCCACTCCTTGAATATCTCGAGATCGCCGGTCGTGATGCCGACGCCCTGAAGAGCAAGCCCACCGAGTACGATCGGTGGCGCATCGATGCGGCTGCCGGCCTGGACGTCGAGCGTGATGCCGATGACGCCATCGGCCAGCGTGACTTCCTTGTGACGGCGGCGCGTCAACGCATCGCGCAACGCGAGGTTCCCGATCGTGCCCTCGCCGCCGGTGTCGATGACGGCCTTGGCCAGGATGCCGCCGATCTGCGCTTCCGCGACCGGAAGCCCATTGACGAGCTTGAACGGAACGGTGATGAAGCGGACGCCGGCACGCTCCATGCGCGAGCGCGCGATCGTGATCCTGTCGTTGCGGAATTCGATCGTGATGCGCTTGTCGAGCAGGCCCTCCGTGCCGAGTACGCCGTCGGCGCCACCGAGCGCGTTGGCGACGATGGCCACGCGCTGCGTCGGCAAATCCAGTTCGCCGATCACCAGGTGCTCGACGATGATCGTCGGCACGGTCGCCGAACCAGTCACCCCGTGCAGAATCATCTGTTCGGCGTCGACCTGCGCGACACCGAGTACTGCGGCGGCGTCAGCCGTCAATGCGGAATGTGTTGCGCCGGTATCGAGCACGAGCCGGAACGGCCCCTTGCCGTTGATCAGCACCGGCGCCTAGACGCGCCCGATGCGATCGCGCTTGGTCGGCGCGACGAACTGGGGCTCAGGCTCCGCGGCGACTTCGGGTTGCGGCGTGGTCGCAAGATCCGGGCGTGGCGCCGGAACCGGCTGGATATCTTCGCTACTGCTGCAGAGGCACGGCAGAAGCAACGCGATGATTGCCGCCGGGGCTGCTGATCGACTGAAAGAACTCACGCAGTGATTGTATGCCGCCCGCAGCCTGAGGGGCGACAATGGTTGCGCGTTCGATCTGCAGCAGCCTCCTTCGTGCGGCTGCTCACCGCCACAATGGTCGGCACCAAAAAAGAGGGTGTCATCCCGCGCAAGCGGGAATCCATTTGCTTTTGCCGGCACTACTGCTGACGCGGGTGCACCCATCCCGGCAGCAACGTGTAAGGATCGACTTCAGCAGTCTCGTCGAATAGCACGCCGTTCCGGACCAGCAGCTGTTGCAGGCGGCCTTCCTTGAACGCGTCGAAAGTTTCGCCGGCCCCGCCGATGAACTCACCGCCGATGAATATCTGCGGAATCGTCTTGCTGCCGCTGCGCTCGCGCAGCACGGCGCGGATCTGACCGCCGCGATCGTCGCGCTGGTAAGCGGTCGAGTCCAGGTCGATCGAGCGGTACGGAATCCGGCACTGGGCGAACAGTTTGCGCACGGCCCAGCAGAACTCGCACCATTCGAGCGCGAACAGCACGACCGGCTGTTCGGCGTCGGCCAGGACGCGCGCGACAAAATCAGCGACGTCGGCCGACGCCACCGCTTCGGTCGACGTTGTCGGCGTGACCGCGCATACCGCGGCTGGTGGCGACGCCGCTGGAGTCGCAGCGTCGAAACGCGCGCCGGGAGTCGAGCGCGATATCTCGAGTTCCTCGGCGGTCATGTCGACGGCGACACCGTCGAACAGCGGCGTCGACAAGTAGCGTTCACCGGTATCAGGCAGCATGCAGACGATGTTCGCCCCGTCCGGCGCCTTCGCGGCAATCTGCAGCGCGCCAGCCAGCGTCGCACCGCCGGAAATTCCGGTGAAGATGCCTTCGGCGGTCGCCAGCTCGCGCGCGCAGCGCAAGGCGTCGGCGCCGTTGACCGGCACGATCTCGTCGACCAGCTTCGACTCGATCGCATCGCCGGTCAGCTTCGGAATGAAGTCGGGGGTCCAGCCCTGCATCAGGTGCGGCCGCGCACTCGGATGACTTTCCAGCGGCGTGCCGTCGGCGGCTCGCGGCTGGGCGATGCCGCTGCCCAGGGTCGGCGAATTGTCCGGTTCGCATACGACGATCGCCGTTTCGGGCCGTTGCGCCTTCAGCACGCGCGCCACGCCCTTGAGCGTGCCGCCGGTTCCGCAGCCGGTTACCCAGTAGTCGAGCCGGTCATTTTCGAACGCGCGCAGGATCTCCGGCGCCGTCGTGCGCGAATGCACGTCGGCATTGGCTTCGTTCTCGAACTGCCGGCACTGGAACCAGCCGTGCTTGCGCGCGAGTTCCGCGACTTTCGTCATCATCCCGGTGCCGCGCAAGGCGGCCGGCGTGAGCACGACCTTGGCGCCGAGGAAACGCATCATCCGGCGCCGCTCGATGCTGAAGTTCTCCGCCATCACGACGACCAGCGGATATCCCTTGACCGCGCAAACCATCGCCAGCCCGATGCCGGTGTTGCCGCTCGTGCCTTCGATCACGGTCTGTCCGGGCCGCAGCGCGCCGCTGCGTTCGGCCTCTTCGATGATGCCGAGGGCGAGGCGGTCCTTGACCGAACCCATCGGATTGAACGCCTCGAGCTTGACGTACAGGTTCACGCGGGCCGGCGCCAGCTTCGAAAGCCGCACCAGCGGCGTATTGCCGACTGTCTCGAGGATGCTGTTGAACTTTGCGGACACGCGCCGCCTCCGGCTGCAAAATCTGGAAGAATGCAGACTCCTCCTCCGGCCGATCTGCGTCAATTGCCGGGAGTCCTGCGGAATTGACCGCGATTCCAGCCAATCGCGTGCCCGCCGCCGGCGCACTACAATTGGCGCCCTGCCAAGTCCTATACTTTCGGCCATGAATACGCGCAAACCGACGCTGGACTCCGACAGGCTCGACAAGGTCGTCGCCCAGGCGCGGCGTGACGCCGAGCAGCGCGAGCAGGGTTATCGCGAGCGTGCATTGAAGATGTACCCATGGATCTGCGGACGCTGCGCGCGCGAGTTCACTCGTGCGAACGTCCAGGAATTGACCGTGCATCACCGCAACCACGATCACGACTACAACCCGTCCGATGGCAGCAACTGGGAGCTGCTTTGCGTGTACTGCCACGACAACGAGCACTCGCGCTACATCGATCACGCCGCCGGTAATGCTGCGGGAGCCGGAGACGCGGCGATGCCGGCGACGAGCAATCCATTTGCGGGTCTGAAAGGCCTCCTGAAGAAGTGATCGCAGCGACGAGACAGGACCACCGGATGCAGCCGGTCATCGTCCCAGTCGAGTCGAGGCATGGCCAAACGCGCACCATGGTTCGCCGACCGAGGTCGACAACGCCCAAGTTCCGCGCACTGATCCTGACAGTGCTGCTCGTCACGCTCGGAATGGCGCACGCTGCGCCGCCAGCACCGAAGGCCGTGCCGCAACCGGCGCAGCAACCAGTCACGGTGCATTTTCCGGTCTCGTGCGAGACGACGGCGCAAGCGGATTTCGACCGTGCGGTCACGCTGTTGCATCACATGACCTATCCGCAGGCGCGGGCCGCTTTCCAGGAGATCGCCGAGCACGATCCCGGCTGCGCGATGGCCCAATGGGGCATCGCCATGACGCTGTTCACGCCCTTGTGGCCGACGCGACCGAGCCCGGCCGATCTCCAGCAGGGCTGGGATGCAGTGCAGAAGGGCCGTGCGCTCGCGCCGCCGACCGCGCGCGAACGTGATTTCATCGCTGCGGCCGCGGCGTTCTTCGAAGAACCCGATGCGACTGACTACTGGGCGCGCATCGCGCGCTGGGAAACCGCGATGGCTGCCCTGCATGCAGCGTTCCCGGACGATATCGAAGCGTCGACTTTCTATGCGCTGGCACTGCTCGCGTCGGCGCGGCCTGGCCCGAGCGCGCAGGAGCATTCGCGCCATGCGGTCGAACTGCTCGAGCCGGTCTTGCGCGACAATCCGACTCATCCGGGAGCGATGCACTACCTGATCCACGCCAACGACCTGCCGGGGCGCGAGCGCAACGACCTGGACATCGTGCACGGATACGAAAAGGTCGCTCCGGACAATCCCCACGCGCTGCACATGCCCACGCACATCTACACGCGTCTCGGCGACTGGGATGGCGTGATTCGCGGCAACCTGCGCGCCGAAGCGGCCGCGCTGAAGTACCCGGCCGGCGACAGCGGCCAGTACGTTACCGACGAGTTTCCGCATGCCATCGAATACCTCGTCTACGCTTACCTGCAGCAAGCGGACGACCAGAAAGCCGCGGCCCAGATCAAGCGGCTGAACGCGACGGCGCACCTCGAGCCGACCGTCAAGACCGCGTTCCACATCGCATCGACGCGCGCGCGTTACGCGCTCGAGCGCCACGCATGGGCGGAGGCGGCAGCGCTCGAGCCGCGCATGCCGGCAACGGTCGCCTGGGACAATTATCCGTGGGCCGAAGCCGTTACCTGGTTCGCGCGCGGCTACGGTGCCGTGCGCCGTGGCAAGGATGCCGACGCAAGGAACGCGCTCGGACCGCTGCAGGAACTCGAAGCGCGCGCCACCAGGGCCGGCGAGGAAATCTTCGCGCGCCAGATCCAGATACTGCGACTGGATCTTGCCGCGTGGGCCGCGCACGCGATGCACGATGACGACAGCGCGATCGCGACGCTGCAGCAGGCGGTCGAGCTCGAAGCCAGCACGCCGAAGCCCGCCGTAACGCCGGCGCCGACGATACCGGCCGCGGAACTGCTTGCCGACCTGCTCACCGAACTGAAGCGTCCGCGCGAGGCACTGGCCGCCTACCAGCTATCTCTGCAGCGCTTTCCGAAACGATTCAACAGCACCGCCGGCGCCGCGCGCTCGTTCGCAGCCACGGACGACGCGGTCAACGCCGAGAAGATGTATTGCCAGCTTCTGCAGCTGGCGGAGCACGGCAGTCGCGCCGAGATCGGCGAAGCGCGCCGATTCGTCGAGGGCAGGAAGCATCGCTGTGCGCTGCCTGGTCGACCGTGACGCGGGGTCAACTGTCGGCGACCGGGCTGTCGGGGCGACTTTCGAACCCGCTAAAATAGGATTGGCGCCGCGACCCGGAATTGACCGAGGTCAAACCGAATTGCGGGCATCGTCCAGTACCCGGACATGCCGCCGCGTGGCGCGTATTCGTGCTGCCTTCGCCGCCGGTACGCGGTACTCTTCGCAAAGCCAAAACTGTTCGAGATCCCGATCATGAAAAAGCGCTCTTCGTTCGGTCAGCACACTCTCGACCGCCGCTATTTCGTCACCGACGAGTTGTTCGCCGCCGAGCACGAGAAGATCTTCTTCCGCTCGTGGCTGCTGGCAGGACACGTGTCGCAGCTGGAAAGGGCTGGCAGCTACTTCCTGTTCGAACTCGAACGCGAGAGCGTGATCGTCGTGCGCGACGAAGCCGGCGAAGTCCGCGCGTTCCACAATCATTGCCGCCACCGCGGCAGCCGGTTGTGCCACGAACATCAGGGTTTGCTCGGCAAGACGATCCTGTGCCCGTACCACGCCTGGAGCTATGGCCTCGACGGTGCGTTGCGCGGCGCACCGTCGATGAACGAGGTGCCGGGTTTCTCGCCCGGCGACTATCCCTTGCACTCCGTGGCGCTGGCGAACTGGGAAGGCTTCCTGTTCGTCAACCTGGCCAAGGAGCCGCAGCCCTTCGCCGCGGCCCTGCCGGGACTGATCGGCCGCTTCAAGCAATGGCAACCTTCGGAACTGGTCGCAGCCGACCGCCGCATCTACGAAGTCGATGCGAACTGGAAGATGTTCTTCCACAATTTCAGCGAGTGCTATCACTGCCCGCTGGCGCACCCGCAACTCAACAAGCTGACGCCGTTTAGGAATTCCGAGAACGACCTCGACGAGGGCACCGTGCTCGGCGGGCCGATGGGCATGAACAACCTCGAAGGCAGCATGACGATTGGCGGGGAACGCTGCGCGCCGCCGTTCGCCGGGCTTACCGAGCATGAGCGGGCGCGAGTGTACTATTACACATTGTTCCCGGGCGCGTTCATCTCGTTCCATCCCGACTACGTCATGGTGCACCGCGCCGTTCCGCTCGCGATCGGCCGCACGCGCATCATCTGCGAGTGGTATTTCCATCGCGACGTCGTCGCCACGCCAGGTTTCGATCCGAAGCCGGCCGTCGACTTCTGGGACATGACCAACCGCCAGGACTGGGATTTGTGCGTCAACGCCTATCGCGGCGTGATCACGCGCGCCTGGACCCCGGGCCCGTACTCGGAAATGGAGAGCCAGCTGGCGGCGTTCGATCGCCAGTATTTGCGCGCGATGCATGGCGAACCGGAACCCGCCACCTCGCTGCGCAGCGCCTGACCGTAGGGTGGGCCTCGGCCCACCGCTATGCGCTTTTGCGTCAAAGAAAAACGGTGCGCCAAGGCGCACCCTACGCGGGCGCAGCTTCTGCGCGCCTCGATGCAGCGCTTTTGTAGGGTGGGCCTCGGCCCACCGCTATTCACTTTTGCGTCAAAGAAAAACGGTGCGCCAAGGCGCACCCTTCGCGGGCGCAGCCTCCGCGCCACCGCGCTGCAGCGCTTTTGCAGGGTGGGCCTCGGCCCGCGCTCTCAGCTTCACGTCAGAAAAGAAAAAAACGGTGCGCCAAGGCGCACCCTGCGCGGGCGCGGCTTTTGCGCCGCCTCGATGCAGCGCTTTTGCAGGGTGGGCCTCGGCCCACCGCTCTCAGCTTCACGCCAGAAAAGAAAAACGGTGCGCCAAGGCGCACCCTACGCGGGCGCAGCTTCCGCGCCACCGCGCTGCAGCAGGTCCGGCAAACGATCGCCATTCGGCGTAAAGCCCAGCGATACCGAATTCAGGCAGTGGCGCTCGCCGGTCGGCGGCGGGCCGTCCGGAAATACGTGGCCGAGGTGACTGCCGCAGCGCGCGCAGACGATTTCGGTGCGCACCATGCCGTGGCTGGTATCGCGGATTTCGCGCACGTGCGCGGCATCGAACGGCGCGAAGAAACTCGGCCAGCCGGTTCCCGACTCGAACTTCGCGCTCGAGCGAAACAGCGGCAAGCCGCACAACCGGCACGTATAGACGCCGTCGAGCTTGTTGTCAAGAAACGCGCCGCAGAACGGCGCTTCGGTGCCGTGCTGGAGCAGAACGCGGCGCTCGTCGGCGCTGAGGCCCGCGCTCAAGTCGCGACGCTGGGCGTCGCTCGGTGGTGTCAGATCGAATGCGGTCATGCTGTGGCTCCAGGAAGATTGCAATTCGTGGCGACGCTCGCGCCGGCGCGAACGCATGCCACGAAGGACCATACAACTGACGCAGATATGACATCCAGACCGCGGAAACCAAGCCCGACGCATGACCTGGGCCGCGGCGTTTCAGAAGATTGCGTGTAAGGAATTCCGGCGGGCCGCGTCTATTCTCCCGTACAACTTGGCGGATTGGCTGCGGCAGGGCCAGCGGTTCCGGCGAGCCGCCCATGGAGGGCGGCGGCGAGGCCGGAACGGGCCGGCCCGGAAACAAACGGAACGATGAATCGGAGAGGTTGTACTGCCTGTGCGCGCCTCGATCAGACCGCGAACACAGGTGCCGTGCAGGATTCTATTCCTTTCAAATCATACAACTACCTGGAGAATCACATGTCAAACAAGAACATCAAACCAATCGCGATCGCCCTCGGCGTGGCCTTTGTCGGATCATTGTCCCTGAGCCAGATCGCCAGCGCGTCGAACACGTTCCAGCTTGGTACGCTCGTCGCGCCGTATGCGCTCGCCGGAACCGACGCCAAAGCGACCGAAGGCAAATGCGGCATGGAGAAATGCGATGCGAACAAGGACGGCAAGGCGACGAAATCGGAGGCGATGGCGGCCGGCTGGACCGAAGCGCAGTTCGACATGGCCGATACCGGTCACCAGGGCTTCCTGACCCAGGCGAGCTTCGATGCCTATCACCTGTTGAACAAGAGCGAACCCGGAAAGAAAGGCAAGGAAGGATCCTGCTCAGCCGACAAGAAAGGCAAGGAAGGATCCTGCAGCAGCCACTGAGAAACGCGCCGACTCCCGGAGAGGGCAGGGCATGTATACGTTTACCGCAGGGTGGGCCCCGGCCCACCGGCTGTTTGTTTGATTGGAAAAAAGAAGGGTGGGCCGAGGCCCACCCTGCGTGATGTCGCGGCGCGGAGTCACAGCGCGGCGTTGTGATACACCTCTTGCACGTCGTCGAGTTCCTCGAGCCAGTCGATCAGGTCGCGCAACGTCTCGGCAACTTCTTCGCTGACGGCCACGCGGTTCTCCGGGCGCATCACGACGTCGGCGCTCAGCGGCTGGAATCCCGCCGCGAGCAACGCCTTCTTCACCGCTTCGAAGTTTTCCGGCGAGCACAACACCGTGCTCTTTCCCGATTCGGTCTGCACGTCGTCGGCCCCGGCGTCGAGCGCGGCTTCGAGCAGCCTGTCTTCGCTTCCCGCTGCGGAAGTGTCGACCACGATCTCTCCGAGCCGATGAAACTGGAACGCCACCGAGCCGCTCGTTCCGAGATTTCCTCCGTGCTTGGCCAGGGCATGGCGCACGTCGGCAACCGTGCGCTGGGCGTTATCGGTCATCGCGTCGATGATCAGTGCGACCCCCGAAGGGCCGTAGCCTTCGTAGCGCAATTCGTGCATGTCGTCGGCGCCTTCGGCGCCGGATCCGCGCCGCACCGCGCGTTCGATCGTGTCCTTGGTCATGTTGGCCGACAATGCCTTGTCGATGCCCGCGCGCAGCCGCGCGTTCGTCGCCGGGTCGCCGCCATTGCGCGCCGCGACCGTGATCTCGCGGATCAGCTTGGTGAATATCTTGCCGCGCCGCGCGTCTTCGGCGTTCTTGCGGCCTTCAATGCTGGGGCCTCTGCCCATACGGATTTCCTGCCTTAGTGCTGAATAGGGTGGTGCGACAACTGGGCCGCGTGCCGGACTGCATAGGATAGCGTTGTCGGCGCCCGAATGCTGCTGTTTACGGCCTCGGCACGCGCCGAACATGATTCGGAGCGCGTCTTTGCCGCGGGCACGAATTGGCCATATACTTGCCATGAGCAACTATTAGAGTGACAAAAGCAAGTATAAGGGAATGTGACGCATGAACCAGCTAAAACACGATGCAGCGCAACTGCGCGCGTTCAACCGCTTCCACACCGGGCGCATCGGCGTTCTGCAGGAGCGAATGCTCGACAGCCGGTTATCGCTGGCCCAGGTGCGGGTGCTCTACGAACTCAGCGCGCGCAACGGCGTGCTGGCGTCGCAGCTGGCACGCGAACTCGGACTCGACCCCGGCTACATGAGCCGGCTGCTGGCCGGATTCCGGCGCAAACGCTGGATCACGACGGCGCCGGCTTCATCCGACAAGCGCCGGCGGCCGATCGTGCTGACCAAGGCTGGACGCGCGGCGTTCGAACCGCTCGACCGGCGTTCGCAGGCCGAAGCCGAGGCGCTGCTCGCACCCCTGAATTCTGCTCGGCGGCGGCGTCTGGTCGAAGCACTGCGCACGGCGCGCGAACTGCTCGGCGACGAATCGGTTGCGCCGGGGCCTGTTGTTCTGCGCCAGCATCGTCCGGGCGACATCGGCATGGTCGCCAAGCGTCACGGCGAACTGTACGCGGAAGAATATGGCTGGGACGAACGCTTCGAGGCGCTGGTCGCGGGCATCCTCGCGCGCTTCATCGAAAATTTCAGGGCGGAGCGCGAGCGCTGCTGGATCGCGGAGCGCGATGGCCAATTTCTCGGGTGCGTATTTGTCGTCGAAAAAAATCCGGATACCGCGCAATTGCGCATGTTGCTGGTCGAGCCTGCGGCGCGCGGCATGGGGCTCGGCAAGCAACTCGTCGGCGAATGCATCCGCTTCGCGCGCTCGAAGCGCTATCGCAGGATGGTGCTGTGGACCAACAGCGTTCTCGATGCTGCGCGCCACGTTTACGAGTCGTTCGGCTTTCGCCTCACCGAGCAAGGCAAGCACTCCGCGTTCGGCAAGGACCTGGTCGAACAAACCTGGGAGCTGGATCTGGCGGTCGACTGACGCCTGGTTTGCTTGCCCCGGATATCCTGGCGCTTGCCGATTTCCGCCCACGTCCATGCTATTCAACGCGGTTCGAATTTCACGGTTGCCCGCTGGCAAACGCGTGGTTTCGTTCGGGCTCTGCAACGAAGACACGCCACGGGTAGTTTGACTACGAAGGATTTCGTGGTAACGTGACCAATAGCACTGTGACCTGCGCGGATGCCGCGTTAGGGTCGTTGTGCGGAATGCCTTGCTCACTGGGGTGGTGGCCGGGATGAAGTTCGGGACGGCACGGTCTTGCGTGTATCTGGTTGCCGCTGCGCTGCTGCTCGCTGGTTGCGGCGGCGGCTCGTCGAACAGCGCGATGATGATGCAACCACCACCTCCGCCTCCGCCACCGCCACCGCCACCACCACCACCACCGACGCTCGATCCACAGTATCTCGCTTCGGCGCAGTCTCCGTTCGCAGCGGGTTGCGACGGTGTTGTGGGCTCCGGCACGTTGTTTCCAAATGCCGAAATTGAACCGTGGCTGGCCGTCAATCCGCAGAACACGCACAACCTCGTCGCGTCATGGCAAGAGGATCGCTGGTCGACCGGCGGATCGCGCGGAATCGTCGTCGGCGCTTCGAGCGATGGCGGGGTCACCTGGTCACGGCATGCGTTGCCGTTTACCCGCTGCGGCGGCGGCGCGCCGGCGAACGGCGGCGACTACGAACGCGCGAGCAATGCATGGGTCGCGACATCGCCATCGGGAACGGCTCACGTCGCCGCACTGGCGTTCTCCGGTCTTGCCCTTCAGCCCGGCTCCGTCAGCGCGGTGCTTGCCAGCCGCTCGATCGATGGCGGCGCGACCTGGAGCGCGACTGCCACGCTGATCCGTGACACCGACGGTTCATTCAACGACAAAGTCGCGATCACGGCCGATCCGGTCACGCCGCATTTCGTCTATGCGGTATGGGACCGGCTCACGACGACGAACAGCGGTGTGACCTGGTTCGTTCGCAGCGTAGACGATGGTGTGAGCTGGGAAGCGGCGCGTGCAATCTACGACCCGGGCCAGAACAACCAGACGATCAACAATATCCCCGTCGTGTTGCCGAACGGCACGCTGGTCGTTTTTTACGTCGGGATAGATACCGCGGCGAACGGCACCTTGTCGACCTACTTTTCGCTGATCCGCTCTGCCGATAACGGCGTCACGTGGTCGAGCCCGGTCAAGGTGGCGGACGACCTTTCCGTGGGCACGCGCGACCCGGACACGGGCCAACCGGTCCGCGACGCATCGATATTGCCGGAGATCGCTGTTGGACCCGGCGGCAGCCTGTTCGTCGTCTGGCAGGACGCGAGATTCAGCGGCGGTGTTCGCGATGGCATCGCCTTGACGCGTTCCGACGATGGGGGGCTCACCTGGTCCGCGCCCGTGCGCGTCAACGCGAATGCTGCCGTCGCGGCTTTCGTGCCGTCGGTGAACGTGCGCGCGGACGGCACGATCGGCGTTACCTATTTCGATTTTCGCGCGAACACGGCCGACCACAACACGCTGCTGACTGATTACTGGCTGGCGCGCTCGACGAACGCAAGCGTCTGGCAGGAAACCCAGATCGCCGCCGCTTTCGACCTCGCCGTCGCGCCGACTTCGACCGCGACGACGCCGGAGGGTTTTTTTCTCGGCGATTACCAGGGGCTCGTGAGCATCGGCACGACATTCGTTCCGCTGTTCGCGCGGACCAACGGCGGCAACCCCGCGAATCGAACCGACGTGTTCGCTGCGCCGGCCGTCTCTGCGACTGCCGCAACGACGACTGCCGCAACGACTGCAGCCGTCGCTCCATCGAAGGCGACGGTCGCGTCACTGGACGCGCTGCAAGCGTATCGCGCATCGCCGCCATGGCAGCGCAGCGCGCAGGACAACATTGCGCGCGCCCTGCGGGCGCGGCGGCCCGACGCGGCTGGCGATCGGTGAGGCATGCGCGCGCTCAACACAAGAATGCGTAGCGACCTGCCCCGTCTGCCGGACGGCACGCATCATGTGCAGCTGCCGGACGGCCGCTGCGCGTTCACGAAAATCCGCAGTCGCGCGCCCGAAGGGTTTTTTGCCGCCGAAGCGCGCGGACTGGCCGCCCTGCGCGGCGCATCGGCCCTGCGCGTGCCGAAAGTATTTGCCGTCGAGGATCATTGCATTGCGCTCGAAGAACTCGGCCACGGACGAGCCGCCCTGTCCGACTGGGAGCAGGCGGGAAGCGCGCTGGCGAGGCTGCATGCGCTGCGCAGCCCGCGCTTCGGCTTCGATGCCCCCGGCTGGTGCGGCGACAGCGCGCAGAACAACACCTGGGACAACGACGGGTTCCGGTTCTTCGCCGAATGCCGGCTCCTGCCACAGGCGCGAACCGCGATTGACTCGGGCAGGCTGGATCGCGCTGACGCGCGGCGCGTCGAGGCGGTCGCAGCGCGCCTGCGCGAATGGCTGCCGCAGCGTCCGCCGGCGCTCGTCCATGGCGACCTCTGGCTCGGCAATCTGCACGCCTGCGCGGACGGCGAACTCGCGCTGATCGACGGCGGCGCCGTGCATTACGGCTGGGCCGATGGTGACCTGGCAATGCTCACGCTGTTCGGCGAGCCCCCACCTGTATTCTTTGCCGCGTACGAAACTCAAGCGGGTATTCGCGGCGACTGGCGTGAACGCGCGCCCGTGCTGAACCTGTATCACTTGTTGAATCATCTGAATCTCTTTGGTGGCGCCTACGTGGGCGCGGTCCGCGCCGTGCTGGCGCGCTTCGCCTGAGGGAACGGTTGCGGCCGAACGCTCGAGCAGGATGCCGAAGCGTGGCCGATGTCCTTTACGCTGTCAGGTCGGCGCTCTAAGATCGCGCCTCTTTTCGCGTGGGAGTGGGTGGTGAAGCAATTGATTGCGTGTGTCCTGGTTTCGAGCGTCTGTTCCTTCAGTTTCGCGGCGGGAAAAAGCGCGACAGCACCGGTATTCGATCCGAAGCGGATGTCCGACGAGGTCAAGACCTTGTCATCGGACGATTTCGAAGGGCGCGGACCGGCGACCGCAGGCGAAACAAAAACGGTCGCCTATGTCAGCGAGCAGATGAAGGCCGCCGGACTGCAGCCGGGCGGCGACCTCGAGAACGGCAAGCGCTTGTGGACGCAGGCCGTGCCCCTGGTGCGCACGCAGATTTCCGGCGAACCGAAGTTTTCGCTGAGCATCGAAGGCAAGGCGCAGGATCTCAGGCAAGGCGAAGACATCACGGTGCGCGCATCGATGGACGGCTCGACATCCGTGTCGCTCGCGAACGCCCCTGTTGTGTTCTGCGGTTACGGCGTCAAGGCACCGGAACGCAACTGGGACGACTTCAAGGGTGTCGACCTGCGCGGCAAGATCATGATCGTGTTGATCAACGATCCCGACTTCGAAACCGGATCTGGCGATTTCGGCGGCAAGGCGATGACCTACTACGGGCGCTGGACCTACAAGTACGAAGAGGCGGCGCGCCAGGGCGCGGCCGGCATCCTGATCGTGCACGAGACCGCGCCAGCGGCATACGGCTGGGCGACCGTGAAGAATTCCGGCACGGCCGCGACGTTCGATATCGGGCGCGACAATCCGGCAGCGGCGCACACGAAAGTCGAGGCCTGGATCCAGCGCGATGTTACCGTCGAACTGTTCAAGCGCACGGGCCAGGATTTCGAGGCGCTGAAAAAGCAGGCGCAGACGCGCCAGTTCAAGCCGGTGATATTGAGTGGCGCCACGTTCGCGGCCGACTTCAAGGTCGAGCGGTCGGCGATCGTCTCGCACAACATCGTCGGCCGCGTCGAAGGGAGCAAGCGTCCCGACGAGACGCTCATCTACTCGGCGCACTGGGATCACCTCGGCGTCGGCGCGCCCGACGCAAAAGGCGACAAGATATACAATGGCGCAGTCGACAACGCGACCGGGACGGCGGCATTGATCGAACTCGGACGCGCATTCGCGCACGGCCCCAGGCCTGACCGCTCGATCGTGCTCCTGAACGTCACGGCCGAGGAAAAGGGCTTGCTCGGCTCGGCCTACTATGCGTCGCATCCGCTCTATCCGCTGGCGAAAACCGTCGCCAACATCAATGTCGATTCGCTCGATCCGGGCGGGCTGGCACGCAACTTTTCGCAGAGCGGCAGCGCGCATTCGGGCTTGCTCGACCTGCTGATAGCCGATGCGAAGGCCGGTGGTCTGGAATTCGTCGCCGACCCGCATCCGGAAAGCGGCGGATTCTTTCGTTCCGATCACTTTTCGTTTGCCGGCTATGGCGTGCCGGCGCTGTCGTTCGAATCGGGCAACGACCTCGTGGACGGCGGCAAGGCAGCCGGCGAAGCGAGGCGCAAGGAGTACGGCAAGACGCGTTACCACCAGCCCGGCGACGAGTGGCAGGCGGATTGGACGTTCACCGGCATGGCACACGACCTGGCGATCCTTTACAAGGTCGGCAGCGACCTGGCCAATTCGAAGCAATGGCCGAACTGGTCGACCGATTCGGAATTCCGTCCGATCCGCGATGCGACCGGGGATCAGCGCAAATAGGCGCGAGACAGCGATGGCCCGCGCGCGGTTGATAGTCCTCGTGGCGAGCGCGCTCGGCATCGCGCCGGGGATACCGCGCGCCCAGTCAATCGATTTCGGCGGATACAACTGGCAGGTTCGTTCGGGCACCGGCGGACCGGGCCCGAACACGTTCGCCGCGGGCAACGTCTCGCTCGACGCGAACGGCTATCTGCACCTGAAGATTGCGCACAGCCACAACACATGGACGTGCGCCGAAGTATTCACCGATGCCGAGCTCGGCTTCGGCACCTACCAGTTCAAGATCATCGGCCGGCCCGATCAACTCGACGACAATGTCGTGCTCGGTCTGTTCAACTACACGACGCCGGAGATCGGCCCGGACGGCACGAACGAAATCGACATCGAATTCGCCACGTGGGGCGGATCACAACCGCAGCACGGCAACTGGACCGTGTGGCCGGCCGTGCAGCAGGCCGGCATCGTGGCGACCACGCAAAGCTACGACACGACGTTGACCGGCGACACGAGTACGCACCGCTTTGCCTGGACGCCGAGGCAGGTCCACTACGAATCGCTGTACGGCATCACCGACGACGAAACGGGCCTGTACCGGACGTGGACGTTCGCACCGCCGGACTACACGTTGCGCGTTCCGCAGCACGCGATTCCGGTGCACATGAACTTGTGGCTGCTGCAAGGCAATGCGCCGACCGACAGGCAGGACGTCGACATCACGATCGCGGAGTTCAAGTTCATCCCCGACTGTCTGTTCGCGAACGGGTTCGACGACGCTGCTGTCGTTTGTGCGCTGAACTGAACTGACGGCGCGGCAAACCGTCAGGCGTTGACGAGGCTGCAAACTGGCCGATAGCGATGATTGCGGTGTCCGTGCAGGCGGCGACTCAGCTGGAAACCGTTCACCCTGAGCGTAGGCCGAAGGCCGAAGTCGAAGGGTCGCACAGCCGCTTCGCCTCTCTCGGCCATCCATGGCCTTCGGGGCACTTGGCTCCTGCCGGCGACTTCGCTCGCTACGCGAGCTGTGCTCGGCGCGAACGGTTTTTTGCTACTTGGGTTCCGCAAGCCGGTTGTATTTCTTCAGCGCCTCGCGCAAGCGGTCGTGCGGCAGGGCGATGACTTCGAGATCGTTCTTGCCTTTCATCGTTTCCGCGGCGACCATCGCGTTGATGATCGCTTCCTCGGTCGACTGGACGGTGGCCAGGAAGATCGGATTCATCTGGTCGTTCGGCAGCATCTTGATATCACGCACGCCCTTGCCGGTCGCCGCACCGGGGTTGGCGGTCGAAAATGCGATGAAGATATCGCCGGAGCCGTCTCCGGCGAAGCTGCCGTCGCGCGCCAGCCCGAGCGCGGCGCGTCGGGCCAGGCGCTTGAGCTGTGTCGGGATCAGTGGCGCGTCGGTGGCCACCACGATGATGATCGAGCCGATATCCTCTTCGCGCACCGTGTGATCGGAAATTTCCTTGCCGACCGGAACGCCGGCGATGCGCAGCTGGCTGCGCCGTCCGTAGTTGCACTGCACGAGCACTCCGACGGTGTAGCCGCCAAGCTTTGCCGGCAGCACTCGCGACGACGTGCCGATGCCGCCCTTGAATTCGTTGCAGATCATTCCGGTGCCGCCGCCGACGTTGCCTTCCTCCGCCGGTCCGCCGTGCGCGCTATCGAGCGCGTGAAACGCGTGCTCGGGTTTGACGTGAAAACCGTTCATGTCATTCAGATCGTCGTCGGCGGTCTCCGCGACGATCGGCAGGGACCACGAATAGCCTTCCTCGTCCGGCGGCGCCTGCTTGATTCGCCAGGCGATAACGGCGTCGCGAACGACTCCGACACTGTGGGTGTTCGTGATCATCACCGGGCCGTCGAGGACGCCGGATTCCTCGAGCCACGTGGTTCCGGTCATCTCCCCATTGCCGTTGAGCGAAAACCAGCCGCCGAATACCGGGTCGAGGCTGGCCTTGCCGCGCGGCAATATCGCGGTCACTCCGGTTCGCACCGGGCCGGTTCCGACCTTGAGCTTTCCGGAGCCGGAAACCAGCGTCGTGTGGCCGACCTCGACGCCCTTGACGTCGGTGATCGCGTTGAATTGTCCGGGTGTGCCGTCGAACGGCACTCCAAGGTCGCGCGCACGCGGCTTTGCCTGTGCGCCGCTGGCGACAGCGACCGCGATGATTGCCATGACCCCCACGGCGAGGCGGCTCGGTAAGTTTTTCATGGTTGTTTCGCTTGGTGAATTGCGCGCAGCATAGGGCATCGAGGCATCGGCGCGCCTGCGGTGCCTGCATACCGTCAGGAAATTGCAAGCGTTGCCGATATGGCACATTCGGTGCTATATCCCTCGTCGGCGGCAGCGCAAGGGGTCCATCGTGCCGGCGATGGCGGGCGTTTCCGATGGGAGTACAGGGGCGGGACCATGGCAGACGCCATTGGCGCATGGAGCCAGCGGCAAACGGCGGCAGGCAGCTGCCCGGGTAGGCGCGCTCCGCGAAATCCCGACCTTCAGGATATCGTGATCGCTGCCGGCGACGCTTCGCGTCCGCACTTCATATGTGCCCCGTCCTAGGAACGGCCCGGGTGCCTGCCACGCGCGTGAGCCGCCTGGCCTGGCTGACTGCTTACGCCGTTTTGACCCTCGCGCTGGCGGGTGGGTCGTTTGCGCAAACGCCGAACGGCGTCGATGACCTTCTGAAGCACGCCGACAACATCAAGACCTACAACAACACCGAGTTCCTGCAGATCGTCCAGGGACTCGATCGGGAATCGAGTCGATTTTCCGGGATCCAGCACGCCTGGCTCGACTATCTGAAAGCCTGGCAACTCGGCTACACGGGCGACTTCGAGGCTGCCGTGCCGGCGCTCAAGGCCGTCATCGCCGAGACTGCCGATCCAACCCTGCGAGTGCGCGCCGAGATCAGCCTGATCAACGATCAGGCGTTTACGTCGCACTATGAGGAAGCCTACGCGGGCCTGAGCGAACTGCTCGAGATGCAGCCGCACGTTGCGGACAAGGACGCGCGCATGCTCGTGTTCGCGGTGGCCGCGTTGCTGTACAACGAAGCCGGACAATACGACCTCGCCCTGAATTATGCCGACCGCTGGCGAACCGAAGACGATGTGGAAACGGCACAGTGTCGCGCTATCTACCTGATGCTCGACGCGCAGTTCAGAAGCGGCAAGCTGGGACTGGACGACCCCAGAATACAAAGCACCATCGACCGCTGCACGCGCGTCGGCGACATCCTTTCCGCAAATATCGTTCGCACATTCGTTGCCAACATCCAGATAGCCAACGGACGGATAAAGGATGCGATCACGTTGATCCGCGCGAACGACGCCGACGTGCAGCGAACTCACTCGGCCAGGGTTTCATCGGAGTTCCATTCGATCCTGGCGCGCGCCTACATGCTCACGGGAGATGTCGCGCTGGCCAGGCAGTATGCGCTCAGTGCCGTGCAAAAGAGCATCAGGAAAGAGTCGTCAAAACCGCTCGTGGACGCGCTTGGCGTGCTGTACAAGGTCGCGCAGTTCGAAGGCGACTACAAATCCGCGCTGGAATATCACGAGCGCTACGCGGCGGCGGACAAGGGCTACCTGGGCGATACGGGCGCCAGGGCTCTGGCTTACGAGATGGTCAAGCAGCAGGTGCTCGACAAGAAACTGCAGATCGAGGCGCTGACCGGTTCGAACCGCGTCCTGCAGCTGGAAAAAGCGGTGGCAGCGAAGTCCGAGGAGACCGAACGACTTTATGTCCTGCTGCTGGCGAGCGTCCTTGGCTTCATCCTGCTCTGGGGTTATCGCACGAAGCGCTCGCAATTGCGCTTCCAGAAACTCTCCCGGCGCGACGGCCTGACCGGAATCCTCAACCGCCAGCACTTCATGGACGAAGCAAAAACCCTGTTGCAGGAGTGCCGGAACTCAGGCCGGGAGATCTGCCTGGTTCTGATCGACCTGGACAACTTCAAGGCGGTCAACGACTCCCATGGGCACGTCGCCGGCGACGGCGTCCTGCAGTGCACTACCGCCGTGTTGCAGGTCAACATGCGCGCCATGGATATCTTTGGGCGCGTCGGCGGCGAGGAATTCGGAGTCCTGTTGCCGGATTGCGTCCTCGCCAACGCCCACCAGCGCGCCGAAGAGTTGCGGCTGGCCATCGGCAGGATGGATCGTGCCGAGACCGGCATCGACTTCAATGTCTCGGCAAGCTTTGGCGTTGCATCGGGACGCGAAGCCGGATACGACCTGCGCCAGATGCTGATCCACGCGGACAGTGCGCTGTATCTTGCGAAACGCAACGGCAGAAATCGCGTCGAGGCGTTCGCGCCCGAGGTTGCCGACGAAGTGACCGCAGCGGGTGCCCACCCGCAACCCGGTTCGCTGGGCACGCTGCATTGAAACATCCGAAGTCCGCGCTCAAACCCAAGGGAAGCCTGGCATGCGTCGGTGTCGGCATGACCCTTGGTTCGCATCTCGGCCCGCTGGCGCGAAGCTACATCGAGAATGCCGATGTCGTGTTTGTCGCGGTATCCGATGCGACCGTGGAGTTATGGATAAAACAGATGAACCGCGACGTACGCAGCCTGCAGCCGTACTATCGCGAGGGTAAATCGCGTGCTGCTACGTACGGCCAGATGGTCGAAGCGATGCTCGTCGAAGTCCGCGCCGGCAAGCATGTGTGCGGCGCGTTTTATGGCCATCCCGGCGTGTTCGCGTTGCCGCCCCACGAAGCGATCAGGATCGCCCGGCGCGAGGGCTACCAGGCCCACATGGAACCGGGGATTTCGGCCGAGGATTGCCTGTACGCAGATCTCGGAATCGATCCCGGAACGTTCGGCTGCCAGCACTTCGAAGCCAGCCAGCTGCTGTTCTTCAAGCGGCGGATCGATCCAACCGCGTATCTGATCCTGTGGCAGGTTGGCGTCGTCGGCGACCAATCGCTGACGCGATTTTCAACCGGGGCGGCCTATCGCCGCCTGCTCGTGGAAGTGCTTACGCGCGACTATCCGCTGGATCACGAAGTCATCGTTTATCGAGCCGCGACGCTGCCGATTCTGCAACCGCGCATCGAACGGGTGACGCTCGGCGAGTTGTCGGGCGCATCGATCGAGTTGCCGGATACGCTGGTCGTTCCGCCGGCCAGGACGCTGGAAATCGATAAACGCATGCTGGAGCGTCTCGCGGCAATCGAACGCAAGGCCAGGACCAGTTGAGAGCGCCGGAATTCCGGACCGCCCGATTGCGCATGCGCACTTTGTCGGAGTGCGACCAGGCGCTGTTTTGCCACCTTTACACTGATGCCGAGTCGATGCGCTTCATCGGACGGCCGATGTCACGCGCGCGCGCCCTGGCTGCTTTCGATTTCACCTTGCAGTGCAGTCGCGAAGAGAACACGGGTCCATGCTTTTTCGCCATCGTCCCCAAGACGAGCAGGCGCGCTGTGGGCCTGTGTGCGATTCAACGCGTTGCGCGCACAGCGAAGCGCGCAGAAATCGGCATCATGCTCGCACGCGAAGGCCGCGGGCAGAGTTTCGGCGCCGAAGCCGTCTCGGGGTTGGCCAGCAGCGCATTCGAGGCGTTGCCGATCGACCTGCTTTGGGTGCAATATCACCCGGCGAATACGGTGGCCAGGCGCCTGTTCGCGCGACTGAGTTTTCTGCCGGAACCGCGTGCCCGGCCAAGGGGCCTTCGGCGCGGGCAGTGCATCGGCGTCACGCAACGGTCTGCGTGGACGTGACTTACCTTGCCACCTAGAGGGGATAGCGCAAATGTCGAACGGATTGAACTTTCTCGAAAACATCGGACGCAGCGCCAAGTTGCGCCACGCGTCGACGGAGCAGCTGCAGCTCGCCATGCGCGGCCAGCAAATCGCACCGGCGATGCAAGCGGCGATTCTCAACCAGGATCGGGCGCAGGTGGAAATGCTGCTCGACGCGCGCAACAAGATCTATTGTGCGCTGATGACGCCGAAGCCGAAGAAGGCGCCGGCCAAGCCTGGCAAGGCACCGAAGAAGGCGCCCGGCAAGAAGCCGGCGAAGAAACCCGCGAAGCCCGGAAAGGCGAAGAGCAAGCGGTGAGATGTCCTGCAGGCAAGCCCCGTTGCGCGGCGCGTATCGCGTGGGCTTGCCTGGTTTCCGTGCTGTTTTCCGGCGCCGCATTCGCGCAGGCGCCGGAGGACACCGGGAAGTTGCTGGACTACGCGTATGACATCAAGACTTCGCGTCATGCGGAATTTCTGGAAGTCCTGCGCCGGCTGGAGGATCGATCCGGCCAGATGAAGGCCGGCGAGCTCGTTTATCTGCGTTATCTGAAGGCTTACGAAACGTCCTACAGTGGCGATTACGAGCACGCCATACCACCGCTGACCGAGGTCATCGCCCAGGCCGAAGACGTCGCCTTGCGCTTTCGCGCAACGATCACGCTGACCAATATCCTGGCGTTGTCTGCGCACTACGAAGACGCCTACAAGCGCCTGAACGAACTCCTGGAATTGCAGACCCAGATCCCGGACAAACGATCGCGGCTGCTGGGGTTCGGCATTGCCGCCCTGCTGTACAACCAGGCCGGGCAATATGACCTTGCGCTTGCCTATTCGGACCTGTGGATCGCGGAAGACGTCGACGGAGGAGCAGCATGCAAGGGCATGTACTCGAAAATCGAGGCGCTCTACCGCAGCGGTAAATTGCAGCGCGGCGATGCCCAAGTCGAGCAGGGCATCGAGGCGTGCAGAAAAATCGGCGACCCGGTGTACGCGAACCTGATTCGCACGTTCGCTGCGAATCTGGATATCGATCAGGATCGCCCCGCCGACGCGATCGCTCTGCTTTCCGCCAACTACGCAGACGTAGAGCAGACGCGCTATACGCGGCTGACTTCGGAAGTCGATTCGATCCTGGCGAACGCGTACCTGAAGAGCGGCGACCTCACGCAGGCGCGCAAGTATGCGCAAAGCGCGATCGACAAGAGCGTCCGGAACGAGATAACCAAGCCCCTGGTTGACGCCTACGAAGTGCTCTATGAGGTGGCCAAAGCACGGGGCAGTGCCGATCTTGCACTCCAGTACCACGAGAAATACGCCGTCGCCGACAAAGGCTACCTGACCGACACCAGCGCCAGGACGCTTGCGTTCCAGATGGTCAACCAGCAGGTGCTCGACAAGAAGCGCCAGATCGACGCGTTGACCGAAACCAATCAGGTATTGCAGCTGCAGCAGGAAGTCGCGGAAAAATCCGAGGAGACCGAGCGCCTGTACGTGGTGCTCCTCGTCAGTGTGCTCGGGTTCCTGGTTTTCTGGGCATATCGAACGAAACGCTCGCAGCTGCGCTTCCAGAAACTGGCCCGCCGCGACGGGCTGACCGGAATACTCAATCGCCAGCATTTCATGGACGAAGCCAAGGCCGTGCTGCAGTACTGCGAGAAGTCGGCGCGCGAGGCATGCATGATCCTCGTCGACTTCGACAACTTCAAGGCGGTCAACGACACGCATGGCCACGTCGCCGGCGATGTCGTGCTGCAAAGCGCGGTCGCCGTGCTCCAGGTGCACATGCGCTCGATGGACATTTTCGGCCGCCTCGGTGGCGAAGAGTTCGGCATCCTGCTGCCGGACTGCGGCCTCGATACGGCGCTGCAGCGCGCGGAACTTCTTCGTGTCGCCATCGCCGGCCTGGCGCGTTCGGAAACCGGAATCGACTTCGACGTATCGGCGAGCTTCGGCGTCACCACGACCATCGAAACCGGATACGACTTGCGCCAGATGCTGATTCACGCCGACAGCGCGCTGTATCGCGCCAAACGCGAGGGGCGCAACCGCGTGGCGACGTTCCTGGCCACGCTGGTCGCCGATACGGCCGAAGCGGACGACGTCGTGCCGATCGAACACTAGCGACGCACGTGCATCCTGCGCGTTCGCGGGGGCCGAACATGTCCGAACCGGTTCATCGCCTGTTTTTCGCGCTTCGCCCCGATACCGCGGTGACGCACGAGATCGAATGCGCCGCTGCATCGATCAAGGCGAGCGGCCGCGTGCGCGGCCGGTGGGTGCAACCGTCCCGCTACCATCTGACCGTGCATTTTCTCGGCAGTCACGCCGGGCGGCCCGAGGGCCTGATCGAGCGGGCCCGAAGCGCTGGGCAACATGCGCGCATCGCGCCGCTCGAAATCGAATTCGATCGCGTCGAGACGTTCGGCGCGCGCCGCCAGTCGCCGTGCGTGCTGCGTTGTTCGTCGCACTCGGATCGTTCGCTCGGAATGCTGCGCGCGTCGTTGGGCCAGGCGCTCGTCGATGCAGGCCTGGCACGTTGGCTCGAGCAACGCTTCACGCCGCATGTCACGATCGCCTACATCGATGGAGTGCTTGACGAGCCCATCACGATACCGGCGATACGGTGGCGCGTGCAAAATCTTGCGCTGGTCGAAAGTCACGGCGCAAGCGCGCAGCACGACGTGCTGCAACAGTGGCCGTTGTGCGGCACGGAAACGTCATGATTCCCGGCGATGTCGATTGCTGTGGCGCCGTGCTTCAGCCAGCGTACAAATTCACTGCGTAGGATCATGGGGTCTACAAGAAGGAGTTTTGCCATGGCTCATTTCACCAACGAATCGTGGCGCCAATGCGCGCTGATCGGCATCGTCGCGCTGCTCGCGGCCTGTAGCGACAAGTCGGCAGCACCGGCAGCTGCCGGCAACGCTGCGACGCAGCCCGCCGCAACCACTTCCCAAGGTGCAACGACGACTGGCGCGTCGCAGGACGCAACGGTCGCCGAGCTGCTGGCCGGGTCGGATTCGCAGCAGCCCGCTTCGCAGCAGCCACCAGCGCCCGCGTCGTCAGCGTCCACGCCGCAGGGCTCGACGAATCCCGGCAATGCTGTCCCTGCGGCGGGTACCGCCGATGTCGAGTACGCTCGCGTCGTGAGCGTGACGCCGGTGACCGGACCGCGCCAGGTATGCACGAACGAAACCGTGACCGAACAGCGCAAGCCTGACGATCATCATCAGGTTGCCGGCACCGTTATCGGGGCGATTGCCGGAGGCGTCATCGGCAGTCAGTTCGGCGGCGGCAAGGGACGCACGCTCGCGACTGTCGGGGGTGCCGTCGGTGGTGGAGTCGTCGGCAAGGAGGTGCAGAAGAACCACCAGAGCAAGGACACCGTGACGCGCGTGGTCAAGCGTTGCCACATGGTCGACCAGCCGGCCGGTGCTGCGCCGCTGTATGACGTCGTTTACGCGTACCAGGGCGAGAGCGTACGCGTTCGCCTCGACCACGACCCGGGCGATCGCCTGGCGTTGCCGATACGCGGCATCGTCAACGAATGACGTCGGCGCTGGACGCGTCCTTGCCGGTCAACGGGCCCGCAGGCGAAAGCGCTCGCGGTAATCGCCCGGCGTCAGCGACGTCTCGCGCTTGAAGAGTTTGCGGAAGCTCGGCACATCGCTGTAGCCGCAGCGCTCGACGACTTCGTCGAAGCTCAACTGCGTGGCTTCCAGCAGGGCCTTGGCGCGTTCGACGCGCAGGTGCTGGATGTAGCCGAGCGGCGTCGCGCCGAAGTGCGCGCGGAAATGCCGCAGCAGGCTGCGCTCGCTCGTCCCGCAGTGCGTGGCCAGCCGCGACACGCTGATCTGGTTGTGCAGTTCCCTGTCGAGGAAATGCGTGATCTTTTCCGCGAGCGAATGGCGCGGTTTTTCGAGCAGCGCCTGGCTGACGTACGGAGCCTGGCTCTGGCGTTCGGTGTCGAGCAGCATCATGCGGCTGGTCTGTTGCGCGAGCTCTTCGCCGGCGAATTCGGCGATCACGCGGATCACGAGCGAGAACACGGCGGTCGAAGCGCCGGTCGTGATGATGCTGCCGTCGTCGATGATCAGCGCCTGTTCCTCGAGCCGTACGTCGGGAAAGTGGCGGCGGAACGAACTGGCCATCCACCAGCTGGTCGTTGCGCGGCGGCCATCGAGCAGGCCGGCCAGGCCGAGCAGGTAGGTGCCGCTGCAGGTCGCGGCAATGCGCGTGCCGCGAAGGTGAAACGCGCGCAGTGCGGCGAACTCGGGTTCGAACTCCGCGCGCCGCTGCCACAATTCGCCCGGACGATGATGGTTGATGCCGGGCACGAGCACGAGATCGAAATGCTGATCGCGTCCGAGCGGCTTTATGTCGCTGATCTCGATTCCCGACTCGCTGCGCACGCGCCTGGCGTTGCGCGCGCTGAAGACGATGCTCTCGAACTTCGGCGCATCGTTCGGCGAGCGGATCTCGGCCAGCGTCTGCGCCACGCGCAGCGCGTCGGCGGGACCGGAAAGGCTCGACAGCATGCAGCCGTCGAGCGCCATCAATCCGAGTCGGAACGTCTTTCTGGTCATGGGATCAGTCCGGGCTTCCAGCAAGCTAGTCGTCGATCAGCACGGTGCCGACGTTCGCATTGATCCAGTTCAACGCGACGGCCGGGACGAACAGGGCGAGATCGCCGCTGGGCTTCTCGCCGCATGCGCGCAGCGCGACGTGTTGCGGGAATCCGGCCGGCAGCGCCGTGACCGACGGAGCGACCAGTTGCGGTTTGCCTTCGGCATCCTGGCTGACGATCCACAGTCCATTCGGAATCGGCTGGCGGCTGCCGCAGTCCTTCGCGTGATCGCTGACCTCGACCTCGTCGCCGCGCAGGGGCTGCAGCTGCCAGCGATGGGAATGCTGCTTCAGCGTTGCCGTGTACTGGCCATCGAAAATGTACAGCGGCTCGTAGGTCGGCGTGGCGGCGGCAAGCGTACCGGCGCCAAGCGCCGCGGAGGCGAACAGGGCAATCAATGAATGCTTGAGCATGACGGTATCTCCAGTAGCAAACCTGAGCAGACTGCCAAACCCGGCGTCTTGGCGGGGTGGCAGTGTTACCAGCGAGAAACGAACTTCCGATTTGGACTACGCCATCTCGCTGCTACTGCCCACGTTGCGAACTTTGCGCCTTGAAGCGTAACAAAGGCAGTGGCGGATTTGCTACTTTTATGGCGAAAACGGCCAAATCACGCCGGGCGCTTGTCGCAGCAGAGTTCCCGGATTTCGCTGCGCTACATCCGGGCTACGGTGCCGGCTTTCAGGGACTGGCTTCTCAGGATCTGCGTGACCGCTCACCCGCGAGCCGTCGAGGTTTTGTGTCGGACACAAGGTCTCCAGGATCCTTGTACGCCGTCCGGCGCGCCGGTGCGCGAGCGATCGCGGTCAGCTGCGACGTGCGCGCACGCGTCAGAGCCCGCGCCATGCGGCGCACTGCCTCGCCCAGCTCGGTTTCATCCAGGCTGGAGAACGCCAGGCGCATGAACGGCTGCTCGCGCTGGGCGAAGTCGTAGGGTTGGGCATTGTGGAAAAATACACCTTCGCGCTCGCCGGCGCGCTCCCAGCCGGGCAGGTCGATCGAGTCGTCGACGCGCGCCCACAGCGCCATGCCGCCGTCGGGCACGCGGAACGCAAGAGCCGAGCCAAGGTGCCGGGTCAGCATCGCAGCCAGCGCGTCGCGCCGGGCCGCGAAAGTGCGGCGCATGCGGCGCGTGTGACGCAGCAACTCGCCATCGGCGAACAGTTCGGCGATCGCGCATTCCATCGCCACGTCGCTGCGCGCGTCGCTCGCGGCGCGCAGGCTGCGCAGGCGCTCGAACACGGCCGGCGGCGCGGCGATGAAGGCGGTGCTCAGTCCCGGCGCGAGCAGGTTGGCCAGCGAACCGACATAGACGACGTTGGCGCGTCCGCTCCCGGCGGCGATCGGCAGTACCGGCTTGCCGGAGTAGTGGAACTCGTGGTCGTAGTCGTCTTCGATGATCGCAAAGCGGTGTTGCAGCGCCAGGTCGGCGAGCCGTGAGCGGCGGCTTCGAGACATCACCGCCGTGGTCGGGAACTGATGGTGCGGAGTCAGGAACACGGCGCGGACGCTTTCGCGCGACAGCAGGGTCTCGAGTGCATCGACGTCGAGTCCTTCCGCATCGAGCGGCAGCGGCACGAGGCGCGCACCGGCAAGCTTCAGGACATTCCAGGCCGGTGGGTATCCGAATGCCTCGACGGCGACGACATCACCGGGCGCAAGCAGCGTGCGCGCGACCAGATCGATCGCCTGCTCGATGCTGCGCGTGATCATGAGGTTGTCCGGCGTGACCGCGAGGCCGCGGCTGCGCGTGAGCATCGTCGCGAGTTCACTGCGCAGGCGCAGGTGGCCGCACAGATCGGCGTAGGCGATCAGGTCTCGGCCGCGCTGGCCGATTGCCCGGTGGAATGCGCGCGCCAGCGATTGCGCGGGAAACAGGCGGGCGTCCGGCATGCTGAGCGCGAGCGTGAGGGTGCCCGGCGGCACCGGCCGGCGTTGCACCGGCATGGAAAGCGGCCGCGCGAGCGTGAAGGTCGGTGTTTCGAGCGTGGCCGGCGTGGGCGCAAGCGATGAGACCTGCGGCGTTTTGGGCAGCACGAACGTTCCTCCGCCGACGCGCGTGCCGATCAGCCCTTCCGCAGCCAGTTCGCCGTAACCGGCGACAATCGTATTGCGGTTCACGCCAAGCAGCTCGGCCAGCTCGCGCGAGCCCGGCAGCGTGTCGCCGGCTTTCAGGCGACCGCTACGGATGTCGTCCGCGACCGAGTTTGCCAGCTGCAGGAACAGAGGCTGCTCACGCTCCGGATCCAGGGCAACACTCAATTCCCAGCGACGCATGAGTCAATCTCCGTAGCGGCATGGGATTCATGACGTAACCGGACCAGCGAGCGTCGCAGAAGTGGAGCTCCCGTCCAGCACGGCCGGTGGACAAGCTGTGTCCTGCTTGTCACACCACACCACGAGGAGAAGAGGCATGCGACTTCATCTGTGCTCAGCAGCAATTGCTATTGCCCTCGGCAGCGGCTTCACATCGCCGCCGGCGAACGCCGCGCCGGAGTATTCGGTTGTGAACCTCGCCGCGTTCGGCGGAACGAGGAACCAGGGCAATAGCATCAACAATGACGGCATCGTTTCCGGCTTCACGACGCGTGCGGGCGACCTGCACCGTCACGCCACGGTCTGGGTCTCCGGCCAGCCGTACGATTTGAATACGCTCGGCGGACCGAACAGCAACGTCGCCTGGCCGGTGAAGAATACGTCGGGGCTGATTGCCGGCATTTCCCAGACCAATGCACCCGAACCTCTCGGCGAGCGCTGGAGTTGCGCCGGTTTCTTCCAGACGGACGCAACCGGATACATCTGCCGCGGCTTCGTCTGGGAGAATGGAAGCATGCGCGCATTGCCGACGCTCGGCGGCAACAACGGTTATGCCGCCGGCGCGAACAATCGCGGCGAGATCAGCGGATGGGCCGAGACCGGCGTATTCGATCCGTCGTGCGAAGGCGCGGGTCCCGGCTTGAGCGGGCAGGTGCTGCAATTCCTGCCGGTCGTCTACGGCCCCGGCGCCGGCGCGATCCGTGCGCTGCCGCTGATTGCCGGCGACAGTTCCGGCGCGGCGACGGCGATCAACAACCGTGGCGAGGCCGTCGGCATCTCGGGCAGCTGCGACCAGGCGGTGGGCCGGTACACGGCCGCGCACGCGGTGCTGTGGGACCGCAATGGGGTCACGGATATCGGCCAAGGCGTGCTCACCGCGCCGTTCTGGAACACGCCGACCGCAATCAGCAACCGTGGCGACGTCGTTGGATTTGCCGGCGATACATCGGACCCTACGGCGAACATTACGCATGCGTTCATCTGGACCCGCGATGCCGGCATGCAACTGCTGAACCCGGCAGCTGACGACAACAGCACGGCGACCGGCATCAACGCAAAGCGACAGGTCGTCGGCTATTTTGCCGCCGCGGATGGCACGCTGCATGGCTTCGTCTGGGATCGCGATCACGGCATGCGCGATCTGAACGATCTGAAGCAGGCCGGCTATACGGCAGTAATCGCGCTTGCCAACGACATCACGGACGACGGCGTCATCACCGGCAGGACGGCGACCGTGGCGGCCACGGGGACACGGTCAGCATTTGTTGCAACTCCGCTGTAGTGGCGTGTCGATGCTGAAGCCGGGTTCATGCGCTGCATAGCCGAGGTTCATGCGCGGTGCCCGAGAATGGCGACGCAAGAACGATTCCAAAGGAGAACGCACAGATGCTGCCGAACAGCGTGTTGAAGAATCAGACAACCGACAAGCTTCCCTCGGACCGCCAGATTATCGAAGTGCGGCTGGGCACTGCCGAATGGCAACCGGCCATGTTTCGCGACGGCGAGTTCGTCGACATGTACGGGCTACCGCTCGAGCGGCGCAGGATCACCAGTTGGCGCCCGGCAAATGCGAGCGCGGTAAACCACAGTTGATGTCGGGGCCGGAGCCGCAATGGCTCCGGCCCGCTTTGCAAGCGGCCGGGCGGCTTGTGGCGCACGAATCAATGCGCGTGCTAGGTTTGCCCCGCCATGAACGACGCCCACGACACACGCCTGCTCGCCGCCGACGAACCGCCGGCCTTCGCACTCGAACGCGAACAGGGGGCTTCACCATTTGTGTTGATCTGTGATCACGCGAGCCGCCGGCTGCCGCGCGCGCTCGGCAACCTCGGCGTTTCCGAAGCGGACCTGCGGCGACACGTGGCCTGGGACATTGGCGCAGCCGGCGTAGCAACGCGCCTCGCAGCAATCCTCGACGCGTTTGCGATCCTGCAGAACTACTCGCGTCTCGTGATCGACTGCAATCGGCCGCTCGACGCGCCGGGTTCGATCGTCGCGCGCAGCGAAGCGACCGACATTCCCGGCAATGCGGATATCGGCGCGGCCGATGCCTCGGCGCGCGCGCGAGAAATCTTTGTTCCGTATCACGCTCGTATCGCCGAGGAACTCGATCGGCGGGCAGCACAGGGTCGGCAGACGATCCTGATCTCCGTGCACAGTTTCACGCCGGTCTACCATGGCGTCGCGCGGCCATGGCAGATCGGCATGCTGTATGGGCGAGACGCGCGCGTGGCGCAACGGCTGCTGTCGATCATCCGTGCCGAGGGCCGCTGGACCGCCGGCGACAACGAACCTTACGCGGTCACCGCCACGACCGATTATGCGATTCCGGTGCACTGCGAGACGCGCGGCATTGCGCACGTCGGCCTCGAGATTCGCCAGGATCTGATCGTTCACGCTGTCGGCCAGGATGAGTGGGCGACGCGCATTGGCGGATGGCTCAACGCTATTGCGCCGGACTTTGCAATTTGATCCACGACGCGCGACGAACGGCGCGTAGTCAGCGGCGCGGAATCAGCGGCGTGTAATCAAATGGTGCGTGACCACGAGCGCGTGACCGACCGTTGGGCATAAAAAAATAGTCGTCATTCCCGCGAAAAGCGGGAATCCATTTTGCTTTTCGGATCAGCGGAGCAAGATCAGGGTGGATGGCCAGCTCCGCCGTTGAGAGCCCCGCTTTCGCGGGAATGACGTCTTGGGGTGTGCTCTAGCGCAGCAGGATGCGGTGACGAAGGAACCGCATCGCTCGCGCG
>DATIEJ010000411.1:0-8687 GCA_035455825.1 Rhodanobacteraceae bacterium | reverse complement strand
GCGCCGGATCGCATCTGCGACAGGAACGTGGTCAGGCAGACCAGGCAAACCAGTATCGTCAGCAACGGCAGGCGGTACAGGCTGACGTCGAGTTTGTACGGCAGAAACAGCATGCCGGCTCTCTGTGGGTTCGGGCGCGATTCGCGATGATGCGAATAGTACAGGGCTGAGGGCTGAGGGCTGAGGGCTGAGGGCCAAGATCCAGAGCTCGAAGCGCGCCGCTCTTGCTCTCAGCTTTCGGCCCTCAGCCCTCAGCCCTGTACTATTCGCACCATCGCGAACCGCGCCCGAAGCCACAGAGAGCCGGCATGCTGTTTCTGCCGTACAAACTCGATGTCAGCCTGTACCGGCTGCCGTTCCTGACGATCCTGGTTTGCCTGGTCTGCCTGACCACGTTCCTGTCGCAGATGCGATCCGGCGCGACGTTCGAAGGCAATCTTCGCAACTACTGCACGCAGGATCTCGATACGAACCTGCACGCGATGCTCGACAACATCGACGATCGTGCGATCGGCGCCGGTTGCGAGAACGTGTTCATGGCGATCCGCCAGTCGCACGATCGCGACGCAACGATCTCGGAGCTCGCGCATTCGGTGCGCAACCTGGATTTCTATCGCGACAAGGCCGCGGACCTGAAGTACAAGCAGGACACGATCACGAGCGCGTACGCGGATTTCGAAGCACTCGTGCCAAAGGCGCTGACCGAGAGGATTGCCTACCGGCCCGATCAGTACAACGTCGTGACAATGATCACGTCGACGTTCGCGCACGCCAGCTGGGACCATCTGCTCGGCAATCTGTTCTTCTTCTTCATCTTCGCCTCCTGCGTGGAATGCGTGCTCGGTCCGCTGCATTTTTCGCTGAGCTTCGTCGTCATGGCGGTCGCCACGAGCCTGGCCTACAGCTACAGCGCGTCGGCCGTCGAAGGCCTGCCGGCCGTCGGCTTGTCCGGCGTGGCAATGGGCATGATGGCGCTGCTGACGACGCTGCTGCCGCACGCGCGGATCTGGTGTTTCTTCTGGTTCCTGTTCTGGGTGCGCTGGTTCACGCTCCCGGTGCTCGCAATCGTCGCCTGGCAGGTCGGCTGGAACGTGTACGACCTGCATCATCACGAAGCGTCGTCGCACATCAACTACATGGCACACGTCAGCGGCGCGATCACGGGCTTCGTGCTCGGCATGCTCTACCGCTTGTTCGCGCCGCAGCGGCTCAGCGAAATGACGGTCGAAGTCGGCAGCGGTTGACGGAGGACTGAAGACACGTCGCCGCAAATACTCCCTCTCCCCCAACGGGTTCATCGTTGGGGAAGAGGGTTGGGGTGAGGGGGCGGCGCATCGCACCTCGTCGACGATTCGCAGATGTCACACGCTTCCCCCTCAACCAACCCTCTCCCCCATGCAGCATGGGGGAGAGGGTTTTCAGTCACCGCAAGATCACTTCCGTCGATGCCAAACTGTTGCTGCCTCCGCGGCAGAGCCGGGGGCCTTCAGTTTGCCTACCGCGGCGACGACAGCTCGACGTGATAGATGAACGGCATCGCGCACGGCTGGCCGCGGCAGATACCCGGTTTGTACCTCTCGCGCTGCAAGGCGACAGCGGCGACGCGCGCGATACCCGGATTCGGCGAACGCACGGTCGTGACGCCGGTCGCTTCGCCGCTGCTGCTGACGTCGACTTGCATGACCAGTTCGCCGTCGACGCTCGCACTGACCTCCGAATTCGCGATCCGCTGCGAGATCGATTTCAACCCGTTGAGCGGATAAGGCGGTTCATCGGACGCGCCGAGGCTTCCGTAGTTCGCCTTGACCATGCCCTGCTGTTCCGGTGAAAGCTCCGCATAGGATTTGTCGATCGGAATTCCGGTAACGACCGGGCGCTCGATCATCGTCCCGGTGACGGGCCGCTCCGGAGTCGGAGAGTACGGCATGTTTACCTCGCCAGCCTGGACGAATCCGGCGCCGGCGGCGGCAAGTAGGGTGATACCCAGCACTGCGATACGCATGATGACCTCCTGACAGGTAATGCCAAAGGATCGGTCGAGGCGCCCGCGCCCGGGACCCGCGCAGACACACTCCCCATGAGTCAGGACGCTCGCGGCATGGCCGATCGTCGCAGCCATTTCGCCGACCGGATCGCGGGCAGCGGGAACCAGGCGTTCAATCGGCGACGACGCAGTTGCGCCCCTTCGACTTGGCTCGATACAGCGCCTGGTCGGCCGCCTTGAGGACCTCGGCCGGGGCGCGCGCTGTCGCATCGCGCTCGGCCAACCCGGCACTGATCGTCACGCGCACGTCGCCGGCTTCGTTGCGCTTGACCGCCTGAGTGCGCCGCCGCGGCGGCGGTGCCGAGCGGATCCGCACCCGACCCTGTTCGACGCTCGAGCGCGCCGCTTCGAGCGCGGCCGCGGCACCGCGGCATTGGGCGCCGGAGAAAAGCACGCAGAACTCTTCGCCGCCATAGCGATAGGCACGGCCGCCGCGGATCTTGCGCAACTGCGGCCCGATCGCCTTGAGGACGAGGTCGCCGGCGGCATGGCCGTGAGTGTCGTTGAAACGCTTGAAGTGATCGATGTCGATCATCGCGACGGCAAAATTGCCGGACAGGCGCGCGAGCGCTTCGTCGAGCGCACGGCGATTCGGCAGGCCCGACAGCGCGTCGACGAACGCCATGCGGTAAGACGCATACAGCACGGCGAGCAGGGCGCAGACTCCGGCCAGGGTCATCGCCATGATGCTGTAGTCGGAATTCGCGATCGGCGACGCGGCGACGGCGGCGCAGACGAGCACGATGCTCAGGCCCGCCTCCATCGGGCCGCCGCGCAGCACCCAGCGCAGCAGGCACAGACCGGCGGCGATCAAAATCAGTATCGACGCGACCGTCCCGGCCGTCCACGGCAGCGCGCCGAACGGCAAAGCCGCGCGCAGCGCGGACCACACATGCGCCGGCGCGTCGATGCTCAGCCAGACGGCAACGGCGATGACGAACAGCAGCAGCAGATTGCGCCGCGCGAGCAGGCCTCGTTCCGGCATCGCCGCAGCCGCCACCAGCAGCCAGGGCGCGAACATCAGGACAGCGTCTTCATGCCCGCGCCCGCCGGCCGGATAGCCGGCCCAGGCAAATGCGCTGAGCGCCAGCACGAGCAGGATCAGGACCGCGCGATTGCGCCGGAATCCGAGCGCGAGCAGGAGCGCGACGCCGTTGGCCAACGGCGCGATCCAGGCGGGAGAAAGGGTCTGGATTACGGCTACCGACACTCGGTTTCCTGTTCTGCCAACTTCAAGTCCGGATCAGGCTCCGGGTGACGCCGTACGTTGCGTTCGTTGCCACGCCACAAGCGATTTGGGACGCAGGGCGACCTGTCGCCGCACTCATCATTGCCCGGAGACGCATACCGCCCTTTTCGTGACCCCATCGATGCGAATTCGCCTCACCCGCCAAGCCGACCGACGCAACGCCGTTCGATATCGCCCTGCATGTTGCCATGAAACGATCGGGCTTACCGTGACCGCCGCCGCCAGCAGGGAGACTGGAACACGCCCGTCGCACCGGCTGATTCCGGCTCTCATTCTTCCGAGCGCTTGAAATTAATTGTACGGTTAATTTATAGTCCGGCCATGGCAAGAGCAACGCACGCCAGACTGCGCCAGCCGGGCCGACCGCGAATGACGACCGAGCCGGATCTGCGTGCGCGCGCGCTCGACGCCGCACTGGACCTGTTCGCGACACGCGGCATCGCCGCGACCAGCCTGCGCGACATCGCGCGCGCTACCGGGGTCACGCCGGCCCTGTTGCATTATTACTTCGGCAGCAAACCGCAGCTCGTCGAAACGCTGATCGCCGAACGCCTGATGCCGGTCGTCGCCCAGATGCGCGAGGCGATGCAGCAGAATGCCGGCGAAAGCGCCGCGCTGATTGCCGGTTTCGTCGGCGCGGCATTCAGCCTGATCGAGCGCTATCCATGGTTTCCGCCGCTCTGGGCGCGCGAGGTGCTCTGCGAAGGCGGCGCGCTGCGCGAACTGGTCATGCGGCGCATCGCGCCGCTGATTCCGCAGCAGCTCGAGCAGCAGTTCCGCGCGGCACAGAAGCGCGGCGAGCTCAATCCGGATCTGGATCCGCGTCTGCTCGTCGTGTCGTTGATTGGCCTGACATTGTTCACTGCCGCCAGCGCACCGATCTGGCGTGGCATGTTCCGCGCCGACGACATCGACAACGAGGCGCTGCGCGTGCACACGCTGGCGTTGCTCGACCGCGGCATCGGGCTCGGCTGAGCGCGAGGAGAATTCCAGGATGAAGACGATGCTAAAAAGTATATTCTTCGCAACGACAGCGCTCGCAGCGCTGACCGGCTGCAGCCGCGGCAGCGGACCGCCGCCGCTGCTCGGCACGCTCGAGTGGGACCGCATCGCGGTGCCGGCGGAGGTGTCCGAGCCGATTACGCAGATCCTGGTCAAGGAAGGCGATCTGGTCGAGGCGCATCAGTTGTTGCTGACGCTCGATTCGCGCCGCACGCAGGCGCAACTCGACGCTGCCCGCGCCGATGAGCAGCGCCTCGCCGCCGCGCTCGATGAACTGCGCCATGGCGCGCGCGCCGAGACGATCGATGCCTCGCGCGCCGCACTCGCTCGCGCGCAAGCCACGGCGGCGAATGCCCGGATTGCGCGCGACCGCGTCCGCAAAAGTGCGCAAGCCGGGGCGCAACCCCAAGCTGATCTCGACAACGCGAACGCCGCCTTGCGCCAGGCCGATGCCGACGCCAATGCCGCACGCGCGAACCTGGATGAACTGCTGCACGGCACGCGCCCGGAGGATCTGGCGCAGGGCGAAGCCGCGCTCGCACAGGCGCAGGCAAGCGTCGCGCAGCTTGCGGTCACGGTCGAGCGGCTGAGTGTGCGCGCACCGCGTGCCGGCCGCGTCGACACGTTGCCGTTCAAGCTCGGCGACCGTCCGCCGCAGGGCGCCGGCGTCGTCAGCTTCCTGGTCGGCGACGCGCCGTATGCGCGCGTGTTCGTTCCGGAACCGCAACGCGTCGGCATGAACCAGGGGGCGCGCTTCAGCGTAAAGGTCCAGGGCATCGAGCATGCGTTCACCGCGACCGCGCTGCGCATCGCCAGCGAAGCGAGTTTCACTCCTTACTATGCGCTGACCGGCGACGATGCCAGCCGCCTTGTCTATCGCGCCGAACTGGGCCTCGACGGCGACGATGCGCGCAAGCTGCCGGCGGGGTTGCCGTGTCAGGCGACGGCGCTTGCGGCCAAATAGGATGGCGCCGCAGGGTTCTCCCCTTCAGGCCTCTGGCCCCTCCCGGATCGAAGTCCGGGACAGGCTTCCCGCGCAAGCGGAGCAAGGAAAGGAGCTGGCGATTCGCGCGCGCGGCTTGACGCGCAAGTTCGGCAACGTCGTCGCGGTCGACAACCTCGACCTCAACGTCGGCCGCGCGCAGGTTTATGGCTTCCTCGGTCCGAACGGCTCGGGCAAGTCGACGACGATCCGCATGTTGTGCGGCCTGCTGCTGCCGACCGCCGGGGAGATCGAAGTGCTCGCCTTCCGCATTCCCGAGCAGGCCGAGCAGCTCAAGCGCCGCATCGGCTACATGACGCAGCGGTTTTCGCTGTATGAAGACCTCACGGTCGACGAAAACCTCGACTTCGTCGCCGCCGTGCACGAATTCACGCGCGCGCAGTCGCGGACGCGCATCGCCGAATTGCTCGAGCGCTACTGGCTCGGCGACCTTCGCGGCCGGCTCGCCGGCACGCTGTCTGGCGGACAGAAGCAGCGTCTCGCACTCGCCGCGTCGGTGCTGCACAAACCCGACCTGCTCCTGCTCGACGAACCGACCAGCGCGGTCGATCCGCAATCCCGGCGTGAATTCTGGGACTCGCTGTTCGATCTGGTCGACGCCGGCACGACGATTCTGGTGTCGACGCACCTTATGGACGAAGCCGAACGCTGCCATCGCCTCGCGATCCTCGATCATGGCAAGCTCGTCGCCGACGGCAGTCCGCATGAACTGATGGAGGCGCTGCCCGGCGTTGCGCTGCTGGTCGAATGCGAAGCGCCGCGCAAGGCGCAGGCTGCGCTGACCGGATTTCGCGACGTCGTCGCGCTAGCGCAGGTCGGCGCGAACCTGCGCGTGCTGACCCGCGATGGCGATAACGCCCGCGACGCGATCGCGCGGCACCTGAAGGAGGCCGGCATCGATGCGCGCGTCGAGCCGACCGCGCCGAATCTCGAGGACGTGTTCGTCGCCGCGACCAAGCGCGAGCCGCGCGCCCCGAAGCCGGCGGAAACGCACGCGTGAATCTGCGCCGGCTGCTGTCGATCGTCGTCAAGGAACTGCGCCAGCTGCGCCGCGACCGCCTGACCTTCGCGATGATGGTCGGCATACCGACGATGCAGCTGCTGCTGTTCGGCTACGCGATCAACCTCGACATCCGCAACCTCGACGCGGCGGTGCTCGACCAGGCGCAGACCGTGCACTCGCGCGAAGTCGTCGCCCAGCTCGGCCAGACCGACGTCATGAACTTCAAGTATCGCCTCGCCGATCCGCAACAGATCGACGAACTGCTGCGCGCCGGCAAGATCAGCGCGGCGCTGGTCATTCCGCCGGATTTCGAACGGCGCCTGGCGACGCGCGACCGCGTGCCGCTGCAGATCGTCGTCGACGGCTCGGACCAGGTCATCCAGCAGGCCGCGCGCCAGCTCGCCGGATTGCCACTCGATTCCGCGCTGAATCCCGGCGGGGTGGTGAACCCGAACCAGACCCTGGGCAATGTGGAAATTGTGAACTTCTACAATCCGGAGCGGCGCGCCCCGGTCAACACCGTGCCCGGCCTGATCGGCGTGATCCTGACGATGACGATGGTCCTGTTCACGGCGATGGCGCTGGTGCGCGAACGCGAACGCGGCAACCTCGAATTCCTGATCGCGACGCCGGTATCGGCGGGCGAATTGACGATCGGCAAGGTGTTGCCGTTCATCGGCATCGGCCTGGTGCAGGTCACCGTCGTGCTCGTGCTCGGTGTGCTGATCTTCCACGTGCCGATCCGCGGCAGCCTGATCGACGTCTACGCCAGCTCGCTCGTCTTCATCGTCGCGTCGCTCGCACTCGGCGTGTTCATATCGACGCTCGCGCAGACGCAATTCCAGTCGATGCAGATCGCGTTCTTCACGTTCCTGCCGCAGATCCTGCTTTCCGGCTTCATGTTTCCATACGCCGGCATGCCGTGGCCGGCGCAGTGGATCGCGGAGGTCCTGCCGATGACGCATTTCATCCGCCTGATCCGCGGCATCATGCTGCGCGGCGCGGGCCTGCGCGACCTGTGGCCCGAACTCGCGGCGCTCGGCGTGTTCATCGTCATCATGATGACGATCGCAATCGCGCGCACGAGCAAGCGCCTGGATTGACCGCTTCGCGTGAAGCGCTTCGACGCGAAGCGCGTCACTCGCCTGTTCAGTGGTCGATCAACAGCAACCAGGGCACGTCGTGATCGACGGTGATCAGCAGGCGCGTCAGTCGATCGGAGGTTGCGCGCGCATCGATGAGCACCGGCGGGCCGCCGGCGGCGGCCGCGATGTAGCCGTCGCGCTGGCCGTCCTTCGCGGATTGCCAGGCAAACTCCAGCACGTGATGGGCCAGGTCGACCGATTGCCACTCGGACGTCCTGTTCATGCCACGCGCGTCGGTGGCGAGCGTGCGCAACGCAACGTCGCTGCCGAAACGCGCGATCTGCAACACGAACAACCGTTTGCCGTCCGGCGAACGGCCGCTCGCGATGTCGACCGGCACGATGCCGAGGTGCGCGAGCAGGCCGGCATCGACCTGCATTTGCCCCGTGACATAGCTGCCGCCGGCAGCATTTACGTTGGCAAGCAACGATGCGCCGCCATTGAAGCCGTCGCGGAAGATCACGACGATGTCGGTGTCGCTGGCGCTGTTATCGGCTGGTGTCGGATCCGAGCCGCTTGCCAGACTCGCCGACGCCGTGTTGACGACGAGCCCGGGGGCGTCGTCCGACTGCAGCGTGGCCGAGTACAGATACGAGGCCTTGCCGCCGGCTGGAATCGTCGCCGTGTCGCTAAGCGTGTTGCCGCTGCCGCCGTGGCAGATGGTTCCGGGGTCCGGAGTAGGCGTGCACGTCCAGGAGCCGCCGTCCAGCGCGGCCGGCAACGCATCGCTGACGTTCGCAACCGCGACGCTCGGCCCGGAAGGGTTCGTGACCTCGATGACGTAGTCGAGGGTGTCACCGACTTGCGCGAACGAGCGGCTGTCGCTCAGCGTCAGGGCAATGTCGGCCTGGACGTTCAGCGTGTCGGTATCGATTGCGCTGTTGTTGCCAGGCACCGGATCGACAACCCCGGCCGCCACGCTCACGGTCGCGGTATCGACCAGCGAACCTGTTGCGCCTGCGGCAATCGTGCAACTGGCCGTGTAGGCCACGCTGCCGCCGTTCGGCAGATCGACCGTGTCGTTGATGTTGCCCGATCCGGATGCCGTGCACGTGCCGCTGCCCGATCCGGCGCAAGTCCACGAACAAGTCAGCGCAGCCGGGAACGTGTCCGCCACTTTCGACGCCGGCGCATTGCTTGGCCCTGCGTTCGACGCAGTGATCGTATAAGTCACCGAGCCTCCCGGTGTCGCAGCGCTGACGCCGTCGCTGTTCGTGATGCCGAGATTCGCGCTCAACGAG
>DATIEJ010000410.1:0-7418 GCA_035455825.1 Rhodanobacteraceae bacterium | reverse complement strand
GGGCGGCTGCATTTATTCGGCCGGCTCCGTCCAGGTCATCTCCGGCAGCATGATTCTTTGCTCGGCCCACTCGACCGGTGGAAAAGCGTACGGCGGCGCCATTTACGCTGCGAAGCAAGTCACTATGAAATACGGCAACGTCCTCGGTGCGGCTGTCAAGTCTGATGCCAGCACTGCTTCGGGCGGAGGCCTCTTTGCCGGTACCGGCCTCGGCATGAAGTACTCGACGGTCAGCTTCAACGAAGCAACCGGAGCGCCGGGCGGCTTTGGCGGTGGCGTCTTTTCGAAGAACGCGCTTCTCATCCAGAACTCGACGATCTCCGGCAACACGGCAAATTTCAGCACTGCCGGTGTTTTTCAGGCCACTGGATCTTCGTACGCACACATTTATTCGAGCACGATTTCAGGCAATACGTCTTCAAACGCTATTGGTGGTGTTCTGCTCCAGGCACCCGACCTGATAATCACGAACTCCACAATCGCGTTCAACTACGCGCCGACGACGGGCATTGGAGGCACCTTTGGGCCCGGCCTCGCAATTTATACGGCCAACACCACGTTGAAGCTTCAAAGTACGATCGTCTCCAACAACAGCTTGAGTCCAACGAGTGACTTCGACATGTCGGTCACCGGCGGCGACCCGTTCGCTTTCGACGTTGCTTCATCGAACAACCTGGTTCGCGTCCCCGGCAACAACTTCGCGGTTCCCGGACTGACGCAGCTCTGTCCGTACCTCCAGCCGTTGCGCGACAACGGCGGCTTGACGCAAACACACGCCCTGGCCAGCAACAGCGTCGCCATCGACACCGGCAGCAATCCCAAAGGCTTCACCACGGATCAACGCGGAAGCGCCGTTCTGTATCCGAGACTATCGGGCACGGGCGCCGATGTCGGTGCGTACGAGGTCAACCAAGCCGACATCATATTTGTTACGGGGAACGACGGCTGTAACGCCCTCGAATAGCCGGACCAAGGGGCTTTCGAGAGCAGGAGCCTGACGGGCAACTACGCGGCACCGTGCCGGCCCGTCGGGAGGCGCGCCTACGTCCAGGCGCGTCGCCGCGCAGGACTTCCTGATTGATCGCCGATCGGCCTCTTGCCGTTTCGCTGAAGCTGTGAGCGAAGCGGGGTAACTTCTGTTTTTGGCGACGCTCAAGCCGCCCGGGAACGTTGCCCGTCTGCGCCGGCAAACGCCATCGGCCGCCCCCTACGTCCAAAATTATCGCGTCAAATCCTGTCGCATTTTCCCGCTTGCGACGTTTCCACTGACAAGGCCTGCCTGCGCCAGGCCGATCAACTGCAATTCACGGCCGACAAGCCGTTGAATGCCGGGCGTACGTGGTGTTAGCCTCGTCATGGGGATGAGCGTCAGACGCAACGTCTGCGATCAAATGGGGAGCGTGTCATGAGTAGCCTGCTGTCTGCTGTTCACGAGTCGCATCGTAAACCACTGGTTGCCTGTATCGCGTCGATGTTCGCGCTGTCCGCGCCGATGTCGGTGCTGGCCATTCCGACGACATGGCCAGTCAGCAACTGCAACAGCTCCGGGCCGGGATCGCTGCGCGAGGTGATCGCCGCAGCGACGACGATGTCGGGCGATACGGTCGACATGAGCGGGCTTCCGGACTTGCCCGTTCCCTGCAGCACGATCACGCTCACGGTCGGCGAGATCTATATCGACCAGCTCAATCTGAAGATCAAGGGCCCCGGCGCTTCCAAGCTCATCATCGATGGCACACAGTTGCCCGGCGGCAGCACTTATCTGGACAACAGCCGGCTCTTTACCCACACGCAAGCCGGCAGCCTCACGATCGAGGACGTCACCTTGAGCGGCGGGCATGTCTATCACAACGGCAACGGACTCGCGTATCGCAGTCTCGGCGGTTGTGTCTCGTCCCAGGGAAACGTGACGCTGACGAACGTGCACGTGGCATCGTGCAGCGCGGTCCATGGCAGCGGCAACACCGTGCTCGGAGGCGGCGTGTACGCCAAGGGCAGCCTTACGCTCGACAACAGCACGCTGACCGGCAATACCGCCAACGGCGGCGGCACCACGCGGGGTGGCGGCGCGTACGCGCACGGCGTGCTGTCGATCAATCACAGCACGGTGACCGGCAATTCGGCTATCGGCAGCGAGACGCGAGGCGGCGGCCTTTATGCGCTGGACAATCTGATCGTGAAATTCAGCGATCTCGCCGGCAATACGGCAACGGCCAACGGCTCGAGCGTGCGCGGCGGCGCGGCGCGCTCGGGAGCCACGCTGGCGGTGAAGTACAGCACGGTCAGCGGCAACTCCGTGTTCGGGCCCGTGCTCGCGGGAAACGAGCCTTCCTACAAATACGCCCTGGGCGGTGGGCTCAGTGCCGGAAGCAACGCCTATATCCGCCAATCGACAGTGTCGAACAACTACTCCAACGGCAGCATGGCGGGCGTCGATGTGCTCGGCGGCTTCCTGGTGGCGTCGGGCCTTGGCATGGAAATCTATTCGAGCACGATTTCCGGCAACCACGCGCAGAAGCTGGTCGGCGGCGTCTTCACGAACGTCGGCACGGTCAAGATCCGGAACTCCACGATCGCGTTCAACACGTCCGGCCTCGGTCAAACCGGTCCGGGTCCGTTCAATTTCTATGCGCCCGGCCTCGCGTTTTCCGGCCAGGCCAGCAACATGAACGTGATCCTGCAAAGCACGATCGTTTCCAACAACTATGTCGTCGGCCTCGGCGAGAGCGATCTGACGACGACGTCGACGAGCATCCACACGATCACTTTCGACGCTGCTTCCTCGAACAATCTCGCGCGCGCGGTCAGCGTTTCGAACGGCACTAACGGTTTTCCGGTCGACACGAGAGCCGGGTGTCCCCTGCTCGGTACGCTTCGCGACAACGGCGGGTTGACCTGGACCCACGCGCTGATGACCACCAGCGCCGCGATCGACTTTGGCAGCAATCCAAAAAGCTACCTCGAGGACCAGCGCGGGGTCCAGGCCGACACGCCGCCCTTCCTGTACCCGCGCGAATCCAAGGGCGTCGCCGACATCGGCGCCTACGAGGTCAACCAGGACGAAATCGTCTTCGGCGCCAACTTCGAGGGTTGCCCGGTCCTCGAGTAGGCGGCCCGCGCGACTGTTGCGCGCGCGCGATATTGGGCGACAATGCGGGTCATGAACGAGACTCCCGACAAAGAGGCTTCCGAGTCCGCAGACCCGCCCGAAGCCGCGGCCGCGCCAGCCGCCGAGGATTCGACGGCGCCCGCCGCGGATCAGCCTGCGCAGCAAACCGTCGAGCAGGTGCTCGGCAGCGTCCACACGTCGAACTTCCCGGACATCCTGCGCGAACTGAATGCGTGCGTGCTCGTGAGCACGTATCAGGCCGGCAAGCTCGTGATCCTGCGGCCGGACGGAAATTCCATAAATACACATTTCCGCACGTTCAACCGGCCGATGGGCATGGCCGCGGATCGCCAGCGCCTGATGCTCGGCGCGATGATGGAGATCGCCGAGTTCCGCAACATGCCGGACGTCGCCAAGCGCCTGCACGATCCGCCGGTGCACGACGCGGTCTACATGGCGCGGCGCGGGCACATTACCGGCCACATCGACATCCATGAAATGGCCTGGGACGGCGACGGCGCGATCTGGTTCATCAATACGCTGTTCTCGTGCCTGTGCACGCTCGATACGAAGTCGAGCTTCGTGCCACGCTGGCGGCCGAAGTTCGTCAGCCACTACGCACCGGAAGACCGCTGCCATCTGAACGGCCTGGCGATGCGCAACGGCATTGCACGCTACGTCACCGCGCTCGGCGAAACCAATACGCACGAAGGCTGGCGCGCGAACAAGCGCAACGGCGGCTTGATCATCGACGTGACGACGAACCGCGTGATCACGCGCGGACTGTCGATGCCGCATTCGCCGCGCTGGTACGACAACAAGCTGTGGGTGCTGGAGTCGGGCCGCGGCGCCTTGTGCACGGTCGACGTCAAGACCGGCGAGCGCACCGACGTCGCGCGCGTGCCGGGATTCTGCCGCGGGCTGGATTTCGTCGGCCCGGTCGCGTTCATCGGCCTGTCGCAGTTGCGCGGCACGACGCCGTTCACGGACATTCCGATCACCGACGACAATTCCGACCGCCTGTCCGGCGTCTGGGTCGTGCACATCGGCACCGGCAAGACTATCGCGTTCCTTAAATTCACCGGCGGCGTGCAGGAGATCTTCGCGGTGCAGGCCGTGCCCGGAGTGCTGTTCCCGGAAATCGTGCATGAAGGCGAACTGCTCGCCACGGCGTACGCGTTGCCGGACAAGGCATTGCGCGAAGTCGCCGTTGCCGCGCCGCGCGAAGTGCAGACGGATGCGCCACCGACACCCGGCGTCGGTTACGCCGGGCCTGCCGCGGTGGATGAAGGCACCGCGAGCGCATGAGCGATCAATTTCACTATGTCGCGCACTGGCAGACCGACCTTCCGGACGAAGGCGAAGCGGTCCTGGCGTTCTGGTTGAAGGAAAAGGCGATAGGCGACGAGAACCAGGCGCGTCAGCGGCTGAAGGAAATCGTCCTGCACGCGCGCGATGCCGACGGGGAAATGGCCGGCGTCTGCACCGCGGTGGCGATGACCTTGCCGCGCCTGGGCCAGCCGATGTACTACTACCGCTGCTTCATTGCGCCGCGTTGGCGCAAGAGCCGCCTGATTCTCTACATCTTCAAGCGCGCATTCGAATTGCTCGAAGGTCACGCCATGCGCAGCGGCTATCCGTGCATCGGGGTGCTGACCGAATTGGAAAACACGCGCTTTACCGAGATGGGCCAGATCCCCGTCTGGCCGGACGTCGATCTTGTCTACATCGGCAAGAGCCAGCGCGGCCACGACCTGCGCGTGCGCTATTTCCGCGGCGCCCGATTCAAACCGCCGCCGAAGACCTGAGGCAGCGGGCGGCACACGAGAACCCGCATGCCGCGCCGTGAGCTGAAGGCGCGGGTCAGTCCGTTGCAGCGGCGTCTTCGGCAACGCCCCCTTGCTCTAGCCCTCTCCCGCCGCGATGGAGGGCATCGCGCGATCGCGAATCGCGGCGACCGCCTCGACGACGATCCTGCATACGTCGGCCGCGGGCTGGTTCGCATTGACCACGAGCGCGTTCGGCGGCGGCGTGTCGAAGCGCGCCTGGACTTCGTAGACGAGACCGGGTGAGCGGTCTCGCGCCAGGTGCTTGTTGAGTTCGACTTCGCGCGCGATCCGCTCGTACGCGACCCGCGGAGGACAGTCGAGAAAAATCGGAATCGGCGTGAACCCGTAGCGGCGAATCGTGCTGTCGACGCGCCCGAGGTCGGCGCGGCGCGAGAACGTCACGCCGTCGATCACGGTCGACTGGCCGAGCAGGCAGTTGATTTCCAGCGCAAGCAGCGTAGCCCGGAACGCGGCGCGCTTTTCGGCAAAGCTATACGCGCATGCCGGAAACATCGCATGGCGGATCGTGTCGCGGCAAACCCGGCGCAAGCCGAGCTGGTCCGACAGCGCGCGTGCCACGACGCTCTTGCCGGCGCCCGGAAGGCCGATCAGTGCGACGACGACCGGTGTCGCGCCGACCGTTGGCGCTGCCGGTGCTGGCGCACCGCTGCTGACACTCTCGGACATCGTTCCACTCCAATTCTGCTGCCGAAGCCTGCCACGCGGCGGCCGTGCCGCCAACCATGGATCGAGCGCGGCTCGCACCGGGCTGCTGACCATCCCGCGCGGGCTTCGGATAGTATCTGCGCACCGCACCATCGCACTGTGGTCATGAACGACGCCAAAAGCGACCCGCCGCCGCACATCGCCGGCTACGACATCAGCCGGCGCCTCGGCCGCGGCGGCATGGCCGACGTCTACCTGGCCATGCAGGCATCGTTGTCGCGGCCAGTCGCGATCAAGGTGCTCGCGGTCGAACGAATACCCGCGTCCAGCGGGGATGCCCAGGGCAGGACGCCGGCCGACGACGTCGAGGATATGGTCACGCGCTTCGAACGCGAGGCGCGCACGATCGCACGCCTCGACCATCCGCACATCGTCAGCATCTTCGACGTCGGCCGCACCGACGACGGGCGCCTCTACTACGTCATGCCGTACCTGCCGAACGGCGACCTTTCGACGCGCGACCTGCGCGAAGACGAGGCCGCGATCGTCGCGGTCGTCCGCGCGCTGTGTCGCGCGCTCGGCTACGCGCACACGCTGGGCGTCGTGCATCGCGACGTGAAGCCCGAGAACGTCCTGTTCGACAAGCTCGACCGTCCGTTGCTCGCCGACTTCGGCATTGCGCTGGCTGCGCAACAATCCGCGCGGGTGACGCGCGAAGGCTCGACGATGGGATCGTCGGGATACATGAGCCCGGAGCAGGCACGCGGCCACGCGATCGACGGGCGGGCAGACCTCTACAGCCTCGGCGTCGTTGCCTACGAGATGCTCTGCGGCGACTTGCCGTTCCACGGCCCGGACGCGCTGGCCGTCGCGCTGGCGCATCTCGAGCAGCCGGTGCCGCGGCTGCGACCGGCGCGGCGCCACTGGCAGGAATTCATCGATCGCGCGATGGCCAAGTCCCCGGCGGAACGATTCCAGACCGCGGCGCAGATGGAAGCCGCGCTCGACGTGATTGCCGCTCAACTGGGCGACCCACCGCCTGCCGCGTATGCCACCAAGCTGATGTCCGCCGTGAACGCGCCACAACGCGAGACGCGTGCCTATACCGGCATCGTCGCCGCCGTCGTGCTTGCCCTGGGAGGTGCGGTTCTGATCGGATACGGCCTGACTCGACTGCGCCAGAACCACGATGCGGCCGCCGGGTCGGCCGCATCCGCGCCAGCGCAAGCCAGCACGGGAGCAACGGTCTCGCCGGCGACTGCGGAAACGCCTGCCCCGACCGACGCCGGCGCGAGCGAACCACCGGCGCGAGCCGACGCTGCCGCAGGTTCGCCGCAACCGGCAACCATGCCGCAGGCCGCGGCGCCGGCTTCGGCGGCAGACAGCGCCGGCGCGACGAAACCCGAACCGCCACCGGCGCCGCGGCTTGCCGACCTCGCGCCCGGAACACGGCTGCGCGATCGCGGCGGTCCGGAACTTGCCTTCGTGCCGGCGGTGTTTTCGCGTGGCGGGCAGCGCCAGGACATCGGTCATGCGTTCGCGCTGGCACGCTACGAGGTCACCCGCGGCGAGTACGCTGCGTTCGCGCGCGCGACCGGACGCAACGCCGCGAAATGCCGCGAACCCCACTCGCCGCTTTCCGCGTTGCGCAAACTGAGCTGGCGCGAGCCGGGTTTCGACCAGAACGATTCGCATCCGGCAGTCTGCGTCAGCTGGGCCGACGCGAACGCTTACACGCAATGGCTCGGCAGCCGATTGCACGCTCGCTACCGCCTGCCTTCGCGCGCCGAATGGCTGCACGCCACGCGCTGGAA
>DATIEJ010000409.1:0-8158 GCA_035455825.1 Rhodanobacteraceae bacterium | reverse complement strand
CATGACCTGGCCCGGAAGGTCGGCGCGCATCTTCGCCAGGATCGCGGCGAGCCCGAGCGTCATCGCCGTGTGCGCATCATGGCCGCAGGCGTGCATGACGCCAACCTGCTTGCCGAGGTAATCGCCCTTGACCTTCGAGGCAAACGGCAGGTCGACCTGTTCGGTGACCGGCAACGCATCGATGTCGGCGCGAATCGCCAGCTTCGGCCCCGGCTTGCCGCCCTTGAGGATTCCGGTCACGCCGTTGTGCGCTATGCCGGTGCGAACCTCGTATCCGAGCTTTTTCAACTCATCGGCGATCAGCTTGGCCGTGCGCACCTCGCGATTGCTCAATTCCGGATGCTCGTGCAGATCGCGCCGCCACGCGGTGATCTGGCGCAGTTCCGGTTGCGTCAGTTGCTGCACCGATTCGGCGGCGATCGCGCCGCTTGCGGCGAACAACAGCGAGGCAGCAATCAGGGTTCTGCGCATGGCGACTTCCGAAAGAGGGAAACCCCTATTCAATCGGAATGCTCACGCGCGTACAAGGACTGGCTGCCGTCTACCGGAATCAAGGCAGGGTGGGCCGAGGCCCACCCTGCGTGCTCGCGAAAGCGGTCAGTAGCGCGGCACGCCCGGATCGATCTCGCGCGACCAGGCGTCGATGCCGCCGATGACATTGTATACTTTTGCGAAACCCAGGCCGCGGAAGTGCTCGGCCGCGTGCGCGCTGCGGTTGCCGCTGTGGCACAGGAAGGCCAGCTGCGTGTCTTTCGGCAGGCTGGCCAGCGCATCGATGCCGTCGTCGAGCGTGCGGAACGGCGCCGTCAGCGCTGCCCGCGCGCGCTCGTCCGGCGGCCGCACGTCGACCAGCGTGACATCGCCGGCATCCAGGCGCGCCTTGAGGTCGCGCACCGACAGCGCTCTTACGCCCGCCGGCGCGTTCGGATTGTCGATCGTCAGCCCGGATCCCTGCACCGTGTCGGCCCAGTCGATGCTCACGCCGCGCGCGCGCTGCGCCGTCGCCAGGTCCATGTAGATCGCGATACCGTTCGCTTCGCTGCGGATCGACGCGGCGTCGGCTTCGGCCAGGTGGAACTGGGCCTGGTAGCGCGCATCGATCGACAGGTGCAGCGCCAGCCCAACCTCGGCATCGGCGAGCGCGTTGCGGATTTCCGTGGCCGCCTTGTCGCTGATCGCAATCTGCGGCGGCGTGCGATCGGGCTTCGGCAGGCCGAACAGTTCCTGCAGCTCGCCACTCGTGTACATGGACTGGATGATGTCCGAGCCGCCGACCAGTTCGCCGCCGACGTACAGCTGCGGAATCGTCGGCCAGTTGCCGTAGGCCTTGATGCCTTCGCGAATTTCCGGATCTTCGAGTACGTCGACTGTCGCGTAGTCCGCAAGCAACTCGTTCAGCAAGCCGCTCGCGGCGGCCGAGAAACCGCAACGCGGTGCACCCGGATTGCCTTTCATGAACAGCACGACACGGTTGCTCTGCAGCAGCGCTTCGATGCGCGTACGAACTTCGGGGGCGACGGCCATTGCGGAAACCTTGATTGGAAAGGGTAATTGTACCGCCGTGGACATGGTGGCGCGCGACGCCGAGGACAAGTCCGGCCAGAGGCGGCTGCTGGCGCGGGCTTCGACAACAGCCTTGCCGATACCAGTCCGGCCGCAGGCTGGGCCTTGGCGCATCGTTCCTGTGTTTCTTTCGTAAAAACGGTGGGCCCAGGCCCACCCTACGGACTGGCCAGCGCCGCCCGCGCCTGCGGCTCGATCGTCGCCAGCCAGCGCGCGTACATCGCGGCCGATGGATGCAGGCCGTCGGCGACCAGCATGTCGGCCTGGCCGCCACCATCGCGCGATACCGGTGTCACGTCGGCGTAGCGCACGCGCAGCGATGCGGCAATTTCAGCATTTGCCGCATTGTATAAATCGAGTTCGCGGGCAATCTGTCGGGTGTCCCGCCCGCTGTGCTGCCCGAAACGCGTGACGCCCCAGTCCGGAATCGACACGACGACGACGTGCTGCGGCCGATCCCCGGCGAGAGTGATCGCGCGTTGCAGCAACGCGCGGAACTCCGTGCGGTAATTGTCGATGTCGCGGCCGCGATATTGGTTATTCACGCCGATCAGCAGCGCGACGAGGTCGTACGGCGGATCGAACGCATGCTTGTCCATCGCGCCGGACAGTTCGTCCGTCGTCCAGCCGGTGCGGGCGACGATTTCCGGCGCGGCGACCGCGCTGCCGGATTTGCGCAGCGCCGCGGCGAGTTGATCGGGCCAGCGGCCGTCAGCATCGACACCTTCACCGATCGTGTACGAGTCGCCCAGCGCGAGGAAGCGCGCGTCCGCCGCATGCGCCGAGGCGCCACCGATGCCGAGGATCATTGCGAGCAAGCAGTTGCCAAACGACACTCTCCAGCCCTCAGTCCGCAGGATGCGGCAAGCCGGAGGCGCACCGCATCACTCGCGAACCATGCGGTTCCTTCACCCCATCTCACGCAGACTTCAAGCCACATGCCTCTCGGGCACGCTGGCCACGGCCATGCGCGCGAGCACGCGGTCGATCCGGCCGAAAACGTCGCGCAACTGGTCGGCGAGCGGCAGCAGCGTGATGCGGAAATGCGCGCGCGAGTCGTCGTTGAAACCGGAGCCCGGCACGACGAGCACGTTTTCCCGCTCGAGCAACTCCAGCGCGAACGTCTCGTCGTCGAACGCGGGAAGCGCTTCGCGCCTGATCGACGGAAATGCGTACATCGCGCCTTGTGGAGCGACGAGCTCGAGGTACTTGCTCTGCGCACAGGCTTCGATGACCGCGCGGCGCGACTCGTGCAGGCGTCCCCCGGGCGCTGTCAGAGGCGAGATCGTATCCGCGCCCCGAAGCGAAGGCGCAATGGCCCATTGGCCCGGCACGTTGGCGCACAGGCGCAGGGAAGCGAGCAAATCGAGCCCATGTTCGATTTCGCTCAGTGCCGTCGGCGATCCGGTCAGCGACAGCCAGCCGACTCGGTAGCCGCAGGCACGCTGCACCTTGGACAACCCGTCGAACGTCAGGCACGGAATATGGCCGGCCAGGCGTGCGAGCGGAACGAACGGGGCGCCGTCGTAGAGGATTTCGTCGTAGATTTCGTCGCTGAGCAGCATCAGCTGATGGCGCGCGGCTACGTGCACGATTGCTTCGAGCAGTTCGCGCGGGTAGACCGCGCCGGTCGGATTGTTCGGATTGATCAGCGCAATCGCGCGCGTGCGCGGCGTGATCAGTGCTTCGATTTCGCCGACATCGGGCAGGTGAAGGCGTTCGGCCGGGCACCGGTAATAGACCGGCGTTCCGCCGTTCAGGGTTACGGCGGCGCTCCACAGCGGATAGTCCGGACTCGGCAGCAGCACTTCGTCGCCCGGATCGAGCAGGGCGCGCAGGGCCAGGTCGATCAGTTCGCTGACGCCATTGCCGATGAAGACGCGATCCGGATCCGCCGCGCTCACGCCGTGCGCGTGCAACTGCTCGACGATCGCCAAGCGGGCTGACGGGATACCCTTCTGATGGCAATAGGCCTCGCTGCGGGCGAGGTTGGCCTGGATCGCTTCGCGCACATGCTCGGGAACGCGGAAGCCGAATAGCCCGGGATTGCCGATATTCAGCTTGACGATGTCGCGCCCTTCGGCCTCGAACTGGGCGGCGCGCCGGGCGAGGTCTCCGCGGATTTCGTAGCGGACTTCGGCAATTCGCGCGCTGGCGCGCACGGGCGGAACGGGGCGATTGCTCGGCATCGGGTCAGGCCGTGTAGCGATGTTGTGTTGCAGCATGCTAGCGGAATAGCGCCTAAATACAAGGGCTGAGGGCTGAGGGCTGAGGGCTGAAACCGGGCGGGATTGCGGCCTATTTGTGGCTTTTCGGCCCTCAGCCCTCAGCCCTGCGCCCTAACTCCCGTAAAATGCGCCGATGCAGTTGACCGAAGAGATGCGTTTGCTGAGCACGATCGGCTGGCGCGGGGAAGCGCCGCCGATGCCGGAAGGCACGGTCGGACTACGCCTGCTGCGCGTCGTCGCCCAGCATCGCAACGGCTACCGCGTGCATGACGGTGCAGCCGAGTTCCCGGCCCAGCCAGCGCCGCGTTTCTTGCGCCGCGGCGGCGACCCTTCGGAACGGCCCGCGGTCGGCGATTTCGTGCTGGTCGAGCCGACTGCTCCGCTGCTGATCCGCGACGTGCTGCCGCGCCGCAGCGAATTGAGCCGCGCGGCGGCCGGAGAACGCTACCAGCGCCAGGTCATCGCAACGAACATCGACTGGGTCATCGTGCTGATGGGCATGGATGGCGATTTCAATCCGCGCCGAATCGAACGCTACCTGGCGTTGATCCAGGGCAGCGGCGCGCAGCCGGTGATCGTGCTGACCAAACGCGACAAAGTGGACGATGATATTTTTTCCGCCGCGGCCGCGAGCGTGCGCGAGCTGCTGCCGGCGCAGGTCGAATTGCACGGCGTCAATGCCAAGGACAGCGCCAGCGTTGCGCCGCTGCTCGCCCACCTGCAGCACGGCGACACGGCGGTTCTGGTCGGTTCTTCCGGCGCCGGCAAATCGACGGTGACAAACACGCTGCTCGGCGTGCAGCGCCAGGCGACCAATACGGTGCGCGACAACGACTCGCGCGGACGCCACACGACGACGCACCGCGCGCTGATCGCGCTGCCGAGTGGCGGCTGCCTGATCGACACGCCGGGCATGCGCGAGCTCAAGCTGACCGGCGACGAGGAGCTCGGCCAGGCCGGCTTCGCCGATATCGAAACGCTCGCGCTGCAGTGCCGCTTCGGCGATTGCGCGCACGGCAACGAACCCGGCTGTGCGGTGCGCGCGGCGCTCGACAGCGGCACGCTCGACGCGGCGCGCTGGGCAAACTTCCTGAAAATGCGCGACGAGTTGTCGGCCACCAACGATACGCTCGAGGCGCAACTGCGGCGCAAGGGCCAGGCGCGCGTCGCGAACAAGGCGCTGAACAAGCGCCTGAATGAAAAGTATGGCGGCCGCTGAAAAGGCCGCAGTATGTGCCGCCCGATTCCGTACCTTATAGTTGGGACGCTCCGGCAGCCGCCCATGGCACGAGTCGAATGAAATTCCAGCAAGCAGCCGATTGATGTCCTCGACCACGAACAGTGCCGCTGCCGCGCGCATGAAGACCGCTCTCGCCGGCTTGCCCGCGTCCGCTTCGGCGGCCGTGATTGCCGCCGAGCGCGCGTTGCAGGCACACAAGGCGGACGAAGCCGAGCGCCACCTGATCGGCGCGATGGCGCTGGCGCCGCAGCACCCGGAAGTCCTGCACATGCTCGGCAACGTGCACGCCATGCGCGGCCAGCATGCCGAGGCCGTCACGATCCTGCAGCGCGCCACGGCGGCCCGGCCCCAGGATCCGCTGATCCTCAATTCGCTCGGCATCGCGCTCGGCAAGGCATCGCGCCCCGACGAGGCGATCGCCGCATTGCGCCAGGCCTGCACGCTCGATCCGGCCCTGACCGGCGCCTGGTTCAACCTCGCGCTCCTTCATGCCGGCCTGGCCGAATACGATCAGGCGATCGCCGCATTGCGGCGCGTCGTCACGCTGATGCCGACACACCACAACGCGCGCGCGATGCTGGCCGATATCCTCAAGGAAGACGGCCGTACCGACGAGGCGCGCGCGGAATATCGCGACATCCTCGCGCGCCAGCCCTTGTCCGGCATGGCCTGGTGGGGCCTGGCGAACATCAAGACGGTGCCGCTGCAACCCGCCGACGTCGAGGCGATCCGGCGCGCGCTGGCGAACTCCCAAACCGGCGCGCACGACCGCATCGCGATGCTGTTCGCCCTGGCCAAGGGCCTGGAGGATCAGCAGCGCTACGCCGAGGCGTTTGCCGCATTGCAGGAGGCCAATGCGCGCGCGAGCGAGCGCAAGCCGCGCTGGAGCGCATCCGCGCTGAGCGCACAGGTCGACGCGGTACTGCGTGCATTCCCGGCTCCGCCAGTGACCGGGTCTGATTTCGGCAGCGAAGCGATCTTCGTCGTCAGCCTGCCGCGCTCGGGCTCGACCCTGACCGAGCAGATACTGGCCTCTCATCCGCAGGTCGAAGGGGCCAGCGAACTGTACGACCTGTGGCAGGTGCTGGCCGACGAATCGCAACAGCGCCAGCGGCCGCTGTCGGAGTGGGCCGTGGGTCTGCCCGCCGCCGACTGGCGCCGTCTCGGCGAGCGTTACCTCGAACGCACGGCGCGCTGGCGCGTCGAGCGTCCGCGCTTCACGAACAAGTTGCCGAGCAACTGGCTGTATGCCGGCGCGATCTTGGCGATGCTGCCGGGCGCGCGCATCGTTGCCTGCCGCCGTGATCCGCTGGAAACCTGCTTCGCCTGTTACCGGCAGATGCTGAACGGCAACGAGTACACGCACAGTTTCAGCGACCTGTCGGCGTATTGGCGCGATTTCGACCGGGCGGTCCGCCACTGGCAGGCGACCGATCCGCAACGCGTGCGCGTCCAGGTGTACGAAGAACTCGTTGCCGATCCGGAAACGCAGACGCGCGCGCTGCTGGACTTCTGCGGTTTGCCGTTCGACCCGGCCTGCCTGCGCTTCTACGAGACCGAGCGGCGCATACGCACGCCGAGCGCTTCGCAGGTGCGCGAGCCGTTGCGGCGGGACACGGCGAGGACCGCGAAATACGGCGCGCTGCTCGATCCGTTGCGCACGGCGCTCGGGTTGGCGGCATACTCCACCCATGGATGAGAGCGGAAAAACCGGTGACCGCTACGCAGCCCGGGCCGGCGGCGCCAGGGTGACCCGGACGTGAGCGAGAGCGACAGCCTGCAGCGTTTCGCCGAACTCGACCGCCGCCTGGTCGCGGCGGTCAGGGGCATCAAGCTGCTCGCCTCGGTCAGCTGGCCGGCCAGCGTGCAGGTGCAGTTTCTCGAGAACTGGGCCGCCGGCCGTCCACAACTGCCCAATGTGGAATATGCGAAGTTCGACTATTCGAACGTGCGCGACGAACTCGAAGCGGTCACGCGCGCTGCCGATCCGGGCCACCCGGTCGGCGAGTTCCTGTGCCGCACCGCCGAGTCCTGGCGCATCACGACCGAGCTGCTCGAAGCGGCCGGCACGGCGGCGATCACGCAGCACTCGATCCGCCTGTTCGGCCGTCCCGGCGACCGCCTTCCCGGCGGATCGGTCAGCAACCTCGACGCCGCCAAGCACTTCATCGACCTGGCCGACGAACTCGACCGCGAACTCGTCACGAGCCGGGCCGACTACTGCATTCCGGTCGAAACGCTGCGCGTCGAGCTGCAGCAATCGATCGATGCATTCTTCACCCACCACCAGGTCACGGTCGAGGTCGACCCGAACCTGATCGCCAAGGCCGCGGCGGGCCCCACGCGCATCCGCCTGCGTTCGTCGACCTGCTTTTCCGAGTACGACAAGAACCAGCTGCTCGAACACGAAGCGTTCGTGCATTCGCTGACCGCGCTGAACGGGCGCGAGCAACCGAACCTGAAATCACTCGCGCTCAATTCGCCGCGCAATACCGCGACGCAGGAAGGCCTGGCGACGTTCGCCGAGTTGATGTCCGGCTCGATCGACATCGAGCGCATGAAGCGCATCAGCCTGCGGATCGTCGCGATCCACAAGGCCATGCACGGCGCGGATTTCATCGACGTGTTCCGCTTCTTCCACTTTGCCGGCCAGAGCGACACGGACAGCTTCACTTCGGCGATGCGCGTATTCCGCGGCGCGCCGCTGACCGGCGGTTCGGCATTTACCAAGGACACGGTCTACCTGCACGGCCTGTTGTCCGTGCACACGTTCTTCCGCTGGGCGCTGAAGAACCAGAAGCTGAAACTGTGCCGCAGCCTGTTTGCCGGCAAGATGGCGCTGCACGACGTGCTGTCGATGGAACCTTACTTCGATTCGGGTTACATCGCCGCGCCGCTGTACCTGCCGCCGTGGGTGCAGCAGGCCAACGGCATGGCTGGCGCGCTGGCATTCTCGCTGTTCGCGAACAAGATCCGGCTCGATCATGTCGAGGCCGAGGATCTGGTGCTTGGCGTCTGAGCGGTCGGCGGAGACCGCACCGGGCGTTGCGCTTTGAGTTCGAATTCCATTTGCGTGGGCGCGCTGCGCTCGGCGCGAACCGACGGTTGCTGCGCAAATTCAACCTGC
>DATIEJ010000408.1:0-2156 GCA_035455825.1 Rhodanobacteraceae bacterium | reverse complement strand
CTGGAGTCATCGATGAAATCGCATCTGCAACGGATTGGCGCCGCGTTGATCGGGCTGGCCCTGTGCTCGACAGCCGCGGCGCAGGCGGCGAAAGACGGCATCTACTTCGCAACTGCCACGAAGCAGACCGAAACCGACGAGTACACGCGCTACGAACTGCTCGCGCCCGGCAGCAGCCGCTTCAAGATCACCTATGAAGTGACGGCGACGACGGCCGGCGCGAAGTATTTCTACAATCCGATCCGCAAGGGCAGCACGGCGAGCGACGAGAGCGTGCTCGATGCGATGAGCGGCAAGCCGCTGAAGTTCGAGATCGTCAGCGGCGCCGACGCGCGCAAGGATGCGCTGATGACGGATGCCGACCCCGACACGAGCTACATCAAGGTCGCATTGGCGCGGCCGGTGCCGGCGAACGGGCAGGGGCGCATGGTCATCATCAAGACGTACGAGGACGCCAAAAGCTACCACCTCGACGGCGACGCTATCGTCTTCGACCGTCCGCTCGGTGTTCGCCGCAACAAGGTCGTGCTGCCCGCGGGCTACGAGGTTGTCGGCCTGACGGTCCCGTCGCAAATCCTGACGGAGAGCGACGGCAGGATTGCGATCAGCTTCATGAACAACAGCGGCGGCGAAGCGCCGCTCGTGATCCATGCAACGAAGACCGCGCAGACGGGAGCAGCGGCCACGCCCGCCGCGCCGACGAAGCAGCGAAGCTGGGAGGCGCCGTTCGAAGGCGAGACGGAAGAAGAACGCCTGTCGGAACGTGCGCGCCAGGACCGCGACATCGTCTATTTCCTGCAGCAGCCCGAGACTCACGCATTCGCGCTCTATCATGACTACACCGAGACGCGGCCCGGCATCAACGGCTACGCGAATGTCGTGCGCAAGGGCAGCACGGCGAGCCATCCGTCCGCGAGCATTCTCGATACCGGCGTGCAGCTGCAGGTGAAAGAGATGAGCGGCGCGGAAATGTTCGCGTCGAAGATCAACGCCGGCGAGACGCCAGAGCCTGACGCGCGCGTCGTCGTGATTCCGTTTCCGGCAGTGAAGGCCGGGCAGACGTTGCGGTTGCGCATTGCAGAGACCTACACCGCGCCGGCGAGCTACAAGCTCGATGGCGAGGATCTCGTTTTCGATCGCGCCCTCGGCCGGCCGCGTAATGCCGTGGTGTTGCCGTCCGGCTGGTATTGCACGTTCAACGCCATTCCGGCGACGCTGACCCAGCTGCCGGACGGCCGCGTGCGCCTCGACTATTGGAACGGCCGGCCGGACCAGGTCGACGTGCTGATCAAGGCGCGGCGGCGCGTCGCGGACTGAGCCCCGAGGTCCAACGTCACCGAGGCGACCGTTAGGTTGTCGCCAAGCCCCGCAAGGGCAAGGCCCCGGGGCGGAGTGCGAACTGCAATTCGACGGCGATATTTACCGAAGCGCGCTGCCCGAACGGCACCGCGCAGGCAACAGGGATACACTCGGCGCAGGGCGGAAGGGGCGCGGGCGTGAGCGGCTTGGCGGTGAAGCGGCGTGCAACAGCGGCACAGCGCGATGAATCGTGATCGCGTCGCCGACCTGTTCGAGCAGGCTCTGGAGCTGCCCGCTGAAGAACGCGACGCGTGGATTGCCGACGTCTGCGGTACAGATGCGTCGCTGCGCACCGAACTCGAACGCCTGCTGCGCGCCGATGCGCGCGCCAGCGAATTCATGGAGCGTCCGCCGGCGCTGATCGCCGCTGCGATGGACGTTTCGGCCAGCGACGTCGATTCCCCGCCGCAGTTCGGCCAATGGCGCACCCTGCGCAAGATCGGCAGCGGCGGCATGGGCGAGGTCTGGTTGGCCGAGCGCAACGACGGCGAGTTCGAGCAGCGCGTCGCGATCAAGCAACTGTCGTATCCGACGCCGGGTTTGATGCAGCGCTTTCGCCAGGAGCGGCGGATTCTGGCGCGGCTCGAGCACCCGAATGTCGCGCGCTTGATCGACGGCGGCATTACCGCCGACGGTTCGCCGTACCTGGTGATGGATTATGTCGACGGCGTTCCGATCACGCAGTACGCGCGTGGGCAGAATCTCGCCCTGCGCGCGCGCCTGCACCTGTTTCTGCAGGTGTGTGGCGCGGTGCAGTACGCGCACCAGAATCTCGTCGTGCATCGCGACTTGAAACC